>NZ_BAABFV010000001.1:1200000-1500000 GCF_039541235.1 Kangiella marina | reverse complement strand
AGACCGTTTAAGTAATGCGGTATTGAGCCATCCTTTGCTGAGTCGACAATAGCGTACAACTCTTCATTATCTCCTACAGAGTCTAACAGCAGCTCTTTTAAATGAGCTCGTTCCTTCTTTGTAAGCTTCGGTAATCTTTTATTCGTCATCCTTTCTCGTCACACACTCTTCACAGAAGGGTAACCCCTCGTTAGCAGCCCCTTTCAATGCTTCAATCTGCTTTGCTGAACCACTTCCCATATTGATCGCACTGCCTTTAATATTGATTTCCTTCCCTTCCAAAGTAATACCTGAGTTATCAATGGTGATCGATCCTCCGGCTCCAGCTATCACCACCTTATCTGACGCATGCAATGTATGCTCTGTGGTTCTGCTAAATATTTTCTCGACGACTTCCAGGTCATATTTTCCCTGTACTTTATGCTCATAATGCCCACCCACTTCTTCCCAATGGTTGGCATAGGTATATTCTTTTCGATGATTGTTAACGTTTTCTAACAAATCCTTGGTGATTTCAATTTGCGAGTTTCTCCCCACTTTAAGCTCAATATCGTTGCCAATTTTGGTCTTTTGATCGTTACCGATATCAGCCGCTTCATCATTGCTCACTGTTTTTTTACGATCATGCTTTATATGACTGGTTTCATCATTGTCGATAACTTTTGTGCGATTATTACCAACCCAGTGGCTTTCATCTTTCTCAACTTCGATGTCCTGATTTTTTTCGGCATGGATCAACAATTGCTCAGCGCCTTTTCTATCTTCAAACCGAATCTGATTGCAGTTCTCAACGCTGCCCTTTGGTGTCGAACGAGACATCCAGCCACTCTGCGTTTTGTTGGAAGGTAAATGATAAGGTACGGGGTTATTACCATTATAAACACGCCCAGTAATGATCGGTCTGTCTGGATCGCCATCTTCGAACTCGATTAAGACTTCATGACCCACTCGAGGAATATTGATACCACCAAAACCCGCACCAGCCCATTGCTGCGACACGCGCACCCAGCAGGAACTATTCTCATCCAAATTCCCTTCACGATCCCAGTGAAACTGTACTTTTACACGGCCATATTCGTCAGTATAAATCTCTTCGTCTTTAGGTCCCGTCACGACTGCACTTTGAATCCCTTTTACACAAGGCTTCGCCTGTCTTCTGGCTGGACGAAACTGGACAGACTTTGGAATACACGTAAAACTATTACTTACTTCTTGCTGCGGATCATCACTGTTGAGATAAGTATTATCTTGAGCTTTATACTGCATCCTTGTGATTAAGTAACTCTGTCCCATTTCAGTACGGTCATCATGTATACTGACGGTAAAGGTCCCTCCGACCGATAGATTACGGCAACTGCTTTTTGCCTCTACTCGTTCATGATACTGCTCAGCTTCCTGCATTCGACTCTTGGTTTCTGGCTCCCCATCCCCTGAATCGTAATACTCTCCCGGGTAGTCGTATATTTCATAAGGCTCGACTCCTGGAAAATCATTGTGTGCCTGACAGTTCGTACTCAAATCATCATTGGGACTTTCAAAATTGTAGCTTCTGGCACTATATTGTCCATGAGGGAAGATTACTTCTTTCCGCCAATCTGAAATATGCTCATCGTCCAAACTGCCATAAGACTGAGCCACCACTGATTGGGCACAGGCGGGATAACTCGACTTATTATCTGCAAGGATAATCTTATGTTCACCCTGAAGATGTTCAAAGTAATAAAAGATCCCACTTTCTTCTAGCAAACGACTCATAAAGTCCAAATCGCTTTCACGGTACTGCACACAATAGTCATGTCTGGGGTAATTGGCAGTGATCCGATTTTCAAATGTGATCTCATGCTCAGCAAACAATTTCTCAACAATTTGTGGCAATGTTTGATGCTGAAATATCCTTAAGTTCACACGTCTACCGAGAAACCATAATTTCGGCACTACCGTCAATTGGTAACGATATAAGTGTTCTGATGCAGTGCCTAAACTGACTAATCGACTGACATACCCATTGAAGTAGCGCGTAGCGCCATTGTTCAATTCAAAGCCGAAGTCTACAGGTTTCCCAACCAAATCTTGGACCGGTAAACTGGGCTCTTCTGACAAACAGGTTAGAGTAAACTGATAAGGCGCTGAAAGCTCATCATAACCTTCAATAGCCGTTAGCAGGAGGGTATTTCCCCCGAGAGGAGTCTCGACTTGAAGTAAGCGGTTTCCCTGTGTGTATTTCTCAAATATTCCCATCGTGCTTCCCTTTTTTACTCAGAAACTATTTTACTCAATAACTATGTTACTCAATAACCAGTGCTACACTTTCTCTTAAACCAATCTAGTTCCCATTTTATTAGTGAGACGTTTTTAGAGACAAGAAAGGGAGGCATGACCTCCCTTTAATGGTACTCTTAGCACTAATGATTAGATCATTGATGCTGTTGCAACGTCATAACCATTACTGACAGGGCTCGCTGCTTTATGGTTATCATCGTATGGCGTGTACTTTTGCTCAATCTTAGTGAAGCTAAGCGTGATTTCTTCAACAGGACGTTCGCCTTCAGTGTTTACACGGTAGCCACTGATCATGCAGTCTTTTAGGTTGTACTCCATATAGTTTTCAAGCGTATCACCCGTTTTTGTTAAATGGATCTGTACCGGCTTGCCTTTACCAACACAGGCTTCCTTAAACAAGTAAGGCGTCGTGTTATCCATATATTTTGTAATGCGCAATTCACTAACGTCTGCAGATGTCGCTTCGCGATCCTTGCTAGTGCCCACACGCGCAGTAATGCCGCGCTGAACACCCCAGTCCAATGACAACAAATCAATCCAGTCTTCATGACCTTTCGCTGTCGTTTCACCCTTGATGTTGTCGTAATTCATAAATATAGACATGAAATTTTCTCCTTTTAACCGTCCATATGTTTGTTCATCTGTATCGATATAATTCAAGATATATCTTGCGTGAAATCAAGTTCACGATCAGATATTACTAATCAGTTCAAATTTATCAACTATTTTACGCAAATAAAGTCTAAAGTAAGAACCAATTCATAGAAACAGCAATCATAATCAACTCAAGCCATATAACACTTGATTTACAATGACTAGTATGACCAGACAAATGATCCTCTAACCCCTGTCAAATATGAGATTTCCAGATTCTTCCCTAATTTTTAAATCGCTGATATCAGACTCCTCGATCATCGCATTTAAAAAATACTCCGAAAGCTCTGGCAGTAGACTTTGATTAATAATCTTTTGAATGTTTCGAGCACCAGAGTCGACCTCGGAACAGCGAGATACAATGCTAGATACTACGGACTGATCAAATTCACAACTGATTTTATAAGAGTCTTCGATTCGTCGTGACACCTTACCCAACTGGATACGAGCGATGGTCTCTAGTACTTCTTCATTTAATGGCAGATACGGCAGTAATGTCGCTCTCCCTAAAAATGCCGGTTTAAAGACTGTTAGCAAATCTTCATGGATTAATTTATTAAGGGCTTCGCCTTCAGGCAGTGTTTCAGGATCCTCAGCAAGCTTCATGATGGTGTCGGTACCAGCATTTGAAGTCATGATAATAAGCGTATTCTTAAAATCAATATCGCGCCCCTCACCATCTTTTAACATTCCTTTATCGAAGACTTGATAAAAAATATCCTGGACCCCGAGATGAGCCTTCTCAATTTCATCGAGCAATACGACCGAATAGGGTTTACGCCTGACAGCCTCGGTTAAGACACCACCTTCACCATAACCAACATAACCTGGAGGGGAGCCCATGAGTAACGAGACTTTATGTTCTTCCTTAAACTCCGACATATTGATCACCGTCAGGTTATGCTCGCTTCCATACATTTGCTCAGCGAGTGCCAGCGCGGTTTCAGTCTTACCAACACCGCTTGGCCCCGCAAGCAGGAAAACACCCAACGGCTTGGTTGGATCCATCAATTTGGCAGATGATGTTTTCATCGCTTTAGCAATGCCTTTAAGCGCGCTGCCCTGCCCAACCACTCTTTGGCGTAAGGTCTGTTCTAATTTAAGTGATACACCGATTGAGCTTTTCTGCATTTTCCCAACTGGAATGCCCGTCCAATCTGAGACCACTTCAGCCACAACTCGAGAATCCACTTCCGGGTAGACCATTGGAGATTCACCCTGAAGTTGCTCTAGTTGAAATCGCATCTGTGCTAGCTTACCAATCAGATCATCCGCATTCCATTCACCGTCTTCCGTAAGGCATTCTCCAGCATCCGCCTCCTCTTCCTCGGTTTCGACTAACGCAGTATTGTGTTTCAGCATTAATTCGTTCAACTTCTGCACCATCGAAAGCTCCTTCTGCCAGCGCTCGGTGACCTCCTCAAGCTCTGAATCTAACTTTTCCTGCTCTAGTACCAACTCTTCTAAACGGTACTGATGGTTCGCATCCTGCTCTGCCTCTTTATCCAAAATAGTTGCTTCTCTGACTATCTCTTCTAATGTTTTCTCAAGCTGCTCTACTTGTCTGGGTTTTGAGTTTTGACTTAAATTAACCCGCGCACAAGCAGTATCTAGTAAGCTCACCGATTTATCGGGAAGCTGTCGTCCAGCAATGTACCGCTGCGATAACTTTACGCTATCGACCAATGCCTCATCGAGTATTCTGACTTTATGATGGTTTTCCATCACATCCGTGAGACCGCGCATGATCGCTATCGCGGTATTCAGATCAGGCTCTTCAACTTTCACCACTTGAAAGCGACGAGTCAGCGCAGCGTCTTTTTCAAAATATTTTTTATATTCTGCCCAAGTCGTCGCAGCAATTACTCGTAATTCACCACGCGCCAAAGCTGGCTTTAACAAATTGGCCGCATCATTTTGGCCCGCAGCTCCTCCCGCCCCGATCATCGTATGCGCTTCATCAATGAATAAGATGATCGGCTCTACCGAACCTTTGACTTCCTCAATGACACTTTTTAATCGATTTTCAAACTCACCTTTGACACCCGCACCGGCTTGTAATAATCCCATGTCTAACACTTTAAGGCGGACATTTTTCAATACATCAGGCACTTCTCCTGCAACAATTTTACTGGCGAAGCCTTCGATCACAGAAGTCTTACCAACACCTGCCTCGCCGGTCAGAATAGGGTTGTTCTGTCGACGCCGAGTTAAAATATCCGTTAATTGTCGCACCTCTTCTTCTCGGCCGAGTACCGGATCAAGCTCTCCATCACGGGCTTGTTGAGTCAAATCTACGGTGTACTGATCAAGCGCTGGCGTGCCCTTGCTTGATGTTGACGGGCTTACTGCTTGAAGCTGAGATGATTCACTGCTTGCAGCCGTAATAGTGTCAAAATCTACCGACAGTTTTTCAGCGCTTAACTGCTCTAACTCTGGCGAAATACCATGAGTAAACATAGACAAACTATCGTCTTTTAATAATGCTAATAGCAAATGCCCCGAACGCACTACTGCGTTACCCCGCTCTAACGACGCCTGCAACCAAGCTTGTTTGATTAAACTGACCAGATAGGTTGATAGCGCCGGAGGGTGGTCATTGCCCGTTTTTAATCGTTCAAGGGATTTATTTAAATCTCGAGAAACTTTCTCACTGTCCGCATTAAAAAACGACAAAATATGATGAAAATCACCCGTTTTATCTTCCAGTAACTTTAAGAACCAATGTTCAATTTCCACATAAAAATGACTTCTCGACAGGCATAAACCCGCTGACGATTCTAGACTGTTTTTACAAAATCCATTTAGCTTATCAATAAGCACTCTGAGTTCATTATTCGACACAGTTTTCTCCTAACTCTTTAACAATAATAATCAATCATTCGATGGTGGCTGGTGTTTTTGCCCATCCAGGCATTGGCTCCAAGCGATGTGGTTCGGGCTTCTTTTGACAAAACCACGGGTTCACAGTGCGACGCTTTTACTTTCAATTTATAATTAATCTCGAAACCACTTCCCACTAGCTGCTTGAGTAACCTAGTCAACGCTTGGTTCATACTGCCGCCGGGGTTTAGACTTTTAAAAGTTGCTTTATCCTCAACCTTAAACTCCACTTCAAAACCCGACCCAATATCCCAGCAACGACGTCCGAGCATAGTGCTCACTCCAAGTTGGTTATATTTTTTTTCACTACGCCCTAACCGACTCAAATCTTCTTCTGCTAACTCAATCCACTTTCCTTTAAATTCGTTGATGCTAACCTCGAGTCCACTAACCTCAGCAACAATATTTTTCAGCTTTTCAGCTGAGATTGCGCTGTTAAAGGTTAAGCCACTGAAGTAAGTTGCCGAGTGATCTTTCGCAAAAAAGCTGATACCAGCCAAACTACTCATTAACACATCGATGCTCGACTGGTATTGCTTTACCGCGCGCTGATACACTCTGTCGGTATCAAAGCGGTACTTAGCCCAACTGCGGTACATCAAACTGCTCAAGCGATGATTAAACATGTCCAAAAAATCTTTAAACACTGTATTGTTATCGCGTAAGGTCTTAGCCAGTGTTTCCGAGTAATGGTTAGGCATGATTCCATTCGCCCCGGTCAAGTTTAATAAACTCCCAACCACACGGTATTGGTCGACAGATTCATCTTTTTGGTATGACTGAACCGAGTGCTCATGAGGATTCAATGTTTGCTTAGCGACAAACTTTATACGCCCTTTTTCTAACCCATCCAGCACCCGCGTTTTGCCTTCGCGAAACATCGCTTGCTCAATTCCAAAAACAATCGCGTAAGGATGATCTGAATGGAACCTGGTCACTGTATTCACGGTTAAGTCATTCATAGCAGCTTGATCTTTCCTGCTAACACGGGCCATTGATAGGACTTCTCTTTATGTCCCTGCAACTTGATACACAACTTCACGTAAGAGTTAACTTGGCACAGTTGCGATAAGAAGTTGTTCAACACACATCCAAATAGGTAAATACTGGTTCCTGTGTAATAGTCTTCATCACACATCAGCGTCATTTGATTACCGTGAATGACACCCGAATGACCACCAATCACTGCACGCGACACGTCAGATTTGATTACCATGTCTTGGATACCATCGATCATGTTATCGACCTCTGGCAACCCAAAAAAATTGTAAAGGCTCAGTACTTCCCGCAATCCCTCGACCCCGTTTTCTGACAAATAACTTAAATTCAGATGACGCGCTAACTGCCAGCGCGACTGGTCATTCACCATAGGCCGTTTTGGTTTTGACAGGTTAGACTCACACCGAATTCGCTGTATACTCGGCGTCGGCTTTGCAAACAGTAACTGGCAACCACCATCACTCAAGCGCAACTTAGTACTCAAATTTCGATTACTGCACTCTGTCGTCAGTTGTAAAAACTTAGGCCGAGCATCTTCTCCCTGTGGGATCATATTGATCACCGTATCTAATCCTGCCGATACGGCTCCCCCTGCCATGTCTTTAAACTCACGCTTGTAGTTCCATACCCATGCTGAGCCTGACTTTAAATTGGGTTTATAAATCGGCGACAATGTTTTTTTATTACCGGCAGCATCAATGCTACACACCTCTTTGATGTGATGAACTTCAAAGTTTTCAGGCTGATTCGCTGAAGGATTGACTCTGTAATCATTAATCTCATCCTCGACATCAACTAACTCTGGTGTATGTTCAAAGAGGTTGATCGCTGCCGTTGCTCCCAGTACAAAATTTTGAGCTGAAACCATTTGCTCTAGTTCTGGATAGTGTGCATTACAATAAAACGTTATTTCTTTCTGAGTTTCGCCGGGTTTGTAGCACTGATTGAAATCTTCAATATCAAAAAATAAGAACTTATCCGGCGTATGGTAAAACTCTGATAATGTTCGGTAACCGCTGAAACTTTTTTTGTCATAAGGTAGTACGGCTTCCTCATGGTCAAACCCGACTTGCTTTACACAGTCAGCAGTCACGAACTTCCTTGATTCAGGGCGGGCTTTATCGGAAATGGCTATTACAACTCCATCGTTATGGATCAACTCAAATAACTTCGCGATGTATTGCTGCTGCCCTTTGAGAAAAAATCGTAGTCGCTCTACCTCGAAACCGTCTTCATCAAGGTTGTTGCTCGTTGCCGCTACCGCTAGCCTTAACCTTGATTGTATTTTATGGCTACGCTGGGGTAGCTCAGGCAATTCAAAAGGTAATCCGCTGTAACTGGCATCCGTGACTTGTATAGGATACAGCATTGTTTCATAGCAGGTTCTAAAGCGGCACTCTGCCATGCCGCTTTGAATCGCTCGAAAGCGGGTTCCTTTTTCAATCTTGTAAGGCTTTTCAATGCCCTCTTTGAGCTCAAATGAAAAAATCCCGGTAGCTGGTATCGGCGCAAAGTAATCGGGATATAACACGCTGAACAATGACTGTGTCAGCTCTGGTAAACCAGCATCAATATTTTGCTGCACTCTGGCGGTCATAAATGCCACTGACTCTATTAACCGAGCAACATGAGGATCGTCCACCTCATTCGTATCAATACCTAAATGCCCCGCCACTTTTGGGTGTTTTTTTGCGAACTCTTCTGAGTATTCCCTAAAGTAGGATAATTCTTTATTGTAATAGCTGAGTAACTTATCCTTCATACTCAAGCTCCTTAACACTGAATAAATGATCCACCGGATTCAGTTTCGTTCTAAACGATAGCCGTTCTCTGTCTTTTTCTAAAATTAAATTGGCAGTAATCATTAACCTCACCACTCGATCAATCGGATCACTGTTATCCAGAATTTTGACTCTTACTCGCTCTAATCGTGGCTCATACAACTCGATCAATTCTCGTATCTCAACACACAACACATCCTTATCACCGGGATACGTTAAGTTCTTTGTCGAAAAGTCTTCCAGACCATAATTTACTAATGACAGCTTGAGTTCTTGCAATGAGTCGGTCACTAACGTCCAATCAATTTTTGTGTTGAGTAACGCTTCGATATCACGGCACACCAGTTTTTTGTAACGGTCATAAGGATCAAAGCCCTGCTGGCCATCATCGTCATCTGCAAGCACATCAAGTAATGACGTCCTTAACTCTGGCATCTGACTTGGTTTTATCATTGCTTATTGACACTCTCTTCCGTCAAAATAGGTGCTGATGTGAATCTCTACTCGGCGGTTGGTCGCTCGTCCTATTTCCGTTCTATTGGTCGCAATAGGATATTTTTCTCCCAGCCCACATGACTTTAATCGGTCTAACTCAACTCCGCGCAAGACTAAATTTGATAACACACTATCTGCCCGATTTTTTGACAAACTCATGTTGTACTTGGCGGCACCCACATTATCGGTAAAACCGACCACGGTAATAGTGCTCTTATCATAAACATTCAGTAAGCTCGCGATTCGATCGAGCAAATCTTTTGCGTTATTGGTTAGGACTTCACTATCTGTTCTGAAAATGTCCCGCCCTTTTAAACGCAGCGCCACATCATAGTATTTTGAGTCAGCATAGCGGATAACTTGGATTTGCTCTTCGTTGATAAAATTTCGATAAAACGACTTATCAATGATGTGCATATACTCTTCAGCCGACACAACTTCTTTCTGATAGATATAGACCTTGTCTCTTTCAGACTGCCTTTTTTTCTCTAGATAACGCTCTTCTTCGGACATAGCACCCATCGAAAATGTTTTGTTCAGTAATTCACACCCCGGCAGTAACAACAATAATGCGAGCGCTAATAGTAGTAGTTTCATTTTACTTTCCGTCCGTGCCTCTTTCTTAATGATTAAATTCAATACTGTTGATTTCTAAGATCGATACGGCCTCGTCGCCGACTAAATACGTTTTCTGTCCACGACCACGCATGGTTTCCGTTTCACGGTAATCTTCCCATTCAGTTTCTCGGGCCAGACGTTGTTGATCGTTCATGGAATCCACATAAGTTACAGGGATATACACTTCGCCCTGCGTTCCATCGTTTAAGATTAAGTCAGCCTTCCGCCATAAGAAATCAATCGGCTGCTTGGCTTCTTCAAACACAATCGACGATATTGACTCGTTGGCAATCCAGTAATAATTCCCATTGGGGGCAAGCACTTCCATGAAGCCTCCGTTTAAATCGTCAAGATCTCGAAAATCATCAAACTCCTTTGACTCCTGATTCCAAGTTCCTTTCACCGCTTTACGAGCTTCTTCAGCTTCTGACAGTACAGCACTGAAAGTTTCACTATCTTCTGCGCGTAACGCCACCATTGCTGCAATATGTTTCTCTAGCCGCGCTGACAGCTGGCCAATCACTTCTGGTGGACGACCTGATTCATAAAAGTCTTTACGATGCTGAGCGGCGCGGATCAAGTTCCGCCAATTGGCGACTTCAATGACAAACTTTGGTTCTAATGTCGACAGTAAATCTAACTGCTTATCCGCTCGCTCATAATCTCCAGAAACGCATAACATTTGTCCAAATAGCATTCTTTTGTAATGCTGATCGGGGTTTTCTTTGATTTCTTGCACTAACTGGTTAATACAGGCGTCAATATTCCCTTCGCTATATTTTTCAGAAAAACTATCCATTATCGATTCCCTCGTTTATTTTGTATGACTTCGGTTGTTAGCTGAATACTTGACGTTAGATTATCCAACTGAAAATGCGGTCTGATGTGCATATCACACAACATGTAACCGGGTTTATCTGGCCGTTCGCTAACGCTGACTTTTGCTTCTCGCAATGGGTATTTAGCCTTTAATTCTACCGACGCATCATCATTCGCCGTGGTGTATTTCAATAACCACTGCCGCAAAAATGCCTCACACTCTGTCTCGTTAGCAAAAGTCCCAACCTTGTCACGGCAGATAACTTTTATGTAATGAGCAAATCTTGAGACACACAAGGTATATTGCATCATGCTCGACATTGCGGCATTGGTCGTCGCCACCGCATCGTTGTACACTTGCGGTTTTTGTACCGAGTTATTGCCATAAAAGGCTAAATATGGGGTTCTTGCTAACGCCATTGCTGGTATAAATCCATTGCTGTGCAGTTGTTGCTCTAAACCGTCGGTCACGCTCACAGCTACGGGCGCTAATTCACTCCAACCATCAACAGCAGATCGCTCTACTGGTAAGTCCGTAACTACGCCGCCACTGACCTGTCCCCGCGGTACTCCCCTGATTGAAGCAAACCACCCATGCTCAGAAAATGCTCGCATTACCGTTGTCGTAAACGCGAAAACCGCATTGCCCCACAACCGGTCCCCAGAGTGTTCAATGGTTTCTTTAAATACAAATCCATCGTTTCGAGTACCGTCATTTTGGTACTGTTGTCGCATTAAGATATCTGGCAATACTAAGCCAAGAAAGCGTGCGTCCTCACTCTTCCTAAGGCTATTCCAAGCGCGATACTCTTTTTGGCGCATCATCTCAGTGACATTCATTAAAGGCGATAAATCTTGATATCGATCCACCCCAAAAAAGCTCGGTTCTAAGCTGGTAAGAAATGGCGAAAATGCTGCCGCAGCCACACCCGACATCAACTGCAAGATTTCAATGTCACCAATGCCTACCTCAGGCCTTGGCTTAAGTTGCATCCGATAACAGCCCAATAACACCGAGTAGGGTTCGCCCCCCGGATTGTCGTATTCTTCAGCGTAAACCTTTTTGAAAATCTCACTCTGATCAAAGTCGATGGCTCTCGATAAGTCCTTTCCAAGCTGAGCCAGACTGATATCAAGTACTTTAATTTTGGTTTTTCGGGCTGATTTCTCTAGTGAGCGCTCACGACAAAGAAAATACAAACCTCGCCAGTTAGCTTCAAGTTCCTGAAATCGGGGATGGTGGAGGATGGCGTTGACTGATTGACTCAGTTTTTTATCAATCTTTAGCACCATGATTTGCAACTGGGTTTTAATCTGCTCCCAGTCCAAGCTCCCTGCCTCTGCGCTCAACTCACTTATGTCACTGCCACTCGACTCATTTATCT
The DNA here is from genome assembly GCF_039541235.1 of Kangiella marina. NCBI lineage: Bacteria > Pseudomonadati > Pseudomonadota > Gammaproteobacteria > Kangiellales > Kangiellaceae > Kangiella > Kangiella marina. The sequence goes on along the minus strand of NZ_BAABFV010000001.1, from coordinate 1,488,086 downwards.
CAGATAAAACAGTTTGTGAGCACGTATCGTTATTATTCTGCAAAGCCCTTTTCTCTTGATTGTCCTTCAATATCCCTAAATAGCTGCGGAATAATAACACTACGCTTTTATAAAAAAAACTTTAAAACGTGAAGTCTTTCTTAAATATACCTTAATTATTTTGCGCGCATATCTTTTTGATTGTACTCGAAGCGAGTGTTTTAACCCCAAAATAAGATGGAAATATCAACGTCACACAGTACACGTGGGGATTCCCACGTTCAGGAGTCAATGGATGCTGTGGATAGAGGAGTTATCTTCTGTATAAATAGTGCTGAGAAAGACGGTAAGGGGGACTGGCTTGCGCGGTGGAATCACGATCTAGCTATTTTCCACTCGCAAGCTTTCAAGGTAGTCTTGTAAACATTCGCCGGCTTCATAAAAAGCCAAGTCATTCATGTAGCATTTACACTGGCCAATGATGCCTTCCATCGCAGCAATTAGGAATCGGGCGACATTGTTGGGCTTAATGCTCTTTTTCACTAAACCCAGCTTTTGTCCACGCTCTAGGGTTTCAACCAAAGCCTGATGCCAAAGCTGCCAAATATTCGCAATTCGAATCCTGAACGATTCATCCAGCGGTGACATTTCTTGAGTAAGGTTGTTCAATGGACAACCTGTATGCAATTCTTCCGCGCTAATGTCATCCCGCGCAGATTCAAGCATTCGAATTAAGTCGTCTATTGGATGCTGGATTTCTTTTAGCGGAATGATCCAACGGTTTTCGATCCATGGCTTGAGAACTTCGTCGATGACAGCATGGCCGAGTTCTTTCTTGCTGGCAAAGTGGTGATAGAAAGCGCCTTTAGTTAATGAGGTTTTCTTAAGCACGCCATCCACACGAAGTCCCTGGTAGCCTTTGAGAAGCACTTCCTCAAAGGCCACATCCAGAATCTTTTGCCGGGTAGCGTCAGCATTTCTGATGCTCGTTTTTTCGGTATCTTTCACTATAACTGACATTAACGCGCTCTTTTTAAACTACTCTTGTTGAAATCGTTTTCATCAAGACCTGTATTAAACTCATAATCCTTCCATTTTACGACAGTACTCTTGCCCGTTTGGTGATTCGTCATAACCTGTTTATGACCACGCCAATACTTGTCCAAGTACTGTTTAAATTCTGAAACTTCCATCGTTTTCAGGGCATCACCCTTCTCATCGAAGAATTCAATGCGATGCACTCGAAAGTGCTCTTGATCGACCCAAGTGATGGTTTTGCTATAGCCTGAGTTGTCGTACGTCGGATAAGACTCAACGACATAAACCTTCTGATCATTTAGCTCGTCTTCTCGTAAAAATTTATAATCGTACTTCTCAACTTCAAACGACGACAAATCTTCGTAAGCAAACTCACTCCCCATCCATGGCCCAGATTTGTTTGATGAAGAAATCCGCTTAACACGTTTTAAAGCTGGTAAATACAGCCACTGATCGTCATTTCCTTCAATGTGTGAATAGGTCAAAAAAGCAGTACCTTCAACATCCCGAGGTTCATCAAAAATACTTAATCCTCTATCGCCATCACCATCAACCTCAAGGCTTTTGACGCGCACTTTACGATCGGTTTCGCTACCGCTTTTGTCGCGCAAGATCATGGTCATTTTTGCTTCGCTATCGCCCCAACCCGTATTGTGGGCTTTCATTGCTTCCGCCACAGCTAAGCCTTTCGCTTTCCCATCACTGATTTCAGCAATGCGTTGGTTTGCATCGCTGGCTTGAACTCCAACACTGGCTAAGAACAAACTAGCCAATACCAATAAATGTTTCATCAATAACTCCTATTGATTATTTTCTATGAATTTGTTTTCTGCGTCGATTTTTTAGGTTCAATCAACATCAGTAACGGCGGCAGCAACAAGAAATCAATGATTAATGCGGCTGCTAAGGTTATTGCCGTTAATATGCCCATGTGGCTATTCATGACATAGTGTGACATCCCTAAAACTAGGAAGCCTAGTACTAAGACAATGGTGGTTACGGTAAGTGCCATGCCCACGGTTTGGAAGGCATACTTCACCGCAGCATGGGAGTCCAACCCTTTTTCTCGGCGTGCTCGCAAATACTTACTCAAGAAATGCACCGTATCATCGACCACAATACCTAAGGTCATGCCGGTCACAACCGACAAGCCCATGCCAACCTGCCCTTGAAAAATTGCCCAAATACCAAAGGCCACCGCCATCGGAATAATGTTAGGTATTAAACTTAATAGTCCTAACTTAAACGATCGAAGCGCAAAAATTAGTAACAGCGAAATAAGTACCAATGCCCAAGCCGTGCCTTCTAACATTGAATAGATATTGTTTTGTCCGACATGGGCAAACATGACGGCAGGACTCGACCCTTGCACCTCGTAGTTAGGGGCATTTTTCTCAAACCACTGTGCAAATTTTTTCTCGAGCGCTAGGACTTCAATGCTGGATAAATTGTGCAGTGCGATCTGAACCCGCGTTCCTGCTTTATCGCTACTGACTTGATTGTTTAAGTCCATGCCTTTTGGTAATGACATTTCATACATCAATGTAAACTGTGCCGTCAGCTCTCGCACTCGGGTATTCAAATCGGTACCCTCATCTGGCTCTTTCAGCACCTCATTACAATTTTCGTCCAAGCTAGCCTCTGGCAAGGCATAACACGCATTACGATCCGCGTTCATGCTTTTATTCAAGCGTTTCATGACATCGGTATAGCTTTGCACATGGATCACTTCTGGTTGTGCCTCAGCAAAGGTCACAAACTCCTGCAACATTGCCATGAACTCAGGCTCATGAATCCCATTTTCATTGTCGCTATTGACGGCGTAGAACATGGTGTAGAGGCCAGTAAGGTTTTCAGCGGTGTAATCCGAGTCAACGCGAAAATCAATGGTTTCATCGAAATATTTGACGAACTCATCATTCAGTTCGTTCTTCGGCAAGAAAGCAATAACGCCAATGCAAATCACCGTCATCAGAGGCAGCAACATCTTACGCTTTGCCACCACAAAGTCGGCAAACTGATCCATTTTTTCGTGTTTAGCTGAGCGACCTCGTGGAACCTTGGTTGGCATCAATAATATAAACGCTGGTAGAAATGTTACCGAGAATATAAAGGCAAACGTCACCCCGATAGCCACCACATTACCCAGATCTTGTAACGGTGGAACATCGCTAAAGTTCATGGTCAAAAAGCCAATCACGGTCGTCACACTGGTCAAAAATATCGGCATCATATTGATACGAATACTCTCAACCATGGCATCCTTTTTGTGCATCCCTTGGCGTAGGTTTTGCATGTAAGTTACCAACAGATGAACGGAATCCGCCACCGCCATCGTCGCCACCACCGTTGGTACAGAGAATACTGGTGCTGTTAGGAATATTCCTAACCAACCTTCCATCCCCATGGCTCCAGCGATGGAGAAAATAATGATCAGAACACTACCGATAGTGCCGCTAATACTTCTAATCATGAAGTACAACGCCAACGGAATCACCAGTAACAACATGATCGGAGTTAATGTCATCATGTCGCCCAGCCCTGTCTCGGCGAAAGCGGTGTTCATCATGACCACACCCGTTAGCCGAACCTCTAAATTAGGATTGCGTTCTTCAACTTGTGACTGCAAATCCCGAACATAATCCGCGACCTTCTGCCCCGCGGTTAATATCTCCGTCTTTTTCTTAGCGCGCTCATCGCCCTCTAACCCCTCGAGGTCTTTATCGTCTGGCATTTGCACTGTGATGTTAACCGCTGTGACCGTGCCTTCCGGGTTAATCATCCGATTAACCACCTGTGGCTCATTAATCACAATCTGTTCAAGACGATCAAGCTGTTGCTGAGTCAGCTCATCAATTGCCGCTGGGGTAACAGACTCATGCTCACAGGTACTATCGAAATCGGCAGATTTTGCCGGGACACACAGTAAAGCGCCAACCAGCATGTAATCCTCGTCCTCTGGCGTCACCCAGGTATGCTGATAATTGGTGACTGAGTCAACACGGGTAGAATAAGGTACATGCCAAGCTTTTTCGGTTAGCCACTGGATGGTTTTCAAAGTCTCCTTATCAAAAACCTCACCCTCCTTTGGCGTGAGTACCATCATCACGTTGTCGGCTTTATCGTAAGTATCCTGAATATGATCAAATGCTATTAACTGGGGGTTATCTTCGGCGAAAAACACCCGATAATCAGGCTTTATCTCAAGAAACTTAGCTCCATACATGGCTGACAATAGCAAGGCTATTGCTGCCAGCATAACTAGCCAAGGGTGATTTACAATAAAGCGACCAAACGCAACCGTGCGCTGGCCATTGTTTGATGGCTTTTGTTGAGGCTCTGTTGAACCAGAGCTTTGCTTATCGAGTTCGCTATTGTTCGACATGATATTCCCTCTCTCCCGGTTTCTGACTGCTGAACACAGGAGGCATGATCAGTCATTGAAATATGTTGCCATTTAATAACAAACCAACTAGTCTGTCAAACTACTGGTACACAGAATGTTTATCGTAAATGAGGCGACTGATGGAAGTATCTAAACTGCAGAAAAAATTCGATCAAGAACTTGACCTTGGCAAGCAACATTTTGATAACAAAGAGTTTTCTTTAGCATTTTATCACTTCGAGCGCGCTCATATCCTTGGTCAGCCGCGCTATTCTTGGCATGTTAAGAGTCATTACTGGATGTTTAAGATCGGCCTGAGAACTATAAACCTAAAAGAAATATTGGGACAAATGATCCGAATTATTGGCTCTGCTGGCTCCTTATTTGGTAAATATCCCGTCGGCAATACTGGCGGTGCCAATGTTTCACCCTTCAAAGCTATGCCAATACCAGACGACTTAAAACCTTTTTTTGAGTAATAGTCTCGATAAGCTAATTGGTTATGCTTCTGCTATAATTCTTCAGCTTCCAAAACATGATAAAGCCTTATGTCACAAGTTCCTCAAGAAAACATCATCGCCAGCGTCCGTTATTGGCTCTCCCAGACCGTTATTGGCTATAATTTTTGTCCGTTTGCCCGTCGTGAATTTGTTCGAAATACTATCAATTACGCAGTATCGTCGTCTAATAGCATCGAACCGGTGTTATACGAACTCGTCGATGAACTTCAGGCGCTCGATCAAAATAAGGCGATAGAAACCAGCTTGATCATCCTGCCCCAAGGATTCGACTCGTTTGATGACTATCTCGACTTACTCGACTACGGCAACCAATTACTGGATCGCCTTAACTATACAGGCATCTATCAAATCGCCAGCTTCCATCCTGACTACTGTTTTGACGGCTTGGACAAAGACGATCCAGCGAATTATACCAATCGCTCACCCTACCCAATTCTGCATATTCTGCGCGAAGCCAGCCTCGACCAAGCACTCAAAAACTACGATGATCCCGAATCGATCCCAGACAATAACGTTAAACTCGCTCGTGAAAAAGGTGTTGCCGTGTTTGAGGCTGCACTAAAAAAATCCTTCAAAGCAAAGCCTTAGCGACACTATGTTTTAATTGAGGCAATAAATCTTTTTCAAACCACGGATTTTTCTTTAGCCAGATATTATTGCGTGGACTAGGGTGGGGCAGTGGGAAATAACTGACTGGTTGTTCAATGCCATTATTTGCATTTTGCCTACTTTTAACGTCTATTTGCTGGTATTTAGACCAATTCTTAACTAACGGTGTTATCGGTTGTGACTTTTTCACTCCTAAGTGCCATTGCAGGGCATATTGGCCCATAACCACCACCAGCTCTAGATGTTTAAGCTGGGCTAACAGTTGATGTTGCCAGGTTTTAGCGCAGATAGGACGAGGAGGGAGATCACCTGATTTTCCCTTTCCTGGGTAACAAAACCCCATCGGTAAAATCGCGAACTGTTTAGCTTCATAAAAGGTATCTTCATCAACCCCTAACCAATCTCGCAATCGGACGCCACTAGCGTCGTCGAAAGGGCGGCGGCGCTGATGAGTAATCTGTCCAGGCGCTTGCCCAGCAATTAATATCTTAGCCTCATCGCCAAACTGAAAAATTGGTTTTGGGCCTAACGGTAAGTCCGTGCATATCCGGCAAGCGGATACTTCATCCGTTAGTCGCTGCTGCGTGCTCATTCAAACCCCTCTAACCATTCGAGCCACCATATTACCAGCAAAATATAGCCATTTACATCTTCTAGTGCTTCTTACACAAACAATGACAAACAATGACAAACAATTAAAATTTTATGATAAACGTAAAATATTTATTGACAATCAATTATATCGATCATAATCTAGCCTCATGAAAATACAAATACACCTAGACATTGAGATGGCAAAAAACAAACTGTCGCTCAAAGAACTATCCGAGAGAATTGGCATTTCAATGACCAACCTCTCTCTTTTAAAAAACGGCAAAGTCAAAGCCATTCGCTTTTCAACACTGGAAGCAATCTGTAAAGAACTGCAGTGCCAGCCTGGCGATATTCTTGAATTTGTCGATGAACAAACGGATTAACTTTTATAGTGGAGATATTAATGAAACGTGATTATTTATTACCTGGGATTGCATCCATTGTCCTCGCCATTTTATTCCCGGTTTACTGGGCATTACTGATTTACTCAAGGCTGGATAGCGCGCATCCACTGACGATATTTGAGCCTAAACTCGATGGTTATAGCGGATTGTTCCTACTCATTGGTGCGATTTCGGTCTATTTATATATTTATTTTAAAAAAATCCTTCACGAGCAACTTAATTTTAAAAGCATCGATGTTTTACTCACGTTAATCATCATCAACTCTGTGATCTTCTTTGGCGGGATCTTTCTTTCTGATGTCTTGGCTAATTTTGGACTCGCTGAAGCTTGGACCACAACTGGTGTTCATATCCTCAGTATCAGCTGTATGATTATTTTTGGTATTTTGGATGTTATTATAGGCATTATTTTATTAGCAAACTACCGCAATATACCTGCTTATTTATCCATTTTAGCTGCAATATCGATACTTTTAGGGTTGTTTGAGGTCAGTGTTAGCTTCAGCGCGGCAACCATCGTTATCTATCCCTTATACTTGGTATTTTTATCCATCTATTTTCTGCGTAAGCCAGAAACCATTGAGGTAGTCTAGATCTCACAAATCGGCACGCTTTTACAACCAAGCCACTACAGCTCGTAGTGGCTTTTTTTATCGGTAATAGGGCACTTAAATGACAATTTAACCGCTTTTAGCTGCAAATCGCTACTTTCCGCTGTTGCATCACCATGTAATCTGTCGCCGACAATTGGGCAGCCAACACTCGCTAAATGAATTCGAATTTGATGCTTTCTGCCGGTTTCGATAGTCACTTCAACCACACTGGTCGTATTCTTTTCATCAACACTCACTTCCTTTGCATGACTTTTTGCAGGCTTGCCATCGATAGGCTGAGTCACTGAGACCTCACTCTGCGGCAATCGTCCATTGACAGTCGCTCGATAAACTTTTTCCACTTCGCGCTTGGCAAACAGTTGGGATAAAGCAGCGGCAGCCTTTTTATTATGCGCAACCACCATCAGTCCACTGGCGGCTCGATCCAGTCGGTGCACCACATAGCTTTGGCGATTATTCTCAAAATGCTGTTCTACTAAACGGCCTATCGAGCAATGATCACCCCATTTCGAACCCTGCGCCCAGACTCCATAGGGTTTGTTCCACACCGAATAATCACCTTCATCAGCGACCAACTCAGGCAGTTCGGTGGTTTGAGCTAACACCGCGTGGTTATAGTATAAAAATAACTGATCGCCTTCCTTTAACTTGCTATTCTTACGTCTGATAGGACGCGCTGAACCTGTTTTGTCTTTGTTCTTAGCGACCCAAACAGCACCTTTTGTCATTGCATCTTTAATCTTCTGCTTTGACAAACCGCTCTCGGACGCTAATAATTCAAGCGCATTTTGCTCAGCTGATGTGACGGGAACCTGTACTTCAATAATGGATGATTCAGCTTCTATCATTTTGATTTTATTAACTTTTTATATTTAATGTTAAGGAATTTTGTGGCAACAAACTTTGCTTTTTGGTTAAAGCCTAATAGGCCCGATGCCCCTAGTTTACTGAGGGAGCTAGCTGCTGTCACTGACCAATCTAAGCTCAAGGATTATCAGGGGTATTTCCACTATGCCGATAATAGCGGCATTCCGTTTCTCAGCTTTACGGCGCCGCTCGATGGTCATGATGTCAGCCTAACTCTCGATTTAACCGCTGGCACCATCGCCTACCGGCGTCAACATGGAGGAGGGCGCAAACAACATATCGCTAAAGCCTGCGGCCTCAAACATAATTGGAACCCGAGTATACTGGATGCCACGGCTGGGCTGGGTCGCGACGCCGCAGAATTACGCAGCCTTGGTTGTTCCATTCGTATGATCGAACGTTCGCCCTTTGTCGCGAGTTTGTTGGATGATGCCATAGAGCGCGCCAAGCAAGCGGATGAGGCCCTTTTTAAACAGCAGTTTTCATTGTCTCAAGGCCAGTCTACTCAACTGATCCAAAGCTTAAGTCAGGAGCAACAGCCCGACATTATTTACCTCGATCCGATGTTTCCGCCAAAATCCAAAAGCGCTGCGGTTAAAAAAGACATGCGGCTCGTCAAATTATTGGTCGGCACTGACCCGGATGCTGATGAACTGCTGCCGACCGCTTTAGCTCACGCCAAATACCGCGTCGTGGTCAAGCGTCCGAGCTATGCACCTTTCCTTAATGATCAAAAACCCTCGATGAGCATCGAATCAAAAGGCAATCGGTTCGATGTTTATGTGCTATCATCGCCAGAACTCTAAACTTTACTTTAATCCTTTCACAACAATGAAAACTGCCGCAGCCCTACACATATTGGTTAAAACGGAATCCGAAGCAAACGCTTTAAAAGCAAAAATTGAGAAGGGCGCTAATTTTTCAGATCTGGCAAAAAAGCACTCCATGTGCCCCTCCAAAAAGCAAGGCGGTGATTTAGGCGAGTTCAAAAAGGGAGCCATGGTAAAGCCTTTTGATCAAGCCGTTTTCAAAAAGGGAAGCGACGAAGTCAGTGTTATTGGCCCCGTTAAAACCCGTTTTGGCTACCACTTGATCAGAGTGTTGTATACCTCGTAATATCGGATTACTGAATCTTTTTATACAGCTGATATTGTAACTGCCCAGCTTTCTTGTCTTTTAGTAACTCCCAGCCTTGAGGAATCTCGACTTCCAAGTCTTGTTCCATTTCCAAATAGATCAAGGTGTCCTCTTGCACTAAGTTAGTTTGCGCTAACTTACTAATGACCTCTTGCGCTAAGCCCTTATGGAACGGTGGGTCAATAAAAATGATATCGTAAGCTCTGTTTTCTTTTTCCAGGAATTGCTTGGCGTCAATGTGGATAACGTTACCGTCGTCAGCGTCTAATAATCCTAAATTAGTTTCCAGTTGACGCACGGCCTTTTTATTAAGCTCGACAAAATCAACATGCGTCGAGCCGCGGGATAAGGCCTCAATGCCAATAGCACCAGAGCCTGCAAAAAGATCCAAACATCGCGCCCCACGAATATCACTCTGCAGCCAGTTAAATAAGGTTTCACGAACGCGATCCAAACTCGGTCGCAAACCTTCAACCTCATAAAACTTTAACTTTCGTCCTTTCCACTGACCACCAATAATTCGGAACTGACCACTTTTATTGGGCTTTTTGCTGCTTTGTCTTGTCTCGTCAAAAAACTTGTCACGATTGGCCATTTTGTTTACCCGACCCTTTTCTAAAAAGCTGACGTTAGCTTGCCTAAAATGGTAGGATAGCGCTTTTATTGTTTAGAATAAATACATTACGGACTGTTCAGCTCATGAGCGATGACAAATCTAAAAAGCGAGGCCTTTTCGGCTGGTTTGGAAAAAAAGACGAGACTGCGAAAGACAAGACTGAACAAGCAGCAACGCCCGATGATCTTGAGGAAAAACTTGAACAAGCTGAGGAAGCTTTGGAGCAAGTTATCGAAGAGGATTTGGAGCAGCAACTTGATACCGAGCACACAGAAAACATTGCCAATCATGCGCCTGAGCTAACTGACTCTGCCCCTGACTCTACATCAGATGCGCCTGCGCCTGAACTTAGTGACAGAGACAATCAATCTAAAGAACCGCTCGATCTGACTGATAACTCCTCCACTTCAACGGCTCCAATCGAGCAAGCCGCCTCTGAAACAAGTCACAATGAGACTCAAGAGCGACCAACCCGAAAAGGGTTTTTCTCGCGTCTTAAAGACGGGCTCAGTAAAACGCGTAGCCAACTGACCAGCGGCATCGCTGATCTGGTGCTAGGCAGTAAACAAATCGATGATGATTTGTTGGAAGAAATCGAAACACAACTGCTGATGGCAGATGTCGGCGTTGAAGCGACGCGCAAAATCATTGACGATCTAACCCAAAAGGCTGAGCGAAAAGAGCTAAAAGATGCGCAGACTTTAATGGATAGGTTACGTTTATTGCTGTCCGAGATTTTAGAGCCTTGTAGTGCGCCGTTAGAATTAAGCCATAAGCCGCATGTGATTTTAATGGTTGGCGTTAACGGTGTCGGAAAAACCACTACCATTGGCAAACTTGCTAAAAAATTCCAGCAAGAAGGTAAGTCGGTCATGTTGGCCGCCGGCGATACTTTCCGCGCAGCTGCAGTCGAACAGCTTCAGGTCTGGGGCGAGCGCAATAATATTCATGTAACCGCACAACATACTGGTGCAGACAGCGCCTCGGTGATCTACGATGCATTACAATCCGCCCAACGCCGCGAGATTGATGTGCTGATTGCTGATACCGCCGGACGATTGCATACCAAGTCTAACTTGATGGACGAGTTAGCTAAAGTTAAGCGAGTAATGCAGAAGCTTGATCCAAACGCGCCTCACGAAGTTATGCTGGTGGTTGATGCGGGGACCGGCCAAAATGCTTTGAATCAGGCTGAACACTTCCACAAGTCGATTAATTTGACCGGCGTCACGATTACAAAACTGGATGGCACTGCAAAAGGTGGTATTATCTTTGCACTAGCGGATAAATTACAGATTCCTATCCGTTTTATCGGTGTCGGTGAAGGTATTGATGATTTGCGTGAGTTTGACGCAAATGACTTTATCGAAGCCTTATTCAGCTCCGATGTGCAGCCAAGTGACTCCAACGAATAGGACAAATACAACTATAAATGATTGAATTCCATCAGGTTTTTAAACGGTATCAAGGTGGTCATGAAGCCTTAAAAGGCGTCAGCTTCGGTTTACCGCGCGGTGAAATGGCTTTCTTAACCGGCCATAGTGGCGCTGGCAAAAGTACCCTTCTCAAACTCATCGCCCTGATGGAGCGTCCGACTCGCGGACAAATCCTTTTAGATGATATCAATATCTCTAACGTTAAAGATCGTCAGATCCCTTACCATCGTCGTAAGATCGGTATGATTTTTCAGGATCACCGTTTATTGTTCGATAGGACGGTTTATGACAATGTGGCACTGCCGTTAGTTATCGCTGGTGTCTCCGATCGCGACATACCCAAACGTGTCCGCGCTGCGCTGGACAAAGTTGGCCTCCTTACGAAAGAGAAGCAACTGCCGATCCAGCTTTCCGGCGGTGAACAACAAAGGGTCGGCATTGCTCGAGCTGTGGTTAACAAGCCACCACTGCTTTTGGCTGATGAGCCCACCGGTAATTTAGATCCCGAGCTGTCTGAAGATATTATGAATCTCTTTGCTCAGTTCAATCAGGTCGGGGTCAGCGTCCTTATCGCATCCCACGATTTAGGGCTGATTGCTCGCATGAAACACCCTTTGATCACGCTCAAAGAAGGACGCGCTATTCGTAATGAACTGGCGGAGGTCGACTTCGCATGAGTTCTGCTAAATCTAAAAGTCGCAAATCCAGCGCTACCAGCTACAAGATCAGTTTTCGTGATCGTTTTCGCACGGCGCTCAAACTCCACAAAGAAAATAGCTTTCAAACGCTTCTCGATATCTTACGCCAGCCGACCAACAGCCTAATGACAATTTTGGTTCTGGCCATAGCGCTAGCTTTGCCTTCGGCTTTTTATCTGTTTATGACCAATGCTAAAGCGGTTTCTCAGTCGTGGGATGGCGGCATTAAGATGGCACTTTATTTGGAGCAAAGCAGCTCTGACAAAGAGGCCAAAGAACTGTTAACAGAACTCAGCAAACGGCCAGAGTTTAAGCAGGTTACTTTTGTCAGTAAAGAAGATGCGCTCAACGAATTTAAAGATTACTCCGGGTTTGGTGAAGCACTTGATTATCTTGATGGTAATCCGATGCCATACACCATCACCTTAGAACCTACAGACGCTTTTAATGATCCGTCGCAACTCGAAGCCCTAGCCCAAGAACTGGCCTTATTACCACTGGTGGATCAAACAAAGCTAGACAGTGATTGGATCAAAAAGTACAACTCCATCCTTGAAATTTCGGAGCAGGTGGCTACATTTGTCAGCCTAATGCTGGCACTCGGCGTCCTATTGATTGTTGGTAATACCATCCGCTTGGCCATTTTAAACCGCCGCGAAGAAATCCAAGTCATCAAACTCGTTGGTGCAACCGACGCTTTTATCCGCCGGCCTTTTCTTTATGCTGGATTTTGGTATGGCTTGATTGCAGCACTGCTCGCTGCACTGATGGTTAACATAGTGTTTGTGCTACTTAAACAGTCAACCAGTCAATTGGCGCAACTGTACAGCAGCGAGTTTTCCTTACTTGGCCTTGCCCCGAGTTTCACCTTAGGACTGCTGGTTATTGGCGCATCCTTAGGACTTATTGGCGCCTGGGTGTCGGTCCGAAAACATTTAAAAGACATCAATCCGCAGTAACGTTGGCCATCACATACTGGTTATCATCTTTGCAACTATTTCCTACGCGGATAGTCAATATTGGTACTATGCATTTGATAGATGGGCTTAAGCTTGTTAAAAATACCCCATCTGAATTTTCAATAATAAGGAATGTAGCATGAACAATCTCATTAAGGGCCTCGTTGCCTCGAGTGTACTGGCTTTCTCAACCGCTTCAGTCGCCGAGCCTGTTGAATACGAATTTGATACCGTACACAGTCAAATCGTTTTTAAAGTTAATCACCTTGGATTTTCAAATTCTTTTGGTAAGTTCCCGACATTCCGTGGCGACCTGACCTTTGACCAAGATGACTGGTCGAAATCATCCACTCACGTCGAAATTAAAGCTGCCTCCATCGACTTAGAAAATACCAAGTGGAACGATCACATGAAATCCGCTGACTTTCTGCATGTCGATAAATTCTCGCGCCTAACTTTTACCAGCACAAAGCTCGAAAAAACAGGCGATAATACTGGCGTATTGCATGGCGACTTAACCATTTTAGGCAAAACCCAGCCTGTCACATTGGACCTAACGCTTAATAAAGCTGGCATTCACCCAATGTCGGAGCAACAACACGTCGGTTTTTCCGCTCGCGGCACCATTAAGCGCTCGGAGTGGGGAATGACTTACGGTGTTCCAGCGGTAGCTGATGACGTTCATCTTATTATTGAAGTTGAAGCGTCAGCTAAGTAATAAATCCGGAACACAAAACAGTCTTGATAAGTGACTGGTTACCGCCAGTCACACTTTCGATCAAAGCCCCGTCAATCTTGACATTTCTTTACCCCATTTTTGATCAATAGGCTGAAACTTTTGCTATAGTTAGCACTCTTATAGACAAAGTGCTAAAACATTAGCACTCTCCAAAAAAGAGTGCTAACATCGTAGCTAACGATTAATATTAGGAGGGGATGAATGAGTAATATCCCAATGAACATGGCGCTAGCAGTACCGACTGGCAGTATTGACGGTTACGTCAGTACCGTCAACGCGATTCCTGTTCTCTCCGTTGAAGATGAACAGGCGCTAGCGCACCGCTTTAAAGACGAAGGCGATCTTGAAGCTGCTCGCCAGTTAGTAATGGCTCACTTACGCTTTGTTGTCCACATTGCTAGAAGCTACAGTGGTTATGGTCTTCCACAAGCAGACCTTATCCAAGAAGGCAACATTGGTTTGATGAAAGCCGTAAAACGTTTTGATCCGACGGTTGGTGTGCGCCTAGTATCTTTCGCTGTGCACTGGATTAAAGCGGAAATACATGAATATGTATTGCGTAACTGGCGCATCGTGAAAGTTGCCACAACCAAAGCCCAGCGCAAACTATTCTTTAACCTTCGCTCAAAGAAGAAGTCTTTGAACTGGTTAAATAATGAGGAAGTTAAAGCTGTTGCTGACGATTTAGGGGTTAAACCTGAAGAAGTTCGCCGAATGGAAGGGCGCTTGAATGCTCGTGATGCGACGTTTGACGCACCCGCTCAAGACGACGATTCAGAATCCGCATACGCTCCCGTGCATTATTTGGAAGCGAGTAATGCCGATCCTGCAGAAGAAGTAGAGCAAAACCAATGGCAAGGACAACGCGAAGAACGTTTGATGTTCGCCCTTAAAACATTGGATGAGCGCAGCCAAGACATTCTTCAGCAGCGTTGGTTAAGCGATCAAAAAGCAACCTTGCATGAATTAGCGGATAAATATGACGTTTCTGCTGAGCGTATTCGCCAATTAGAAAAAAATGCTATGAACAAAATTAAGAACGCCATTCATTAATTGCAGTTCTTACGACATACAAAGCAGGCTTCGGCCTGCTTTTTTTATGCCAATAACAGTCAGAAATCCCTCCTTCAACCTCACAATTCACGCCAATATTGCACACAACAGTGTCTTTACTTACCGATACACTTTTCTTGTCAAAATCCGCAAATTACGATTTTTGTCACTTAAACTCATCAAATGTATAAATTTTTGACACTATTTGTAAAAAAAACTGACTATTTTGGCCTCTAATACTTGATCCAGTTCACATTTCGTAGCAGTATAAAAACTAAGCAATATTTATACACGTTGTACTGGGGAGGCGCTCAATGAAGTTATTTAAGCTGATATCCATATTGACAATCTTTATTCTGACAGCATGTGGAAGCGAAGAAGCTGCTGAACAAAACAACTCAGTTGCCGATAAGCCTAATCGTGACTGCAGTTTAACCATGGGTTGGGAGTCGCGCGCGCCCTACCAATTTGAGCGTAATGGTGAAATTGTCGGTATTGACATACAGGTCTTTAAACAAGCAGCTGACTCGATAAATTGTGATGTTAAATTCGTTGAGAAGCCTTGGACACAATTATTAACAGATTTAGAAAATGGTGAGGTCGATGTTTTAGCGGGGGCAACCGTCACGCCTGATCGTGAGGAATTTGCCAACTTCTCAGCACCATATCGTGATGAATCTTTTACTTTATTCATTAGAAGCAGCAATTCGTATAACGGTAATACCTTAAGCGGTTTCTTAAGCCGTAGTCAAAAAGTCGGGATTACCAGCGACTATTTTTACGGTAAAGAAGTCTACGAACTCATGAATCATCCGCAATATTCAGGGCTTTTTATTGACTCTAAGTCGGGTGAACAAAGCTTCTTTAACATCCTTTATAGCGAGATTGACGGGGTGTTGGCCGATCCAGTTGAGGGCCAATACATCCTCAAACGTAAGCGCTTAGATGATAAGATCAAAGCTTCAAACGTACACTTACCCAGCGATAGCGTTGCTTTTATGTTCAGCAAAGCCTCTATTCAAGGTGAGCAACTCGAGCAATTACAGAAAACCATTAAAGACATGGTGGATAACCAAAAAATTCAGCAAATGATTGCTAAATTCTAGTTAAGCCACAGCAAGACCTAAAGCCGAGCCTGTTTGCTCGGCTTTTTATTGCAGCGCCTACACTGCTGAACCGTTTGATGTCAGCACCTAATTCGGCTAGACTTTCCGCAGCCTACATAACTCTAATTCCAACTTAAGCCTTACGGATAGCACAATGATCGACAAACCTTCGCCTTCCCTCCGCATTGTATCGTCATATTGCTGGCTCTCTGATAATGACTTAAGTTCTGATAATTACCGCCCATCTTTGCTTAAAAACTGCGATCTTGATGATATCAGTTTAAAACAGATCCCACCGATTAAGCGTCGCCGCCTAAACGGTTTAAGCAAAATGGCAATGCACTCTTCGCTACAGTGTCTCGAAAGAGCAACGGTCGATCCTGCTGACATTATGACGGTTTTTGCATCTCAGCACGGCGAGCTTAATCGCACTATCACTATTGTTAACGATATGAGCTCTGATCAGGAAGTCTCACCCAAAGACTTTAGTTTGTCGGTTCATAATGCCGCACTGGGCTTATACTCGATTTTCAACGGCAATAAACACCCGGGGACGAGCATCGCAGCCAGTAGCAACACCTTCGGCTTTGCTTTACTTGAAAGCTTTAATCTTTTACAGCGCTTCCCGGGCACTAAAGTACTATTAACCTGCTTTGATAGTCTCATTAGTCAACCTTTTGATAAGCTTCAGCCCTACTCAAGCCCGAGCTACAGCCTGTCGCTACTACTGTCTCTGGACGAAGGGCAACCACTCTCGTTCGCCTTTCAACGCTCAAAAGCAGAACTTTCACCCACAATACCTCTGTCACTGGCCTTTTTTGAATTTCTGCACAGCGATCACGATGAGCACACGATAGACTCTGATGACACCCATTGGGAGTTCTCAAAGCATGCTTTATAGGCTTAATTACCTATGGCGTGTTTTTGCCACAGGGCTTTCCTTCACCACTTTCGGCCTCGGTGGCCTTTGTTTATCGCTGTTTGTTTTTCCAGTAATTAAAGTTTTTAACCCCGATCCAGATATTCGAAAACGCAAAGCTCGCTTCTTAATCCATCGATCTTGGCGCTTCTTTATCAGTTTTATGCAAAGTCTCGGCATCTTTACCTTTGATCTAGAGACAGCTCGACAGCAGTTACAAGAGGTTGAGGGCAAAGTGATTATCGCCAACCACCCAACGCTCATTGATGTGGTTGCCTTGATTTCACTCATCCCAAAAGCTGACTGCGTGGTTAAACAGGGGCTTTGGAATAACTTCTTTTTGAAGCGCGTGGTGCGGGTCGCGGATTTTATCAATAATGACCAAGATGTGAATAAACTCATAGAAAACTGTAAAAAGTCCCTCGAAGAAGGTTATAATCTCGTCATATTTCCAGAGGGCACCCGTACAGTCCCTAATCAACCCATAAAGTTACAGCGTGGCGCGGCCAATATTGCCGTACGTTGCCAACAAAATCTTTTGCCGGTGATTATTGATTGCAACCCGACCACACTGACAAAACAAGAAAAGTGGTATCAGATACCATCCCGCAGAGCTCAGTTCTCCATGCGCGTTATCGAGGAAATAGATGTTACTCCGTTCATAAATAATGACAAAAATGAGTCCATCGCTGCCAGGCGATTAACGGAGCATATTAAGACAGTATTTACAGAGGAATTATCGAAGAATGAGACCTATTGAAGCTGAGATCAAGGCTGTGATTATTGAATCCCTTGATCTTGAAGATATTAGCATTGATGACATCGAAACACAGGAACCCTTGTTTGGCGATGGATTGGGGCTGGATTCCATTGACGCCCTTGAACTCGGGCTCGCGCTAAAAAAGAAGTTTGATATTAAACTCGACTCCAACTCCGAAGAGTCAAAAAAACATTTCTATTCTGTGAGCACCTTGGCGGACTTTATAGAACAACAAAAAGGAGCTGCATAATGGCAAAGCTTGAAAATAAAGACCAAATTTTTCAACAACTTATTCAAATTCTTGTTGAAGACTTTGAAGTTGATGCTGACGATATTACGATTGATGCAAACCTCTATACCGACCTTGATCTCGACAGTATTGATACCGTGGACTTGGTGATCAAACTTCAAGAAATCACTGGCAAATCGGTCAATCCTGAGACATTCAAAGCCGTACGCACCATGCAGCATGTTGTCGACGCAGTATATGACTTAGTCCATAACTAAGATGGCTCTTTTGCTCAAAATAACTATCGCTGTGGTGGTTTTGTTGTACCCCATAGCGATTTATTTTGGCTTACACTACCTAGAACCCAAGCATTTAGCCCTGACCTTAGCCGCGCTGGTTATTGTTCGCGCCTTATTTACCAATAGCGACTTACTAAAAGCCGTTAAAGGGCTATGGATTATTATCTTTATTGCTGGGTTGAGCCTCGCTGGCTTCAGTTATTTTGACAATAGCCAGTTAGGCCTTAAACTCTACCCGGTGGTTATCTCGCTTAGCTTTTTGACCATTTTCAGTTACAGCCTAGTCAAACCACCCTCTGTGATTGAGCGACTGGCTCGCCTACAGGAACCAGACCTACCGCCAGAAGGCGTCACCTATACGCGGAATGTCACCATGGTTTGGTGTGGCTTTTTCATCATCAACATCGGCATATCTTTGTACACTGTTTTTTATGCGTCGACCGCGATCTGGACACTCTATAACGGCCTTATTTCATACATCCTAATGGGTGTTTTGTTTGCTTCTGAGTTGTTGTATCGCAAGTTGGTATTAAAAAAAGGGTAGTTGCATGAACTTGGCATATCAAAACCTCAAGCAACTGCTGACAGAAGATACCGATAGCCTGATCGCGTTTAATAATGAGATAAACCTCTCCAGCGCCGACTTTCAAAAGCACATCAAAGTAGCTACTAATCGATTTAAACAGCGCCCTGAGCAGAGCTATTTGTTATTTGCGCAAAACAGTTACGATTTCGCCGTCAATTTTGTCGCCTTGATGTTGTTGAACAAAGATATTGTGCTGACCGCTAACAATAAACCCGAGTGGCTGACCAGCATCAGTAATTCTTACCAACTGATTATCGCTGATCAATCCGTCGTTGCTGATATCGCTTCGACCCATTACTTGGAATCTGAGACTGAATCTAGCATCGAATTTCCAAACATTTTAAGCAGTGAGATACAGTTTTTTACTTCGGGGTCGAGCAGCCAACCAAAAGCTATTGCTAAAACACCATCACAATTGCTCTTGGAAACGGAAACTTTGGAGCAATTATTTGCCCAGCAGGTGGATCAAGGTGTCTTTTTCGCCACCGTATCGCACCACCACATTTATGGCTTGATTTTCCGCCTGCTATGGCCGCTATTATTTCGTCATGCATTCAGCACAGAGCTACTGCTTTACCCCGAAGAACTGCTTGCCCACAACCATCAACACCCTGATATATGCTTAATTTCGAGCCCAGCATTTTTATCACGCCAAGATAACAGTCTCGACAATATTGTCTTAAACCAATGCTTTAGCTCCGGCAGTCTACTCTCAACACAAGCTGCCACAGCTTCATTCCAACAATTTGGGGTCTATCCGATCGAGGTCTTTGGAAGCACTGAAACCGGCGGCATTGGTTACCGAACCCAAGCCGATAAGAATACCGCGTGGACGCTCTTTCCCGGGTTAACGCTAGCTCAAGCCCATCGCTCCGAGCGTGCACAATTGCATTCTCCTTATATTCACCACTCCATCCCGTTAGACGACCGAATAGAGTTACTCGATGACCATCATTTTGAACTTTTAGGGCGCGTGGATCGGGTCGTTAAAATTGAAGAGAAGCGAGTTTCTTTAGAAGCACTAGAAACCGCACTCAAAGCCTCAGATTTAGTGAATCAGGCGAAAGCTGTTGTCTTAGAACAAAACCGAACCTTTATTGCTATGGTGGTTGAGCTTAGCGAACAAGGGTTACAATTTCTCGCAGAGCATTCAAAGCGCCAACTAAACCAGCAATTAAAACAGCAGCTGGTCGGCCAGTTCGAAGCGGTTGCGATCCCTCGAAAATGGCGTTACTTTGAACATCTACCGTATAATTCTCAGGGAAAACTGCCACTCACCCTGCTATCCAATTTATTTTAACCATGAAGTACCCACAGATATTAAACAGCCAAGTCAGCCCATACGAAGCCACGCTGAAGCTTCAGATTTCAGCACAACTTGATGCCTTCGCTGGCCACTTTGACCAATTCCCAATTGTGCCCGGCGTCGTGCAAACACAGTGGGCACTAGACTATTTTAAGCAGTTAATCGCTCCCGAGCTGAATACTCAACCTACGTGGAGTGTCGACAAAGTCTCGGCACTCAAGTTTCAGCATGTCATCACACCTGAAACTGATGTTAACTTAAACCTGTCTTATGATCCGGCTAAGCACTGCTTAACCTTCAAGTTTGATAACGCTGAACACAACTTTTCATCGGGCAAACTCTTTTTTCGAGACGATAAATCCTGATGAGTCCGCAATACTGTATCGTCATACCAAATTATAATCACACCCAGCACATCAAGCAGGTGCTGCAAGCAATTGCTGAGTATGATTTACCCGTGATTATGGTCAATGACGGCAGTAACGATAGCACTAAGCAGTATCTCGAAACGCTTGAATCTGAAGATAAACAGCTTCAACTGATCCACCTTTCGCACAACCAAGGGAAGGGGGGCGCGGTCATGGCTGGACTTCGAGAAGCTCATACCCAAGGCTACAGTCATGCTATTCAAGTCGATGCCGATGGCCAACATGCGATTGATGATATTCCAACCTTTATCGAACTGAGCCAACAATCACCCCAAGCGGTGATTTGTGGCATCCCTGATTATGATCAATCAGTGCCGCTGGGCAGACTTATTCCTCGTTATATCACGCACTTTTGGGTCTGGGTTGAAACGCTGTCTTTCCGCATCAAAGACTCCATGTGCGGCTTTCGGCTTTATCCCTTGAGCAGCACAGTGGCTTTAATTGACTCAAGCCGCATTGGCAAACGCATGGATTTTGACACTGAAATTTTGGTCAAACTGGACTGGAAGGGGGTACCCATTATTAATCTGCCCACTCGTGTCACCTATCCCGAAGATGGCTCTTCGCACTTTCAGTTAGTCAAAGACAATTGGCTGATCACGAAAATGCATACCCGTTTATTTTTTGGCATGCTTCCGCGAGCACCACGCCTGCTCGGCCGCCTGCTATCGCGTTCCAAGGTAGGTTAAGCCGATGCCCGATAAACATTGGTCAGCAACCCAAGAGCGCGGCTCCACCTTTGGCATACAGCTACTGGTTTGGATATACCGAGTTTTTGGACAGTGGCTATTTCGCTTAATTCTGATCCCAGTGATTGGCTACTTTATGCTAACCGGTAGTAAAGCAAAACGAGCCTCGTACCAGTATTTACGTCGCCTGGCTGAACACACCCGATCACCAAAAGCCGTCCGTTGGTACCATGTTTATCAGCACTTTTTTCAGTTTGGTGTTTCCGCCATCGATAAAATTCGAGCTTGGTTAAATGATGTGACGTTGGATGATGTGACTTTTCATAACCCTGAGATGTTCCAACAGTTACGCGAAAAACGTCCCAAAGCAGGCGCGGTCTTCATTGGCTCTCACTTAGGTAACCTAGAATTGTGCCGCGCGATAGGCGAAAATGATTCGGACTTGAAAATTAATGCCTTGGTGTTCACCAAGCACGCTCTCAAGTTTCAAGCCGCTATCGAGAAATTCAACCCTAATGCCCAGTTGAATCTCATTCAAGTGGACTCCATGGGCGCGGAAACCGCTATTGAGCTTAAAGAAAAAGTCGATCAGGGCGAAATCGTCATTATCGTCGGGGATAGAACCTCCGTGACACAATACGGTCGTGTTAATTATGCCGACTTCCTCGGCCAACCAGCACCATTTTCCCAAGGCCCCTTTATCTTAGCCAGTCTTTTGGATTGCCCAACCTACCTGATCTTTTGTCTCAAGCAATCTGGACAGTACCATATCTATCTTGAGCACTTTGCGGACAGTTTAAAGCTCACTAGAACTGGCAAGAAGCAACAGTTACAATCAATTATCGAGAATTATGCGAGCCGACTTGAATATTATTGCCTCAAGGCACCGTATCAATGGTTCAACTTCTTTAATTTTTGGCAAAAAGACGACGAAAACCATATTTCTCGCAACACAAAACAAAAAAGAGAAGACACCCAGTGACAACAGCTAATACTGACATTACATTTGGTCATTCAGCCATTACCATTGAGCAGATCAATGCCATGGCCGAAGGTCACGCGCAAATCAAACTCAACGATGACCCCAGCTTTCAGCAACACATCCAAAAAGGGTCTGATTTCCTAAAAGCCCTGCTCAAAGAAGACGGTGTGATCTATGGCGTGACCACGGGTTATGGCGACTCTGTCACCGAGCAAGTTCCGCTGAGTAATGTCCATGAATTACCACTTCACCTTACTCGCTTCCATGGCTGTGGCTTGGGAGATATCTTCTCGGTCGAACAAACCCGCGCTATTCTTGGCGCTCGCTTAACCTCCTTAAGCCAAGGCTATTCGGGCGTCTCCTGGGAGTTATTGCAGCAGCTAGAAACTCTGCTCAAACACGATATTATGCCGCGAATTCCGCAAGAAGGTTCGGTTGGCGCCAGTGGCGATTTAACGCCTTTGTCGTACGTTGCCGCGGTTCTGATCGGTGAACGCGAAGTCATCTACCAAGGCGAGACCAAGCCTACTGAAGAGGTCTTTGCCGCCTTAAATATCAAACCCATCAAGCTGCAGCCAAAAGAAGGTCTAGCGATTATGAACGGTACAGCCGTCATGACCGCCTTAGCCTGCCTCGCTTACCAGCGCGCTGAATACCTTATCGAGTTATGTTCACGAATTACGGCGTTATGCTCGATCGCGCTTCAAGGTAACAGCGCTCACTTCGATGATATTCTGTTTAGTGCCAAGCCTCACCCTGGGCAAAATCAAATCGCTGCCTGGATCCGTGATGATCTGAATCACCATAAGCATCCGCGAAATTCCAGTCGCTTACAGGATCGTTACTCGATACGTTGCGCGCCACACATTATCGGTGCGGTAAAGGATTCGATGCCTTGGATGCGTCAGATGATCGAAACCGAACTCAATAGCGCTAACGATAATCCGATCATTGATGGTGAAGGGCAACACGTTTTGCATGGCGGTCACTTTTATGGCGGCCATATTGCGATGGTCATGGACACGTTAAAAACGGGTATTGCGAACTTGTCTGATTTGATGGATCGTCAAATGGCACTGCTGATGGACAGAAAGTTTAACAATGGCCTCCCGAATAATCTTTCCGCGGCCACGGCAGAGCGCAAACCTATTAACCATGGTTTTAAAGCCGTTCAGATTGGAATCAGTGCTTGGACCGCAGAAGCTTTAAAAAACACCATGCCAGCGAGTGTTTTTTCACGCTCAACCGAATGTCATAACCAAGACAAGGTGAGTATGGGCACTATCGCTGCACGCGACTGCTTACGCATATTACAGCTGACCGAACAGGTTGCTGCGGCCTCATTAATGGCATCCTGTCAGGCCGTTCAAATTCGCATCAACAGCGAAGAGTTGAGCGCTGACTCCCTTTCCGACAGTATTAGCAGCACCCTTGAGCAAGTGTTTAAAACGTTCCAGCTGGTCGATGAAGACCGTCCTTTAGAATCTGAGCTGCGTCACTTTGTTGATTTAATTCAACAACGCCACTGGAAGACTTACTGAGTTTACGACCATGGATAATGCAAAGCTACAACAACACGCCATCGCCGCCGAGTGTTTCGTTGAAGTACCATTCTTCGACTTAGATCCCATGCACATCGTGTGGCACGGCAATTACGTCAAGTACTTTGAACAAGCCCGCTGCGAGCTGTTGCGTAAAATTCAGTATGACTATCCACAAATGAAGGCATCCGGTTATTATTGGCCTATCGTTGATATGCGCTTGAAATACATTAAGCCCGCAAAGTTTGGCGATAAATTGCTCTGTGTGGCGACGTTCAAAGAATTTGAAAACCGTTTAAAAATCGACTACGTGATCCAAAGCGCCAGCTCTGGAGAGAAACTTTGTAAGGGTTACACAGTCCAAGTTGCTGTAACCACCACTGATTTTGAAATGCAGCTGGTGTCTCCCCCAATCCTTGGCCAACAATTACACCAATTCATTCAGGCACAATAATGCGCATTGTTAGTTTATTACTGTTTGCTTTCTTTCTTCTCAGCACGGCACAAGCTGAAGACTCTCAGGTCTGTGATTTAGACGCTATTACAGCCTCTATTCAAAACCAAGATCCGTTACACAGTTTCGAACAAGAAAAGCACATAGCCGTACTTTCCAAACCTTTGCCATCATCTGGCTATCTGTTGCTAACGGAGCAGGGCTTTGTAGTATGGCAAACGACGAAACCCATCAAAAGTACAACGGTTATCGGTAACGACAGCTTCCAACAGTTTAATAAAAACGATCAGCCAGTGAGCTTACCTGGTAACGCTAAAAACCAAACCAGCGAACTGATTTCATCGACCTTTTTAGCGATTCTATCTGGCAACCTTGAGGCTTTACATCATCACTTTAACGTCCAATCCCATTGCCAAGAACAGGGCTGGGCTCTAACGCTGACACCTTCCAACTCTGAAATAGAGCGTCTGCTTAAGCAGATTTACCTATCCGGCGAACAGCGTATTAACGAATTGCACTTTACCGAAGCCAATGATGACAAAACCGTCCTCCATTTTTCTTCGTTGCAAGACTCCAGCTTAGAACAACAATTAGGACAGTACCTTGTCGATTAACCGTCGCTTTGTCTTTTGGTTATTATTGGTTCTTACCGTTGGCGCTGGCTTCTACGCTCAACTGCAATCTGGATTTAACGTTCAAACCAATATTCTTAAACTCCTTCCACAAACGGAAGTTGATCCTTTTGCGGAAAAAGCATTTGAACGATTTTCAGAGCAAAACTTTAAAAAAATTATCGTTGCCATCAAAGCATCCGACAAAAACACCGCTGCTGAATCGGCAAAAACGTTTGCACAAGCCCTGCACAACAACTCTCTCGTTGCATCATTAGAAGCACAATTAAGCTCTGCCGAGCAAGAAGCCGTCGGTCAGCTCGTGTTTAACCATCGATTCCATTTACTCAGCCCCCAAGATCAGCTGTTATTGTGTGAGCAAGGGATTGAGCCGTTTATCGATGCCAGCTTACAACTGGTTTATTCGCCCCTATCTGGTCAATTAATCAGCTTATTACCCGATGATCCTTACCTGTTGTCTTACCGTTATCTCGAGCACATCGCCGCGACCAATACAGCCGACAGCCAACGCGAATTTGTTGATGGTCATTTGATTATCCATGACCAGTCCGACGTTTACTCGATTGTCACCGCCACGCTCCAGTCATCTCCTTTTGATAGCACCACGCAACAACAACTGATCACCACCATAGAACAGTTTAAACACCAGCACCCTGAACTCGAAGTACTCTATACAGGGGCCACTTTTTATGCACAACATGCCGCAGCGTCTGCCAAGTCAGAAATTTCGACCATCGGTTTGGGCTCTTTGATCGGGGTTGTCTTGCTGCTAATCGTGGCTTTTCGCGGCATTGTACCTTTGTGCTTAACGTTATTATCCCTCGGCACTGGTATCTTTTTGGGCTTCACAGTGACCCATGCAAGTTTCGGCTCCATCCACATTTTGACGCTGGTTTTCGGTTCCAGCTTAATTGGTGTGGCCGTGGACTATGCGTTTCACTATTTCGCCAGCGCTAATGAAACCCAAAAGCCTTTGCACCACATCCTTGGTGCCATCAGCTTTGGCCTTATTTCTAGTGTTATTGGTTATGCTGCCTTATTTACCACGCCATTCCCAGGCTTACAGCAAATGGCGCTATTTTGCGCTACAGGATTAATTGGCGCCTTCCTAACAGTGACCTTATTGTTTGACCGGATTCCCTATAAAGTTAACACCCCAAATAGGTTGCTTAAGGTTTTTGACGCACTGACTCGAGCCAGTCAGCACCTTAGTCACAAAGCCTTCATAGCTGCGTTATGTTTATTGCCCCTCGTTGCCGCTTTTTATTTAAGCAACACTGACAGCAATAACGACAACATTCGACA
Source organism: Kangiella marina (assembly GCF_039541235.1). Lineage (NCBI taxonomy): Bacteria > Pseudomonadati > Pseudomonadota > Gammaproteobacteria > Kangiellales > Kangiellaceae > Kangiella > Kangiella marina. Next base: position 1,462,201 of record NZ_BAABFV010000001.1, on the reverse strand, counting down.
ACTGCAATCGGTACCACCAGAACTGTACGCCCAAGAGCAGCAGCTGCAACAGTTAGTTGCGGCGCCAGCGACTAATCAATTTTTTGTGGTTAAAGCCGATTCTACGGATAAACTGTTGGCAAAACTTGAATCCGTTAACCAGGATTTACAGACGCTGGTCGACTCAGGCGCTATTGATGATTTCAATCATCTTGCTCAATTTGTACCATCTGTCATGCAGCAACAGGGCAGTTACCAGCAGCTGGCCGAGCATTTCAACTCCCAGTTTTTGGCACCCTTTATCGAGCTAGGCTTGCTTACAGCGAATGATGCTGCTGAGTTGCAGCAACAGTTTCATGCTCAAGAAGGACAGCCGCTGACGCTTAATCAATGGCTTGCCTCACCGCTTGGTGAACGCTTTTCTTATTTATGGTTGGGGCAAATTGAACGGCAATTCTCCGCTATAATAACGCTGCACAATATTCAACATATCGAACCTTTAGTCACTCTTGCTGAACAGAACCCAACCTTGTATTTCATTAACAAAGTTGAAAAAGTCTCTGCGCTCTTTGCTCAATACCGTGAGCTCTCCTTACTCATGCTCTCGATCGCCGTCGCCGTGATCTTTATCATTCTTGCTTTACGTTACGGCATTCGTATTGGCTTCTTTGTCGTATTTGGGCCCATCATTGCCGCATCAATCGCTATCTTAGCCAATATCGCTATTAACGGCAGCTTTAACTTATTCAGCGCTCTCGCCCTGTTTTTGGTATTTGGTATTGGTATCGATTATGGGTTGTTTTACTCTGAATCCAAACAGCGCTCACGGTATATTGCATTGGCTATCGGTCTTTCCGCGATGACCACCTTTTTATCTTTTGGCCTACTGTCCTTTAGTGACACCCCGGCCATTCACGCCTTTGGCGTCACCATGCTTTCTGGTATCTTAAGTGTATTCTTATTATCGCCTGTCTTAGGGCACCAAATTTACCAAGCAAAAGGATTAAGCCGTGACTGAGCCAGCGCAAACTTATGATGTGGTCATTATTGGTGCAGGCCCTGCTGGTAGTCTTGCCGCAAGTCTTCTAACCCAAGCTCAGCACCGAGTACTGGTGGTTGAGAAACAACATTTCCCAAGATTTTCCATTGGTGAAAGTTTACTTCCCCAGTCCATGGTTTATCTTGAAGAGGCGGGCCTATTACAATCAGTCCTGGATTCTGCTCACGAGCTTGGTTTTCAGTATAAAAACGGTGCTGTTTTCGTCTCTAATCAGCAACAATCGGTTTTTGATTTTGCAGACAAATCCTGCGACGGCCCTGAATCAACTTACCAAGTCAAACGAGCAAGCTTTGATCAACTGCTAGCGCAAAAAGCCCAAGCGTTTGGGGCAGAGTTCATTTTTGGCAGCCAGCTAGAGAGTATTGACTTTAACCCCAAACCGGAATTAATCATTCGTGATGAAGAGGGCATGGCGAGCACCATCAAGGCTGATTTCGTCCTCGATGCCAGTGGCTTTGGGCGGGTGCTCCCTCGTTTGCTTGATCTCGACCTACCGAGTGAGTTTCCTGTTCGCAGTTCCATATTTTGTCATATTCAAGATAACATCACCGATCCCACTTTCGATCGTAATAAAATCTTAATTGAAACCCACCCCAACGAAGAGGATGTTTGGTATTGGCTGATCCCGTTTTCCGACAATACCGCTTCGCTAGGCTGTGTCGCCAAACCTGAATTTTTTGAGCGGCTGCGTCAGGGCACCGCTCCAGACTTAGAGCCGCTCGGCAATGATCAGCTCTTGCTTCGCGCAGTTAACCAATCGACTAGGCTCAGCAAACTGCTTTTCGCAGCTGTTATCACGCAAGACGCACAGCAACTCACGGGTTATGCTTCTAATGTGAAGCAACTGTACGGTGATCACTATGCGCTACTAGGTAATGCCGGCGAGTTTCTCGATCCTATTTTCTCCTCTGGCGTTACTATCGCCTTTAAATCCGCGACGTTAGCATGCGATTGCCTAATTAAGCAGTTCAATCAGCAAGCGGTTTGCTGGAATAAGGATTTCGCCGAACCCTTGCGCCAGGGCGTCAATACTTTTAAAGCCTTTGTTGATTCTTGGTATCAGCAGCAGCTTCAAGATATCATTCAATTCCAAGATGCTCCTGATAATATCCGACAAATGATCTGCTCCGTCTTAGCCGGTTATGCTTGGGATGACAACAATCCTTTCGTTGTCGAACCCAAACGTCGCCTCAACGTACTGGGTGAATTATGCGCGCCTTAGTTTTTTCATTATTGTTGCTGCTGGTCGGTTGCACCACGCATTATCAGTCACAGGATCAGACTGTTGAGATCGCTGATGGCGTCCAGCTTCAGCTGCTTTCAAGTATTCCATTCGACAACGGTATGACTCTGACCCAGAGTGCAACGGCTGAATATAACGATGAACACCATGATCTGATTTTTCAGACTGAAATTCTTAGTGACAAACTGACCATGGTCGGTTTAACCCCTACTGGCACACGCCTTTTCACCATCGTCATGAAGGATGGAATGATAGATGCGACAGGACTTTCAGCGATGGTCGATAGCATTAAGCCTGAATATTTACTGGCGGATTTGCAGCTGAGTTTGTGGCCCAAACGCCAGCTGCTTCAACACTTAAACAACGCCGATCTGTTAGAACCGAACCCTCTTAAGCGAGAGATTGTCAACGATGGTATACCTATCATTACCATCGACTATTCGCAGCCAACCAAATACCAAGGAACTATTCGCTTCAATCACCTCGAACGAGGTTACAGCCTGGTTATCGCACCTTTAGCTATAGAGATGAATGCCAATGACTAAAGCACGTGTCTACTTAAACCACATGTCCTTAATCAATGCCTTAGGCAGCGATCATCAAGAGATATTGTCTAAACTCATCACGGGTGATACTTCGAACATGACGCCTTACACCACCCAGCTGTCGCCGAAAACATTTATTGCAGGTAAGGTTACACCGTCACTGCCCGCCATTCCCCAGCACTTGTCGAAGCACCAGACCCGTAATAATCAATTGATTCTGCACTGCTTACAGCAATTACAACCAGCATTTGACAAGCTTCAATCCAGCACCCCCAATCATCGCATTGGCGTGGTGCTTGGAACAAGTACCTCGGGTATCGCTGAGGGTGAGCTGGCGCTTAACCATCATCATAAACAGGGTGAATTCCCCGCCAGCTTTGACTACTCACAGATCCAAATGTCATCACCGGCAGCGTTTATTGCTGATTACTGGGGCATTACAGGGCCCACTTACTCCGTGTCTACTGCTTGCTCTTCAAGCGGCAAAGTCTTCGCTTCGGCTCGAAGCCTCATCCAGAATAATTTGTGCGACGCGGTCATTGTCGGTGGCGCGGACTCACTGTGCGACATGACTTTGCACGGTTTTAATGCTCTAGAAGCTATTTCACCGGCGCTAACGAACCCATTCAGCTCTAACCGCAGCGGCATTAATATTGGTGAAGGTGCGGCTTTATTTATCATGACCCGCGACCCTAGCGCCATAGAGTTACGCGGCGTCGGCGAATCCTCGGATGCGCACCATATTTCAGCGCCACACCCGGAAGGGCAAGGTGCTAAAGAAGCCATGTTGATGGCGCTAGAAGAGGCGGGACTTTCTGGGGATGATATCGACTACCTCAACCTCCACGGCACTGCGACAGAGCTTAACGATGCTATGGAAAGTCAGGCTGTACAGGCAGTCTTATCACACAAAACTCACTGCAGCTCAACCAAGCCCTTAACCGGTCACACCTTGGGTGCGGCGGGTGCAACCGAGCTTGCTTTTTGCTGGTTACTACTGCAACAGACTGATAATGAACGATTTTTAGCCAAGCATTGCTACGATGGCGACTATGACCCTGCGCTTGCCCCGATCACGCTGGCCGACGGCAAAGCCGTTTCTTCTCTGACCACTGCGATGAGTAACTCCTTTGCCTTTGGAGGAAACAACGTCAGTGTTATAATCGCTTCCAGCGAACGGTAAAGGTATGCAAGAAATCAATTCTCAACTCAAAAATTCAATCCTGTCAAAACCCATAGCGGAGCTTGTACCTCACTCTCCACCAATGGTTTTAATTGACCGCGTGCTTGATTTTGGGCCAAGTCAGCTACATGCAGAGGTCGACATTTCGCCACAAAGTCGATTTTATAGCGCTGACAAAGAAGGCGTGGAAAACTTGGTCGCTATCGAGTACATGGCACAAACTATTGCTGCGCTTGCTGGCGTTCGAGCGGTCTTACGGGACGAGCCGGTGAAGCTTGGCTTCTTGCTCGGCAGCCGCAAATTGCAACTGTATCAACCGGTGTTTAAGTCAGGGCACACCTATCAGGTTAACGTCGAAGAGGTGTATATGGATAACTCCGGTCTCGGTGCTTTTCAATGCACCATCAGCTTAGACGGAGAGCTTATGGCTGAGGCAAAATTGAGCGTTTTTGAAACCAATGATGAGAATCAACTTTTAACGAATTAACACAGTATAATGAGTAAAACTATGAGCAGACGCGTATTAGTCACAGGTTCCAGCCGCGGTATTGGCAAGAGCATCGCCCTTCAACTCGCCAATGATGGCTTAGAAGTTACCGTCCACTGCCGCTCCGGTGTTGAGCAGGCTGAAACCACTGTCGCTGAAATCCAGTCACAAGGTGGCTCTGCTCAGCTTATCCAGTTTGATATCGCCGATCGCGAGCAAACGCGTCAAGCGCTAGAAGCAGATGTTGCAGCCAACGGAGCCTATTATGGGGTCGTGTGTAACGCCGGTATTACTCGTGACGGTGCCTTTCCGGCCTTGACTGACAGTGACTGGGACGATGTCATCCATACCAACTTGGATGGCTTTTACAATGTGGTGCAACCGCTGGTGATGCCAATGGTGCGCAATAAAAAAGGTGGCCGAATTGTTGCCATGTCATCGGTTTCCGGTGTTTTAGGCAATCGCGGCCAAGTCAATTACAGCGCCTCAAAAGCAGGGCTTATTGGTGCCACTAAAGCCTTAGCGGTCGAGTTAGCTCGACGTAAAATCACCGTCAACTGCGTTGCCCCGGGGCTCATCGAAACCGACATGATTGATGATGAGATCACCAATGAAGCCATGAAAGTGATTCCGGCACGCCGCATGGGTAAACCGGAAGAAATCGCCGGTTTAGTCAGCTACTTATTTTCCGATACTGCGGGCTACCTCACTCGCCAAGTCATTTCGGTTAACGGAGGCATGGCCTAATGAATCGAGTCGTTGTCACAGGAATGTCGGGCATCACCGCCTTTGGCGATGAATGGTCGCAAATTTCCAGCCATTTAAAGCTCGGTAAAAATGCTGTGCGTTTTATGCCGGAGTGGGAACAGTGTGAAGGCTTGCGCACCAGCCTAGCGGCTCCTGTTGATTATATTTTTCCGAAGCTTCCGCGCAAAAAAATTCGTAGCATGGGCCGTGTCTCATTACTCGCTACCTGCGCGACCCAAAAAGCGCTAGAGCAGGCCGGCTTATTAGAGCACGAATCACTCACCAACGGCGCTACCGGTATTGCTTATGGTTCATCCTCCGGCAGCACGCGCACCATTCCAGTGTTCGGTGACTTGATCAAAGGTGGCCCTATGACCGGTTTCACTTCGACCTCTTATGTTGAAATGATGAGTCATACCGCTCCCGTCAACATGGGCGTATTCTTTGGCACAAAAGGCCGCATCATTCCGACCAGTAGCGCGTGTACCTCAGGCAGCCAAGGCATTGGCTATGCCTACGAAGCCATCAAGTACGGCCAACAAAGCGTAATGATTGCTGGCGGTGCTGAAGAATTGTGTATCACACAAGGGGCTGTTTTTGACTCGCTGTTCGCGACCTCGGTTAAAAACGATTCACCCGAATCAACGCCTCGTCCTTTTGATCAAGATCGTGATGGATTAGTCATAGGCGAGGGCGCAGGTACTTTGATCCTTGAAGAGTACGAACACGCCAAGGCGCGGGGCGCGACTATTTTGGCTGAAGTGGTTGGTTTTGGTTGTAATTCCGATGGCGCTCACGTCACGCAGCCGCAGCGCGAAACCATGTCGGTCGCAATGCAGCTGGCTTTAAAAGACGCGCAATTAACGCCTGATGATATTGGCTATGTCAGCGCACACGGCACAGCAACCGATCGTGGTGATGTCGCTGAAACTAATGCCACCCGTGATGTTTTCCAACGTGCCGTCCCGATTAGCTCGCTAAAAAGCTACTTTGGTCATACCCTTGGTGCCTGTGGTGCGATTGAAGCTTGGTTGTCTATCGAAATGATGCGTAACAATTGGTATGCGCCTACTGCGAACCTAAAGACTGTCGATCCGGACTGTGCAGAGCTGGACTACATTGTCGAGAATGATCGCCAAATGGATCATCAATACATCATGAGCAATAACTTTGCGTTTGGTGGGATTAATACGTCAATAATTTTCAAGCGGGTGTGAGTTAACCCAGCGACTAGTCGAGCAAGCCCATTTGACGTTTGATATCGAGTATATCCGAGTGAATCGACTCTTTGGCCACACCGCGCTCCAATAAATCCTGATAGACTGACATCACCATAGGCTCAGAACCACCAACATAAATATCCATGTCAGTAATGTCATCATGATCGAGCATAAAAGCATGATGGACGAAGCCTTTACGACCCTGCCACGCTTCATCAAGCCCAGATAAAACCGGCACATAAGTAAAGTTTGTGTACTGTTCAGCCCACTCTTGTGGTTCACGGTGTAAATATAGATCAGGCGAGGTTTGCGCGCCCCAGTATAGAACCAATTGCCTAGGGTTGCCTGTTCGCAAAGCCGTTTTGATGATCGAATGGAACGGCGCAAAGCCCGTACCACCTGCAATAAATACTGCCGGGCGTTCACTATCGGTCAGTAAGCACTCGCCCTGAGGCATTTGTACCCTGACGGTATTTCGGTGCTTTAGATGACTGATAATTTTATCAGCCTCATCATGACCGGGTAAACGACGGATATGTAACTCAAGCACATCCTGAAGCGGCGAGCTGGCGATTGAAAACGGGCGTAACGAACCATCCTCTAACTCTAACATAAGGTATTGACCCGCTTTATACGATGGCAACTTTCCGGCCGTTGGCTCCAACTCAACCCAGTAGACATCTCGTCCCATACGGCGAACGAGCGATACTTGGGATTCTACAAATTGTGCTTCAGTCTGCTCTGACATAAACCCTCAGTGCTATTCTTCTTAATGCTATTCTTTATCTGCAGGCTCAAGCCCAAGCTCGTCCCACATCGAATCCACTTTATCTTTGACCGCTTGATCCATCACGATAGGTTCGCCCCACTCACGGTCAGTTTCGCCTGGCCATTTATTGGTGGCATCAATCCCCAGTTTAGAACCTAGACCTGATACTGGTGACGCAAAATCAAGATAGTCAATCGGCGTGTTATCAACCAGCGTGCAATCACGACTCGGATCGACGCGTGTCGTGATTGCCCAAATGACATCTTTCCAATCGCGCGTATTAATATCATCATCGACCACAATCACAAACTTGGTGTACATGAATTGACGCAAGAACGACCAGACGCCCATCATCACGCGCTTGGCATGTCCTGGATATTGCTTCTTCATCGACACCACCGCCAAACGGTATGAACACCCTTCCGGTGGCAGATAAAAATCGGTAATTTCTGGAAATTGTTTTTGTAAGATGGGTACAAACACTTCGTTAAGTGCTTCCCCTAAAATAGCAGGCTCATCCGGTGGACGACCGGTATACGTCGAATGATAGATTGGGTTGGTACGCTGGGTCATGCGCTCCACCGTAAAGACTGGGAAGCTATCCACCTCGTTATAATACCCCGTATGATCACCATAAGGGCCTTCGTCCGCCATCTCACCCGGTTCAATATAACCTTCAAGTACAAATTCAGCCGAAGCGGGTACCTGTAACTCGTTGCCAATGGATTTCACGACTTCCGTTTTCTGGCCTCGCAATAAGCCCGCAAACCCATACTCACTTAGCGTATCAGGAACAGGCGTTACAGCACCTAAAATCGTAGCCGGATCAGCGCCAAATGCCACAGACACAGGGAAACGTTCTCCAGGGTGCTTGTCGCACCACTCTTTAAAATCTAACGCACCACCACGATGTGCCAACCAACGCATGATGAGTTTATTTTTACCAATCACCTGCTGACGGTAAATACCCAAATTCTGACGCTTCTTATTCGGCCCTTTGGTGACGGTTAAGCCCCACGTCATCAGTGGTGCAGCGTCACCCGGCCAACAGGTTTGCACTGGAATGCTCGTTAAATCGACCGCATTGCCTTCGATCACGATTTCTTGGCACGGCGCTTTTTTTACTTCCTTCGGCGCCATGTTCATCACTTTTTTAAATACTGGCAACTGTTGCCATGCATCACGAAAGCCCGCCGGCGGCGTTGGCTCTTTTAAAAACGCCAACAATTCACCCAACTCTCTCAACCCTGTTAAATCTTCTTTGCCCATGGCTAAAGCGACACGTCGTGTCGTTCCAAACAAGTTTCCCAGCACCGGCACAGAATGACCTTTCACGTTTTCAAAAAGAATCGCAGGACCACCTGCTCGCAAGGTTCGATCGCAAATCTCCGTCATCTCAAGATTCGGATCAACCTCCATCGACACGCGCTTAAGCTCGCCCATCGATTCAAGTTTTTCGATAAAATCACGTAGATCTTTGTATTGCATGGGATTGGGGGTTGTTTGGTATTGGGGGTATTTTAGCAGATTGGTTTAGATTTCTATATCGAATGTAGGACTTTCTTGATCACTCTATCATAGCGATAGTATTTTTAACGTTCATTTTTTGACGAGCAAAAAACGAACCAAAAAACTCGCCCCAAAAGTTAGGTTCTTCGAACTACCTTCATTCTTCAAAATTATTAACGCGCCGCAAAACGAAACTTCCTGTTTCGTCTTTGCTAAATTGGGCTATCCCTGCCCAATTTACCCTATAATTTTGCATCACTCAGCTAACTTTTAAGGGGTGGTCCGTCGCCTTTAAGACTTAGTTCTTTTTCAAGCGAGTTTCTATCCAAAACTCTATAAGTTACCAAGCCTCCAAGAGCACCGGCTAAACCGTACACGATAAAGCCAATCTCAGAAAATGGTAGCCAGTTTTCTGTTAAATGCAGCGTTAGCCAGAATACGAGGCCAAAGATACAACCTGCTAAAACAAGGGTATAACGATTGACTATCTTAAGTAATATCAAGGCAGTCATTAATAGCAAGTAAGGCGGAGCTAAAAAAGGAGTATAAAAGATGCTAAAAATTGAATACCCAAGAGGTGCCGATAGGAATTGCGTCCACTCAACTTCTCCTCGGCTTACCAACTCAATTGAGCTACCCATAAGTCCCACAAAGGCCGCTGAAATAAGTAAACTAAAGAAAAAAGCAGCTATTAAGTGAATCTTTCGGAACTCGAGGTTTTGATTAATTTTTTCCCTGAAATTAATACTTAAGCTCCTTCTTTTAGCAAAGAGTTTTGAGAAGTAGTTTGCTACAACTGTATATCTAAAAATTAAGACTTTTGATGAAAGAGCGAGCCAGTTTTGCGCACAATGAGGGGCGTATATCAAATTCGTGACCGACATGAGCACAAAACCAACAAAGTTATTTCGCAAAAGGGTAATTTTTACTCAGTAAAATATCACTAGAAAACTGGATTTTTAGTCATTTTGCGAGGCAGTCTCTCGCACAGCGAGGGCACGTATAATAATACGTAACCGAGCGAGCAAGAGACTAACAAAGCAATAACCTAAAAAGACGTTTCTAGGTTATTTTTTCATTGAGGTGAAGAACTCGTCATTTGTTTTTGTCATCGCCATCTTGTCGATCAAGAACTCAATCGCGTCTAACTCGTCCATTGGATGTAGGATTTTGCGTAAAATCCACATTTTCTGAAGTTCTTCTTGAGACGTTAGTAAATCTTCTTTACGTGAGCCTGAGCGGTTGAAGTCAATCGCTGGGAATACACGTTTTTCTGAGATCTTACGAGATAGGTGCAGCTCCATGTTACCGGTGCCTTTGAACTCTTCGTAGATCACTTCGTCCATCTTAGAGCCGGTATCAACAAGCGCTGTAGCGATAATGGTTAAGCTACCGCCTTCTTCAATGTTACGCGCAGCACCAAAGAAACGCTTCGGGCGTTGTAGGGCGTTGGCGTCGACACCACCGGTCAGAACTTTACCTGATGATGGTACAACGGTGTTGTAAGCACGGGCTAGACGCGTGATCGAATCAAGAAGGATAATCACGTCTTTTTTGTGCTCAACCAAACGCTTGGCTTTTTCGATAACCATTTCGGCGACTTGCACGTGACGCGCAGCTGGCTCATCGAAGGTTGAAGCGACCACTTCGCCTTTTACTGAGCGCTGCATTTCAGTTACTTCTTCCGGACGCTCGTCAATCAGAAGGACGATCAGCATGCACTCTGGGTGATTATAGGTAATCGATTGAGCGATGTTCTGTAACATCATGGTTTTACCGGCTTTCGGTGGCGATACGATTAATGCACGCTGACCTTTACCGATTGGCGCTGCTAAATCAATAACACGCGCAGTAATATCTTCCGTCGAGCCGTTACCACGCTCCATACGCATACGGTCGTCTGGATGTAACGGTGTTAGGTTTTCAAATAAGAGTTTGCGGCGGGAGTTTTCTGGGCTGTCGTAGTTAATTTCTGCGACTTTTAGTAGGGCAAAATAGCGTTCCTGATCTTTAGGTGGGCGTATTTTGCCGAAAATGGTATCACCCGTTCGCAGGTTAAAACGTCGGATCTGGCTTGGCGAGACGTAAATATCGTCAGGGCCTGCTAAATAAGAGCCCTCCGCTGAGCGTAAGAAACCAAAACCGTCCGGTAAAATCTCTAAAACTCCACCACCAAAGATATCTTCGCCGCTTTTGGCGTGGTTCTTTAGTAGTCCAAAGATGATGTCCTGTTTGCGCATACGCGCCATGTGCTCGAGACCGACAGCTTTAGCCATCTCAGACAGTTCTTGAGCGGATTTCTGCTTTAATTCTGTAAGATTCATAATGTTGAATGATTGTCTTTTGACGCATTGATAGACAATGCTTAGTGTTCCCGTGAAATTAGTGTTTTGGAATAGAAACGGAGTTTGCCCGAAGGCTTTTATTTGGACGCTGTATTCAGCAAGGTTAAATGTAGCACTAGATTTTAGAGGTGTCTAGCTTTTTAGCTCAACAAATAGCCAGCCTACTACATTAATTGACGTTCTTAACAAAATACCCGTAAAAAAAGAGGCCGGAGCCTCTTTTCTTAATCGACTAACGTGATCAGCTTAGATATTGCTGTCGATAAAAGCCATCAATTGTGACTTTGATACTGCACCTACTTTTGTTGCTTCAACGTTACCGCCTTTAAACAGCATTAACGTAGGAATACCACGAATACCGTACTTTGGCGGCGTTTCGTTATTCTCGTCGATGTTTAACTTAGCCACTTTTACTTTACCGTCATACGATTCAGCAATTTCGTCTAAGATTGGCGCGATCATTTTACAAGGACCACACCATTCAGCCCAGTAATCCACTAAAACAGGACTATCTGAGTTTAAGACTTCTTGTTCAAAGGTGTCGTCGCTAAGGTATACAATTTTGTCACTCATTCAGTTTTCTCCTACTAATTCGCTTGCGCTTGCTAGCTATCAGACGCACAATGGCCCTATTTGATACAATGACTTGCAATTTTGCAAGCATCCAATGGTAAAAAGTTATAATAGATGGACAAATCACATTTATCCGACACTCGCTTTAGCGATTTAGGTCTACACCCGAAACTACTGTCGGCGATTAATGACCTTGGTTTTCAGTACTGTACGCCCATTCAGGCTAAAACATTACCTTTATTACTGAAAGGTCAAAATGTTGCTGGCCAAGCACAAACTGGTACTGGCAAAACCATCGCATTTCTGCTTGGGGTCATGAACGACATGTTGACCCTGCCGGAAATTGATGGGCGTCGTGTTAACGAGCCTCGCTCTATTATCATGGCACCAACTCGTGAGCTGGCGGTTCAAATTGCTAAAGATGCCTTGAAGCTTGGCAAGCATGCAAAGTTCAAGATTCGAGTAGTATATGGGGGCGAAGATCACGAAAAACAACGCCTTCAATTGGAAAAGGGCGTCGACATTCTGATCGGTACTACTGGTCGCCTAATCGACTACCTGAAGCAGGGTGCTTATGGCCTAGAGGCCATTGATAGCGTGGTTCTCGACGAAGCCGATCGCATGTTTGATCTTGGCTTTATTAAAGACATTCGTTACTTATTCAACCGTATGCCTGCGGCTACTGACCGTATGAACATGCTGTTTTCAGCGACTTTATCACATCGTGTGCAAGAGCTTGCTTATGAGCATATGCATAACCCTGAACATGTCCAAGTCGCCGCTGAGCAAGTGACCGCCAAGAAAATACGTGAAGCTTTGTTTTATCCGAGTCGGGATGAGGCGCTACCACTATTGGTCGGCCTTATGCAGCGCTTAACGCCGCCGAGGAGCATCGTTTTTACCAACACAAAGCGCGCAGCGGAACATGTCTGGGCATGCTTACGCGGTAATGATATTGAAGCCGGATTGTTAACCGGCGACGTGCACCAAAAGAAGCGCTTAAAGTTACTCGATGACCTTAAAAATAATGCGGTTAATGTCCTAGTCTGTACCGATGTCGCTGCGCGTGGCTTACACATTGACGACGTTACTCATGTTTTTAACTATCACCTACCTGATGATGCCGAAGATTATGTACACCGTATTGGCCGTACCGCTCGAGCTGGCGCCGAGGGCGATGCTGTGAGTTTTGCAGGCGAAGACTTCGCCATGAATCTAACAGCTATCGAAGCCTACGTTGGACACGAACTGCCGAAACTTGAGATTAAGCCGGAATACTTGGCTGAACTCAAACCTTCGATTCCGTTAAAGCAAAAGCGCCGTCACCCCACTCAAAGACGCCAATCGAAAAACTAACCCCAAACGCTATAGGCTGCTTTTAAGCAGCCTATACTTTTACCATTTCCCAGCAAAACTTTAAGTAACACCCTAACCCTATTTTTCTGAGGTTGAATCCATATAAAAAACCCCTGCGAAAGATGCGCTCCTTCGCGACTACTAATAATTTAAGCCTCAAAACCATCTGCGCAATTCTAGTTTAGCTACTATTTCCATTTCTCCACAACGTGTTTAATTCTTCCTTCTCGCCGACCCACATGTGACTTAATTTGTTCAGCTAACTCAAGGTGCTTACGCTCTTTGTCATTTTCTATCACCAAGTCAGGTACGATTACAGGGTTACGATCTTCATCAAAAGCCACCAGGGTAAAGTGCGCGGTTGTACTCAACACATCACCTTCTTCACCGCCTTTATCGACGAACACGTCCGTTCGTACCATCATTGATGAACTCCCAACCAACACCACTTTAGCCACCGTTTTGATTCGATCTCCCACAAAAATAGGGCGTTTAAATATCACACGCTCTACCGAAGCCGTGGATACGGTGCGGCCTGAATAGCGAATTGCAGCCAATGCAGCTGTTGAGTCCATAATCGCCAATAGCTCTCCACCAAACATATTGCCGTAGGGATTGCTTTGGTTTGGGAAGACAAAGTTCCAAGTCTCTATTGCTTCAGAGGGTTTTTGCTCACGTTCTGACATTGAGGTACTTCCTAGTCTTGTAAAAAATTAACTATAGGTTGCCATATTCCTTGTCGGATTTCTTGCTTTTTCTTAAACAGACCAAAGTGTCCAATACGTTTAAGTCCTATTGATTCAGGTGATATTTCTACAATGGTTTTCCTCGCATTAGGATAGTGTTTCAGTAATCCGTCTCTCGCTTCTTTTGGTGCATACCAGTCGTCGGTGATGGTCATGCCAAGGAGCTTTGCTTCGATGTTTTGGTAATTTGAAATATCCAAATGATGCTCAGGACTAAAGAGGTATTCTTTTGACCGAGCCCAGCGCAACCACTGCTTGACCGCATTTTTTGGCACAGGGATGGGGCCTAAAAACCGTGACTTAAAATAGTCTCCAAACTGAAGCGCCATCACCAATGGAAACACTAAATACCAAACTGCAGCTAATGCATATTTCTGCAACCCCGGCCATAAGCGCCAAGAACCCACACCACTCGCCGCAATTATTATTCTATCGAATCGATGACTTGACGGCGCTAGCCCAATGATCTGACCGCCAGCACTGTGCCCCATATAGCTCAACCGCTCTGGCTGGTACTGGTTGCCGGCAAACTGAATTGCCGCCTCTAAGTCCAACTCCCCCCAATGCTGCATCAATATGCTATCTGTCGCCATGTTGCCATTGACCGAATGACTGATTCCACGGTAATCAAACACAAGGACTATGATTCCTTGCTCCGCGAGAAAACTAGCGACATGCTTGTAATATTGATAGGGGACACCGAATGCAGAACCAATGATAAGCAATTGCTCGGTCTTGCCCGCACGTTGATGTGGCGAATCGATTGATGAAAACACCGCTCCGTGTAGTTCGAAGCCATCGTCAGCCGTAAACTGCACTTCTTTTACTTTTACACTCAAGAAAATACCTATGTTTCTATAAGACTGGTCTATAGATACCTTATTTCACCACAAAAGGCCAGAGGTCTGGCCTTTTGTGCTTTACTCGTGGCTTAGATTCTAGAGCCCTGTATTTCTTAAGGAGGAAGCGCTTTTATCTTGGCCACACGAATAGTGGCATTTATTGCTGAGAAAAAACTTTGCGTAAGAGTTCCGTTGTTCGTGCAACTGGGTTATCACGAATTTTCCTTTCTTCCTGCGCCACTAACGTAAACAACCCGCCTAAGGTCTCTTGCATCACATAATCTTCTATGTTCATGTTTGGCTTGTCGGCAAAGGGCAGTTTTTCATAGGCACCTAACAACTGTTTGTAGTCATTATAAAAACCAACTTTTTCCATGCTGCTGGTAATAATAGGCTGGAACCGTCGCTCTAAGCTCGTTTGCGTTTTTGTGCGAAAGTAATCGGTTGCTGCATTATCACCGCCGCGCAAAATCCCCCAAGCATCTGCAATCGACATCGAGCTGATAGCCCCAATAAACACTTCGGTTGCTTCACCCGAGGCTTTCTCAGCGGCACGATTCATCTGCATTTCAAAGTTATCAACGTAGCTTCCTAAACCCACTTTGCGCAGTGTGCTCGCTGCATTATCCAGCTTTTCAGGCACCACAATCTTAATCAGTGGGTTGTTACTAAAACCTCCGGGGCGATTCGTACTGTTAACACTATTTTTCGTCCCGACTTCCAACGCTTGTTTCAATCCCGCCACGACCGTTTGTTCCGATAAAGGCTGGTTACCGCCAATACTATCCAGAACTCGGTTTATATCTGTGGTCTTACAACTCGTCGCCACCAGTAAAGTAAATGCTACCGTCATAGCTACCTTGAATAACTTCATGAGATACCTCTATCTATCGGCTTTAGAATACCCCGGACTCGCCAGATCGGGCTAGTGTAGGGTTTGTACTAACCATATCGTAGTCGGAATCGTCACCACCGACAACAAAGTACTTAACGCTATGGTGTTATGGGCTATTTTGCGATCCGTTTCAACCGCTTCCACAAAAGGCATGACGCTGATCCCGGTAGGGCATGCGGCGAGAATGGTTAACGATAGCAAGTGTGTCGGGCCAAGCCCTATAACCCAATAACCAAAACTAAAGACCGCCAGCGGTAACAGTACTAACTTTATTGTGGTCACCAAAGCTGTTTTTTTAATTACCGAACGGCTAAGAGTCCCAAGACTCGCGAGCGAACTCCCTAAAATTATTAAGGCTAACGGCAACGCAGCATCGGAAACCATTTCCAGAGGCGTGAATAACTGTTTGGGAATAGGAATCTCAAAAACGTTAAATATCAACCCCAAAACAACGCCGAGAATGACGGGATTACTAAAAATTCCAAGCGCAGCTTTAAATTTCGACGGTGTTACGTTCACTCGCGTTGAAAACAAGAAAAAGCTGCTAAACAAAATTAGGCTGTGCCCTGAGATAACTGCCAAACTAATGACCAAACCTTTCTGCCCAGTGACCGATAAAATCACCGGTATACCGACTAAAACATTGTTGGAGAAGGTCGAGGTTAAGGCGATGCGATGACTCATGGTTAAGGCCAGAACCACAAAGATGATTAGAACGGGCGTAAAGTAGGCGAACAGTGTAGTGCCAATATCCTCTAAACCGGTTTCATAGACATTGACGAATAAAAAGACGGGGACGAATGCTTTGAACACGACCTTGGATAGGTCTTCGAAGAACTCCGTGCGTACCAACCGCCACTTACTTAACACCACCCCAATCAGCACCACAAGGGCGACTGGGATGATGGCGTTTAAAATGACGGTCAAAATAGCTTCTCGTTAACGTCTCTATTGATCGTCTAAAAGATAACGGCAAGCGTCTTTAGCAAAGTAAGTCAGAATACCGTCGCATCCAGCACGCTTAAAGCCTAATAACGATTCCATCACTATCGCTTTTTCATCAAGCCAACCGTTTTGCGCAGCGGCTTTGATCATGGCGTACTCACCACTGACTTGATACGCAAATGTTGGCATTTTGAACTCGTCTTTCACACGGCGAACGATATCCAAATACGGCTGGCCCGGTTTCACCATCACCATGTCCGCACCTTCTTCAATATCTAAAGCAATTTCGTGTAGCGCTTCATCCGTGTTGCCCGGATCCATCTGATAGGTTTTCTTATCCGCTTTGCCTAAGGCGTCGGCAGAACCCACCGCATCACGGAAAGGTCCATAAAAACTCGATGCGTACTTAGCCGCGTACGACATGATTAAAGTATTGACAAAGTCGCTGGCTTCTAACGCTTCACGAATGGCACCGATACGACCATCCATCATATCTGACGGCGCTACCATGTCAGCGCCAGCTTGTGCATGACACAAAGCCTGTTTCACTAAGACTTCTTTGGTGATGTCGTTTAGGATATAGCCCTCATCATCACCCTCTGTTCCGAGAATGCCATCTTGACCATGTGACGTATAAGGATCCAGCGCGACATCCGTCATAATCCCAAGCTGCGGGAATTTCGCTTTAATGGCTTTAACTACGGACGGGACTAACCCTTCAGGATTGTAGGCTTCTTCGGCTTTCAATGATTTTTTATCGTCACCAACTACTGGGAATAGGGCGATAGCCGGAATGCCTAGCTCTACGATTTCAGCACATTCTTCCAGCAACAAATCTAAGGTTTTGCGCTCAACGCCTGGCATCGAAGCGACCGCTTCTTTACGGCTTTCACCTTCCAGTACAAAAACTGGATAAATAAAATCTTTCGCTGACAAGCTCGACTCACGCACCAAGTCACGGCTAAACGCCTGCGCACGAACGCGTCGCAAACGACGACTAGGGAAGAAACCACTATTCATAATCAAACCTTATATAATTCGCTTAAGCGCTTAGCCAATCTTGCGGCTTTAGATAATAATCCGTCAACTCAGCTTCACGAGTTCCCGGCTCTGGCTGCCAATTGTAGCGCCAACTTACTGCGGTTGGCAGGGACATCAATATTGACTCCGTACGACCGCCTGTCTGTAATCCAAATAAAGTGCCCCGATCCCAGACTAGATTAAACTCGACATAACGTCCACGACGGTATAACTGGAAGTCACGCTCTTGCTCAGTGTAGGGCAAGTCTTTGCGTTTATTCAAAATTGGCTGATAGGCCTTAATAAAATGATCGCCGACCGAACGCATAAAAGCAAAGCACTGCTCAAAGTCCCAGTCATCTCCTGATTGAGACATACTCTCCGTATTAACGTCATCAAAAAACAAGCCGCCAATACCCCGGTGCTCATCACGGTGCTTGATATAGAAATAGTCATCACACCATTTTTTGTACTTGGAGTAACACTCTTCACCAAAAGGATCGCAAGCGTCTTTCGCTACTTGATGCCAAAACTGACAGTCCTCTTTATTAGCGTAATAGGGCGTTAAGTCAAAGCCACCTCCGAACCACCAGATCGGCTCAGCGCCTTCTTTTTCGGCAATAAAAAAGCGTACATTCATATGTGACGTTGGCGCGTGGGGGTTCTTGGGGTGGATGACCAAGGAGACACCCATGGCTTTAAAGCCACGGCCAGCTAATTCAGGGCGGTGTGCTGTCGCCGAAGCCGGCATATTAGTGCCTTCAACATAAGAATAGTTAACACCACCTTTTTCGATGACAGCACCATTTTCCATCACGCGAGTTAGACCACCACCACCTTGGGCACGTTGCCATTCATCTTTAATAAAGTCTTTCTCGCCATCTTCCTTGGCCAGTTCGCGGCAAATATTTTCTTGTAAATCAAGCAGGTAGGATTTCACTGCTTCAATATCAATGGTTTGCATACCACCTCTTTGTATTGATACAACGGTGTTTAAGCTCTCAACACTGTTTGTGTTTGAGCATCGATAATTTTAGAAGGGCGATCATAACCACCCACAGCGCCCGATACCACCATATCTAACTGATTAGACATTTGATTACGCACTTCTTCCGTACGCTTCATCTCAGGATTTCCCGCACGATTGGCGCTGGTCGAAACAATCACTGATTGCGCCTCATCACACAAGGCTTTCACGATCGGATGCTTACTTAAACGAATCGCAATTTTTGGGTGTTCGCCACACACCAGCGGTAATACCAGCTCACTCTTAGGCAGCAGCCAAGTCACCGGCTGATCCGGTTCACTAGGACGACTCTCTTCAAAAAAAGGCACTTCATCGAAACAGACCAACAAGTCATGAAAATTCTCATCGACGAAAGGCTCAATCTGCCCAATATCACTCGCCACAAGGATCAAACCTTTGTGCCAAGGACGTTTTTTAATCGCAAGAATTCGCTGAATAGCTTCAATAGAAAAGGGGAGACAGCCCAAACCAAATACGGCCTCGGTGGGATAGGCGATGACACCGTCTTGCTCCATAAGATTGACGGCACGCTTGATTTGAAAATCGTTTACGTAGGCCAAATGATTCGACTCGTTAATATACTGTGTATTAGAAACGCTCGAGAAGTGTCGCTCAGCGTTCAAAAGTCTTTAAGTATGGCATAAACAAAGGGTTTACGACATTATGGCGAATTTTACCGGCTTAGCCTGCTCTTGTGTAGGTTCAGACCACTATTTTCTCAATCTTTTATGCCATCACGCTTTATTCGTGCTACATTTTCAAAAAAACATACTAAAAAGGATCTAAATGGACAATAAACTTCAAGCTTTTGATGACGACCCTAACTACTTAAAAGGGCTTGGCGGTTGGCTTATCGTCGTGGCCATTGGTATTGTACTTAATCCGATACTGCTCTCATACCAACTCAACCAAGAGCTCTTTCCATTGATATCTGACGGGACATTGGCAGTTTTAAGTGATCCCTCATCCGATTATTATATCGAGTACTTTGCTGCTTTATTCTATGCTGAATTAGCCTTAAACATTGCTCTATTGCTTGCTTGGCTGAGTTTATTATTCTTATTCTTTTATAAGCATAAAGCTTTCCCCCGCATCTTTATCCTTGTCATCTCGCTAGTTCCTTTCATCGTGCTATTGGACTCTGTCATGGTTAATAAAATCCTACCTGAGGTATCAATTTTCAACGCTGAAACGATCAAACTGTTAGCAAGGAGTATTGTTTATGCCGCCATTTGGATACCTTACATGCTCATGTCGGAAAGGGTAAAAAAGACTTTTACTCGTCCTGATAGCGATAATGAAGAACAAGTTAGTACTACAACCTCTATACCAAATGAAGCATAGGGAGTGATTTGTGCTAGAGCTAAGACCTACTTGCGAACACTGCAATAAATCGCTTCCGCCAGAGTCTACGGAAGCCATGATCTGCACTTTTGAGTGCACGTTTTGCCGTGACTGCGTTGATGATATATTGCTTAATGTCTGCTCAAACTGTGGGGGCGGCTTCGTTCCAAGACCCGTCAGGCCACAAATCAACTGGAAGGATGGTAATTGCTTAAGCCAACACCCAGCCAGTACTAAAATAGTGCATAAAACGGTGAACCCGATAGAGCATCAAGCATTCGCCAAAGCGATTAAGAAAATAGCTCCCGAAAGACGCTAAACACCCGTATTTCCATAGCCAGAGTTACTCTGGCTTAGGACTGCCCATCATTTGTTCTAGCATATCGCCTTGCGGCATTCCTTGAACGCTTTTAATCTTGCCGTTTTGATCTTTATACAGTGATGTTGGTGTTGCGCCGAAACCTAGGCGCTGCATCATGTTGGTATTCAATTGAACTCTAACTTGTCCTTTTTCTACCGCTGCAGGGTCAACCGTCACACCACCTTGGCTAAAAGCATTGTTATGCTGCTGCATCATCGCTTCAGGGTCGTCGCTGCCCAGAATGGTTGCCCCTTTGCTCATACTGCTTTTACGCAATATCGCGACTAGGATATGGCGTAGCTGGACCTTTCCGGCTTTGATCCAAGGCTCCGCAGCTTCTCGAAATTTATGACAATAAGGACAGTTGGTATCGGTAAAGGTATAAATGATCACTGGCGCGTCATCGCTGCCATCGGCTACCCAAGCGCTTTCCTCAAGCTCTTTCCAGGCTCGCTCCATTCTAGGCCCTTCCACCAGAGAATCCATAACATCTACGGTTAAGTTAACGCCGTCTTTATCGATCAAGGTTCCAACAATGGCATGCTCTTTATCGCTGGTAACATATATGGCTAACGGTTGGCCTCGCATCATCCCTGCGTAGCCGATCATGCCCGCTGGCGCTTCGAACGTATCGATAATTTCAACGCCTTGGTCAATGATACTCTCAATCGGTGCAGGGTATTGTTTAACACGCTCCAACGCTCCTTGCTCCTGATTTTGCTCAGTCTTTAAGACACCGTCATTTTCCGCTTTCTCATCCGCACAGGCGTTTAGTGATAACGCGAGTATACTCGCCAATATATACCGTTTTTTCATTAATTGTTCACCTTTGACTGCTCTTTATTGAGCGTCTTCAACCGTTCTAGTTTTGATGCCAGTTTAGCATGAGACAGCTCACCTAAGTGAGCATCAACAATTCGCCCTTGTCCGTCAATGAATAATGTCGTCGGTAGGGCTCGACTGCCAACCATTTGGCCTAATAGGGCCTTGCTATCTGCCGTGACATTGCGCAACGCTAGTGATTCAGTGTCTAAGTACTGCTTAATCACCGCTTGGTGTTCACCTTGATTGGCAAAAATAAACCCAATCTCGTCCGTATTTTGTTGTGCCGCTTGTAGCACCGGCATCTCACGACGACAGGGCGGACACCAGGTTGCCCATAAGTTGATGACCCGAGGCTTACCAGCCTCAATTTCGCCTATCTCGACGCTGTTACCTGACAGCTCTTGCACCACAATGGTTGGTAGTTGCTGCGACGTATCTCTGATCATCCACAAAGATGCCATCACCAGTAACCATAATCCCGCGCCTGCGCTTAAACCACTGACTAAGGCTTTACGAATTTTTTTGTGTTGGCTCAACATATACAGCGTCATTAAAACCGCCGTTCCAACACCTGCCCAAGGGTTAAAGCCCGCATCACGAATATCAATCACCGACCACCAGCTTACCTGGTACTGCTCCCAGTATTGAGCTACAAATACCAGTCTAGCGACCAGCATCGAGCCGATAAAAATCGTCGCTATTTTACCATCGGCTGGCGACTGATTACGCCGTCCAACGAGGTAAGCTACCAGCATAGCGGCAGCAAAGCTGATCAATAGCAGTAGTCTGTCGACCGGCAAACTCAATGGGCCCAACGATACACTTAACATGGTGAGGATCTTTTCGCTATTCAAGAAGGCACGCCTAATATGACGTCAAATTGTACGCTAAAAAGCTTATTGTTACTTAAAGTGCGGTGTAAATCTTGGTAAAGATGTCTAAAAAAGTGAGAAGAAAAGGCTGTCAGCAGTTTTAGCTGCTACGCTTTTGATGACGGCGCATTGCCGCTGTCGGCGTGGAACTTTTGCTCTAGATTAGACTAGTGAGCGAAAGAACCACTCTCTAAGTTTTCTACCCAAGCGAACTCGGCATCTCGATCCTGCATATTAAACAAGACCATCATGACTACCCAGCGTAGACGTTCTAATGCCACTTCTTCATCTTCATGTTGACCCAATGCTGTCATTCGATCGATCACCATTTCGCGAGCGTGAGCATCCAAAATTCCGCGCTGTTCGAAGTACATAATCGCACCTTGAACTGCTGGCGTTAAAATGATTTGCTCTTCTGGCGAAAACAAACGAATCGACTGACTGGCTTCAGGTGTCGGCTTGAAGTGTTCAGAAGTCGCTAGAACCAACCCATCTAACCAATCAATCGCACCTTTAATCTCGCCATCCGTAAAACCAACGTCTTCGAGGGCTTCAACTAAGGTGTCATTGGCCAATATGTGGTTGTTTTCTTCGTCTTGGAAGTTTTCAAAGATATAAAGTAGTACGTCAAGTACGTCTTCTTTCATTTGACTCTCTTGGTTTAGGCTATAGATTGCCGTTAAAGTCACTGAACCCACTTGCTAAGTGTCGCTAAAGGGACTGCGTTCTCTAGCTGGACCGGCGCTGGTATCCGCCCGCCACACTCACAATATGGTCATTTAATTCTAACAGTAATAACATATGGCTGACTACATCTATTTCAAGGCCTGTACGCTCAACGATGCAATCCATTGAGGTTGTATCGTAATCGATATGCTCTATAAGCTCTTGATATTCCTTATCTAAAGTAAACCCTTCCACCGCTTTATTCGTGTCTTTTTCGGGCTGTAACAAACTTTCATTTTGCCAAATAGCCAAAGCACTTAATTCTTCTATGATCTCCTCAGCCGTTTCGACTAGCTTCACGCCCTGCTTTATCAATGCGTGACAGCCTCTTGCCAGCGGGTTATGAATCGAGCCAGGAATGGCAAACACTTCACGTCCTTGCTCCATCGCTAAGCGTGCGGTAATTAGTGAACCACTCTTTACAGCAGCTTCGACCACCAAGGTTCCCAAGCTCATGCCAGAAATAATTCGGTTTCTCGCCGGGAAGTGGGTTGCTCGAACTCCTGTCCCTATTGCAAACTCGGACACTAAAGCACCGTTTTCAACAATCTTTTGCGCCATCGTTTTATGGCGCGCAGGGTATACTCGATCCAAACCCGTTCCCGCGACCGCTATCGTAGGAAGCCCCTTATCGAGCACAGACTGATGAGCAAACCCATCCACACCCAATGCTAAACCGCTGGTTATGACAGCTCCAGCCTTGCCCAAAGTACGTGCAAATTCAATTGCATTATCCTTGCCTTGTGGCGTTGGATTTCGACTGCCAACAATCGCGATTTGATGTTGTTTAAGCACTTCTTTTTGTCCATGAACGAAAAGTATTTTCGGCGCAGAATCAATCTCTCGCAACAATGGCGGGTAGTCATGACTGGTATAAGGTAATAAGTGTTTATTCTCACTGTCGAACCACGCCAAATCTTGCTCTAAACGTGCGTCATCAATCGAACCCAACTTTTCCTTTAAACCTTGGCGAAAGCCTAGTGACTGTAGCTGTTTTTCTGACAACTCAAATAAGTCAGTGATTGAGGAGTAATTCTCGAAGAAGTGTTGCAGCTTACTAATGCTGATGTTGACGTGAGAAAGTGCTAACCAAGAGCGCATTTCTGGTGAATCTATATTCTTAATATTCATGATTAATCCTTTAATCGATGGTGTAAATTGGTGTCGGCTTTCTGTTCCCCATAAAAAACTGGCCTTGCGTTTAACAAGGCCAGTTTTAGTATAACTCGTCGAACCAATAAGTTCACTTAGTAAGGGTTACGCGCCACATCAAGTAAATGAATAGGACGTACAGCATCCATCACCAACGCCAAACTCACTTTGTCATAGGTACGGAACACCATAATAGTGCCGGCGCGCTCTTCTGGCAGAGTCACATAAGGATCATCAGCCCCACGCTTTTCAGCGACTTCGTCCAAGACCTTCTTACCACGTTGATAGACCGTTAAAACATGTCCTTCCTCAAGTCCATCTCGCGCACCTTTGTTTAAAGTCACGACGTTGTACTGCCCAATAATCGAGACACCGTCATAGACCGAAATCAGCTGTGCAACAATGTCACTTTCAGGAGCACGAGGAGCATAAACTGGCGGTAAAGGATCATCATTTCGCGGTAAAGAAACATCACCTTTTAACACTTCCAGCTTTGACTTTTTAACATCCAGAGTAGCAGGATCACCTTCTTTGGCAATTTTACCACTGGCAACATAACGCGCTTCTACACCCAGTAACTCATCCGTCACCGGATCACGGTATTCTTTGCCTCTACGGTAAACACCGTACGTGCTTCCAGCATTAGCATCCAAACCACGAAGATAGATTCGATCATCTAAGCCGCCCGTAATAAGTCGCTCATCACCGAGCGCAACCACATAAGGTGCCGTTTCGAAGACCGAAGGATCAACCACTAGCTCATCAATTAAGAAAGGACGAATGATATCCATTGGGATTGTCGTAATCGCATCACCTTCTGACAACACACGCGCTTTCGGACGCAACTTAATTGTTCCATCACTGGCTTTAACCAAGTATGGCTTACCATCGATATACACCAGCTTTAAAATATCACCAGGATAAATCAAATGCGGATTTTCAACTTGCGGGTTAACGTGCCAAATTTCAGGCCAGTTCCACGGCTTTGTTAAAAAGCGGCCAGAGATATCCCAAAGGGTATCACCTTTTTCGACCACGTATGTATCAGGATGATCTGCGCGAAGCTCTGCAGCCTGTGCTGCGATACTCCCCAAAAATAGCGCTGCCGTTGCAGCTGCTGCTAAAACTAATTTTTTCATGGCTATCCTTTGTAATTTACTGATAGTCGGATCCTCTTAACCCATAGCACTGAATATACCGCGATCAGCGTGCTTTGAAAATAGGCCAAAAGGAAACAGCCAAACCCCAAACCTAGAGCTTAAACTCTATAAGGATCATCATCTTATCAACATTTCTTAGCAGATTACTACAACTTAATCACAGTCTAATCAATATTTTCGAGCATTTTGTGGACATTTTTGGTCTAAAAAATGGTCATTCTGGGTCGAATTGATTATGATCGCCCCCATATTAATCATGTTCAACTACAATTGGTAACGAATTAGGTTTCATGGCTAAACTAGACATTTTAGAATTCCCAGATACAAGACTTCGCACAAAAGCAGAAGACGTCACGGATTTTGGTGACGATTTCCAACAACAGGTCGATGACATGTTTGAAACCATGTATGAAGCACCTGGCATCGGCCTTGCAGGCGCGCAAGTCAACTTCCACAAACGCCTTTTCGTGATAGACGTTTCAGAGGACAAAAGCGAACCTCTGGTTTTCGCTAATCCAGAGTTCGTAGAAAAGCGTGGCGTTGAAGAAATGGAGGAGGGCTGCCTGTCTTTCCCTGGCGTTTATGCCAAAGTTAAACGTGCCAATGAAATTGTTATCAAAGCACAAGATCGTCACGGCGACATATTCGAAATGGATACCGGGGGCCTTTTAGCCGTGTGTATCCAGCACGAATACGATCACATTGAAGGTAAGCTTTTTGTCGATTACTTATCGCCATTAAAGCGTAACCGCATCCGAAAGGCGCTGGAAAAACAGCACCGACAAAACAAGTAAGCACACACTTACTATGAGTCAATCTCTTAACGTTATTTTCGCCGGAACGCCTGACTTTGCGGCAGCCAGCTTACAAGCACTCATCGACTCCGATCATCAAGTCATTGCGGTCTATACACAGCCTGATCGCCAGTCCGGTCGCGGAAAAAAGATCACCATGAGTCCTGTTAAAACACTGGCGCTGGAGCATAATATTCCCGTCGAGCAACCGTTAAACTTTACATCCGACGAAGCCCAGCAGGTGTTGGCGGATTACAAAGCTGACATCATGGTTGTAACCGCCTATGGCTTGTTGCTCCCTCAAATCGTTTTAGACACGCCAAGGCTTGGCTGTATTAATGTACACGGCTCTTTACTCCCTCGCTGGAGAGGTGCTGCCCCGATTCAACGCGCCATCCAAGCCGGAGACAAAGAAACAGGGATCACCATCATGCAAATGGAGGCTGGCTTAGATACTGGCCCCATGATCAGCAAAGCGATCACACCGATTACCCATACCGATACAGGCGCTAGTTTGCATGATAAGTTAGCCCTTCAAGGTGCCCAAGTATTAGCCGACACCCTCAACCAGATCGCGAAGAAGGGCATGTCGGCCGAAACGCAAGATGACAGCTTAGCCACCTATGCGCACAAGCTCAGTAAACAAGAAGCTATGATTGACTGGACGCGAGACGCCGCCAACATTGAACGCACTATTCGTGCATTTAACAGTTGGCCGGTGGCACAAACTGAATTAGACGGAGAGGTTATCCGCATTTGGCAGGCCGCAGTGGCCAGTGAACACAGCGCTCCTCAAGCGCAGCAAGCCGCCGGAACCATTCTCGACGCTAGCCAAGAAGGCATCTTGGTCCAGTGTGGCCAAGGACAATTGATGCTTACCGAGTTGCAACTTCCTGGCTCTCGTCGCATGCCTGTCAAAGATCTTCTAAATGCTCCTAAAAATCAAGAATTGCTAGCCAAAGGCGTGCAATTTACTTTATCTTAAATACTGTAAGGCTATCTCATTGGCTCTATTCAACGCACAGAAAATTCGCTCTCAGGCGGCTCAATCGTTACATACGATCGCCTTTGAGGGCCAATCCTCAAGCGATGTATTGGCCAATATCGAATTTGAAAACCCCAGCGATACCTCGCTATATAAAGCCATCGTCTTGGGATCGTGCCGTTATTTTGAGCGTTTAGATGCGCTTAGCCATTTACTGTTAAGAAAGCCCTTTAAACCCAAAGATCGGGATTTGCTCTGCTTATTAATCGTGGGGCTTTACCAACTGGAATATAGCCGAGTGCCCGATCATGCCGCTATCAGCGAAACGGTTGATGGCTGTCGCCAGCTCAAAAAAGAGTGGGCGACGAAGCTCTTAAATGGCGTTCTTCGCAGCTATTTACGCCAAAAAGAGGCATTAGCTCAACAGCTGGATCACCATTGGGACACCAAATTTAGCTTTCCAGAGTGGCTCATCAAACGTATTAAGCCACATTATAAAGGTCAGGTTGAACAGATTCTCGAACAATCCAATCAGCAAGCACCAATGTCGTTACGCATCAACCGGATGAAAACTAGCCGTGCTGATTTTTGCCGGTCGTTGGATGAAGTCGGTCTAGGGTACTCCGAACACCCATTGGTGAGCAGCGCCGTTGTGTTAGACCAAGCCGTTCCAGTCCTATCGCTCCCAGGGTTCGAGCAGGGCATGTGTTCCGTACAAGACGTCGCGGCACAATTAGCGGCCCAGTTACTCGCGCCCAAACCAGATCAAAAAGTTTTAGACGCTTGCGCAGCCCCTGGCGGTAAAAGCGCCCACCTACTTGAGTTTACCGACAACCGCATCCAATTGGATGCGGTTGATATAGATCCTATTCGCTGTTTCCGGATCCAAGAAAACCTCGAGCGGTTGGAGTTATCAGCCACCATTCACGATAGTGACGTTACCCGTTTTTTACACAACCAAACCGATCACTATGACGCGATTTTATTGGACGTGCCCTGCAGTGCAACTGGCGTTATACGTCGTCATCCAGATATTAAACTTCTGCGTCGGGATAGCGATATTGCAGAGCTGCAACAGATCCAAAACGAGATCTTGGATGCTGCTTGGACTGCTTTAAAACCTGGAGGAAAGCTACTTTACGCCACCTGTTCCATTCTTTTCGAAGAAAATGAGCAACAAATAACAGCTTTTCTAGATCGCACTCATAGCGCCAATTTAGTCGACTTGCCCGAAGCGTTAGTCGCCATAAGCCACGCTCAACTGGGCTGCCAAATTATTCCGGGAACAGGAAGCATGGACGGTTTCTATTACGCCCTATTGCAGAAATCGAGTTAAATAGCAGTCCAGCAGCGCAGTCAGTAGCCTCGCAAGCCTTTACCGCAGATTGCTAAATCCCTGATATTAATACCCATATTCATCAAAAAACCCTTCCGATCCCATGCAGTTAGCGTTAGCATAAGCATCAGATACTAATAAGAAGGCTTATTATTTGTCGTTATGAAAATTATTATTCTCGGCGCCGGTCAGGTGGGTACTAGCCTCGCGCTCAGTTTAGAGGGCGAAAATAACGACATTACCTTAATTGACTCGGATCCCAAGCGGTTGCGCTACATCCAAGATCACCTCGATCTGCGCACGATAGTTGGTCATGCCGCCTATCCTGATGTGTTAGCCAACGCAGGCATTGATGACAGCGATATGCTGGTCGCGGTTACCAGTAGCGATGAGGTCAATATGATCGCTTGCCAAATAGCTCACAGCCTTTACCAAACACCCACTAAAATCGCTCGAATCCGCTCGGCTAATTACCACCATAAGCACGACTTGTTTACCCATAACCACATTCCAGTGGATGTGGTCATTAGTCCTGAAAAATTGGTTACCGAGTATATTGAACGCTTGGTCGATAATCCTGGGGCTTTTCAGGTGTTAGATTTCGCCAATGGCTTACTGCGCTTAGTTGCTGTTAAGGCCTATTATGGCGGCCCTCTCGTTGGTAATGCGCTGTCCGAGTTAAAGCAACACTTACCCAATGTCGAAACCCGTGTTGCGGCTATTTTTCGACGTGGAAAGCCTATCGTGCCGACAGGACACACGGTGATTGAAGCCGACGATGAGGTCTTCTTCCTTGCCGCCAAAAAGCATATTCGCTCAGTCATGAGTGAGCTGCAGCGTCTCGAAAAAAGCTATCAACGCGTGATTATCGCGGGTGGCGGCAATATCGGTCAGGGTTTGGCCAAGCGTCTTGAAAAGAAGATGTTGGTCAAAATCATTGAGCGCGATCCCGAGCGAGCGGAAGAACTCGCTAACAATCTTGAAGATACCTTGGTTCTGCAAGGCGATGTCTCTGACGAAGATTTATTGACCGATGAAAATATCAGCGAGTTTGATCTGTTTATCGCAGTGACGAATGATGACGAAGCAAACATCATGTCGGCGCTACTCGCCAAACGTTTGGGCGTGCGCAAAACTATGGTTCTGATTAACCGCACCGCTTATGTCGATCTTATTCAAGGACATGAAATTGATATCGCTATTTCGCCACAGCAGGTGACCATTGGCAGCTTGCTGACTCATATTCGACGCGGACACGTTTCTAGCGTTTATTCGCTTCGTCGTGGTGCGGCAGAAGCCATTGAAGCCATTGCTAAAGGTAATGAACAGACCTCTTCTGTTATCGGACGCTCGATTAGCGAGCTGGCGTTACCGCCTGGAACCTCGATTGGGGCCATCGTGCGCGATGATCAGGTTTTGATCGCGCACGATAATCTTATTATCCGTGAAAACGATCATGTGGTTCTGTTCATGGTGGACAAAGACTATATTCAAGATGTTGAACGTCTTTTCCAAGTCAATGTCACCTATTTTTAGCCTTATTTAGGACGTTTAATGCAATTCGCTACCATTACACGCATTTTAGGGTTATTAATCATGGTCTTCAGTTTGACCATGATTCCGCCGAGCGTGGTAGCACTGATCTATCAGGATGGCGGCGGTAGTGCTTTTGTATTGACCTTTTTCATGACCCTTATTTTTGGCTTCCTGATATTCTTTCCTAAACGCCACGCCAAAAGTGATTTAAAAGTCCGCGACGGCTTTTTAGTGGTTGTGCTGTTTTGGACGGTTTTAAGTTTAATGGGCTCTGTTCCATTTTTACTGATGGACAGGATTGAAATGTCGCTAGCCGATTCCGTTTTTGAGGCATTTTCAGGGCTGACAACGACTGGTGCAACGGTGATCAGCGGCCTCGACAGTCTACCTCACTCCATTCTTTATTATCGACAACAACTGCAATGGCTTGGCGGCATGGGTATCATCGTTCTTGCGGTCGCTATCCTGCCTATGCTGGGTATTGGTGGGATGCAGCTTTACCGCGCTGAAACGCCCGGCCCAATGAAGGACAACAAACTCACACCACGAATCGCTGGTACGGCCAAGGCCTTGTGGTATATCTATCTCGGCCTGACCATTGCCTGTGCCGTTGCCTATTGGCTAGCGGGCATGACGCCGTTCGATGCCTTAGCTCACAGTTTTTCGACCGTCGCCATTGGTGGATTCTCGCCTCATGATGCCAGCATAGGCTATTTTGAAAGCTCTAATATTGAATTAGTGGCGTCACTATTCATGTTGTTGTCGGGGGTTAATTTTTCACTGCACTTCATGGCGGTTAGAAGTCTTAGTCTGACGCCGTACTTTAAAGATCCCGAGTTTAAAAGCTATTTGGCGATGCTGGTTTGCGTAACCCTAATCTGTCTTGCGGTCCTGTTAAGCTATAACCAGTTTGGCTTTTCCGAAGGCCTGGTGAAGAGTATTTTTCATACCATCTCAATTGCTACAACCACGGGTTTTGCCAGCTCTGATTTCAGCGCTTGGCCAAGCTTCTTGCCTGTCTTGTTGATTTTAACGAGCTTTGCCGGAGCTTGTGCGGCCTCTACTGGTGGCGGCATAAAAATTATTCGAATCGTATTACTCTTCAAGCAAGGGTTTCGAGAAATTAAACGATTGGTTCATCCAACAGGGGTCTTTTTGATCAAGCTAGGCAAAACCTCTGTCAGCGATCGTGTGGTACAAGCGGTATGGGGCTTTTTCGCCACCTATGTCATGCTCTTTTTAATTCTTATGATCTTGCTCATGGCCAACGGCATCGATCAGATTACCGCTTTTTCTGCTGTCGCGGCTTGCTTAAATAATCTGGGTCCAGGTCTCGGTGAGGTTTCAGTCAATTACAGCAGTCTCAATGATTTCACGAAATACATTTTAAGCTTCGCCATGCTGTTAGGTCGTCTTGAAATATTTACCCTTCTAGTGTTATTTACCCCTTATTTTTGGCGACGCTAACTTACTTCTGATACGGGTTGGATCCGCCACACTCGGTCGTTTTAAAGCGTTTATAGGACCACTGATACTGCTCAGGATATTGACGAATCATTCCTTCCAACTCTCCATTAACCTGTTTCGCATAACTTTCTACGCTTTGATCCGGGTTAATATCAATTGGCATTAAATGTATGTCATAACGATTAGCGTCATTTTTAATAGCTGCTACTTGAAACAGTTTGGCATCACTTTTTTGTTGAATTTTTTGCACAATAGTCATGGTCAACGCTTGCTTACCACAAAAGGGAACAAAGACTCCCGCTCGACGCCCCGGCTCTTGATCGCTTAACACCGCTGCAACCTCACCGTTTTTTAACATCTTAATCATGTGCATAACACCACGGCTATCCCCTTTGACCATCGTCGTATCATTCTGACAGCGCCCCATATTGATGACTTCATCCATCTCTTGTTGCCGAGGCGGGCGGTACATACAGTGAAAGGGGTATCGGCTGCCAAGGTAATATAAAGCGACCTCCCAATTTCCGATATGAGAGCCGGTAAAAAGCACCCCTTGACCTTGTGCTACAGTATCCTTGACCAAGGCCTCACCATATATCTTGTCTAGAAACTGCTCGCCTTCACATTTCTTCCAAATCTTAGCCGCTTCAAAAAATAATTTACCCGTATGACGTAAACTATCAGCAGCAATCTCCTGACGTTGCTTGACGGTTTTATCAGCCAGACACAGCTCTAAGTTGGTCAGCGTTGTTTGATAACCACGGGACTTAAATACCCTTGAACAGGTTGCAAAAAGCCTTGAAAAGCCACTCCCAACAAAGGCTGGCATCGCGGCAAAAAAGCGGATTAATGCTCGAATCACCTTAACCTTAAAGGGTTGTGATTGAATCGCTTTTCCTTTCACTTGAGACTCTTTCTGTTTGCTTGGATCGGTCATAGTTGAACTGTGTGAGTTGTGAACTTAGCTTACGGTTGACGTTTTTTTTATTGTATCGTTCATATTAAGTATAACCATAAAAAATGCCAGTGAACACTGGCATTTTTGAATTAACACTTTGTATAAGTAGGGATTACTTTGTGTTTTCTATGGCAAAGCTACCTAGCATTTCATTGATGTTTTTATAGCTTTGTACCGTGTATTTTTTGTTCACAATAACCATAGGGAAACGACTTACACGGAAATCACGCGCTAGCTTTTTTGCGTATTGGACTTTACTCTCAACACCAAATGAGGTGTAAGCTTTTTCAAAGTCTTCTTTAGAAATACCGGCTTCTTCAAAGATTGGAATTAAATCTTCTTTTGATTTGACGATATTTTTTTCGGCATGCCATTGATGGAAAATTGCTGGGTGTACCTTGTCTTTAACGCCCAAAACCTCTGCCGCGTAGTAACCATAAGTTAAGTGTGGCACCTGGCTCATGAAAACTGGAACTTGCTCGAATTTCACAGCTTCTGGCTTAGACTCCTTCCACTTGTTTAACACCGGCTCTAAGTTGTAGCAGTGTGGGCATGTATATGAGAAAAACTCATATACGTGTGGCTTAGCGCTCGCTTCTTTGCCACTGATAACTGTGTAGTCTTCGCCTTCTTTAACGATAGCGGACTTACTCGTGTTATTTTCAGCACAAGCCACCTGGCTCATGGCAATCAACGCTAAAACACTACCTAATAATACTTTTAATTTCATTCATGACTCCTAAATCATTCAACTGTCACTGATTTTGCTAAATTTCTCGGCTGATCGACATCAGTTCCTTTGATCACCGCCACGTAATACGACAAAAGTTGCATTGGAATGGTGTAAACCATGGGGGCCGTAATTCGATATTGGCTATCCACAGGGAACACTGTTATACCATTTGAATCCTGAATATTAGCTGACTTGTCTGCAAAAACAAAGAGGTTACCGCCTCGTGAGCGCACTTCCTCAACATTAGACTTCAATTTTTCCAGTAAATTATCATTTGGGGCAACAACAACCGTTGGCATTTCTTTATCAATTAACGCTAAAGGTCCATGCTTTAATTCACCCGCCGCATAGGCTTCCGCATGAATATACGAAATTTCTTTTAACTTTAACGCCGCCTCCATCGCTATTGGGTACTGCTGACCGCGTCCTAAAAATAACGTATGTTGTTTCTCTGCAAATGCCTCTGATAGCTTATCGATAGCTTCAGCCTGATCCAGTGCTTTCTGGATTTCATGCGGCAAATGCTCCAATGCGTCTACGATTTCTTGTTCGACGGCTTTTTCCATACCCTTGGCTTTACCAATCGACACCATAAGAAGAAGCAAAGAAACAAGCTGTGCCGTAAATGCCTTGGTCGAGGCAACGCCAATTTCAGCACCGGCTCGCGTTAATAAGGTAAAGTCAGACTCACGCACCATGGAAGAAGCAGGGGAGTTGCATACCGTCAAACTTGCTAAATAACCTTCATCTTTGGCTTTGTTTAGAGCCGCCAAGGTATCGGCAGTTTCACCTGATTGTGAAATCGTTATAAATAAGCTGTTTGGAATCACTGCGGTGTCGCGATAACGGTACTCGCTGGCGATTTCAACTAAGCATGGAATCTTAAGATATTGCTCAACCCAGTATTTCGCAACCAATGCCGCATGGTAGCTGGTGCCACAAGCAATAATTTGTAGCGCATCCACTTGCTCAAAGATCTTTGTCGCATTTTCGCCAAGAGTCTCAACGTAAACCTGATGATCGACAATACGGCCTTCTAAGGTTTCTGCGACCACTGACGGCTGCTCAAATATTTCTTTCAACATAAAGTGACGGTAGTTTCCTTTATCGACAGCATCATGCTGAATATCTGAGGTTTCAAATTCTCGATGAATTTCTTTACCATCACTGTTTAATAAGGTAAATCCATCTCGGCGCACCTCAGCCACTTCACCTTCTTCCAGATATAAAAACTCGCGTGTGACCGGCAATAAAGCCAACTGATCTGAAGCGACAAAGTATTCGCCAATACCTTTGCCAATCACTAATGGGCTGCCGGAACGGGCAACTACCATTTTATCTGGCTGATTAGCGTCGATGGCTACCGTGCCATAAGCACCTTTCAGCTTCTTTGTCGTTGCTAATAGCGCCTTCAACAGGCTATCGGTGTTTTGTAGTGCCTCATGTAAGCAGTGCGCAATGACTTCAGTATCGGTATCGGACTCAAAGCGATACCCTCTATTTTTCAGTTCATCGCGTAACTCGTCATGGTTTTCAATGATGCCGTTATGCACCAACGCAATATTATCTTCGGACATGTGTGGGTGAGCATTTCGCTCTGTTGGCTCACCATGAGTTGCCCAACGAGTGTGAGCAATGCCTAAGCCACCGCTTATTGGGCTTTTAGTCAGAGCTTCTTTAAGTTCAGATACTTTTCCAGCCCGTCGAATTCTTTCAATGTGACCATCATGATAAATAGCCACTCCCGCAGAGTCATATCCACGGTATTCCAAACGTTTCAAACCTTCAACCAAGATGTCGCTGACATCTCGTTGCGCGATTGCACCAACAATTCCGCACATTATTCTTTATCCTTCGCTATTACTTTTTTGCTGTTTAACCGGCCTTTGCCAGCCTTCAATGTTTTTTTGTGGCACCCGACTGATCGATAATTCATTAGCTGGAACATCTTTAGTTACCGTCGTGCCCGCGCCCACTGTCGCATTTTGTCCAATAGTCACCGGTGCAACTAATTGGCAGTCTGATCCAATAAAGGCACCATCTTCAATTCGTGTAACAAACTTATTAGCACCATCATAGTTACAGGTAATCACTCCCGCGCCCACATTGACCCCTTGACCAATCTCAGCATCGCCTAAATAGGTCAAGTGACTTGCTTTGCTGCCTTTACCCAGCGTTGCCTTCTTGGTCTCAACAAAGTTACCTATGAACGCTTCATCTTCCAGTCTCGTTCCTGGACGAATCCTCGCGAACGGGCCTACTTGGCAAGCTGCCCCAATTTCGGCACTTTCTATCATGGTGTTCGGTTTTATTTGACTGTCTCGACCAATCACACAGTCTTTCAATATGACGTTTGCACCAATTGTCGCACCCGACTCAATGGTGACTTTGCCTTCGATAATCACATTGACATCTATCAAGACATCGTTTGCGCAGTTTAGTTCGCCTCGAACATCCAATCGCGCTGGATCCAGTAGGGTAACACCTTGCTCTAATAACTCTTGTGCACGCGCTTCTTGGTAGCGACGCTCCAGCTGTGCCAACTGCACGCGGCTGTTAACCCCTTCGACTTCCATCTCCGAAGTAGGGTGGCATGCGATAACCCCTGCATCATCGTTTTGAGTCTTGTCTGCAGCCATAGCAATGCAATCCGTCAGATAATACTCACCTTGGGCATTGTTATTATCAATGTTACTCAACCATTGCTTTAACGCCGCAGCATTCGCGCACAGTATTCCGGTATTAACTTCTGTCACTTTCAACTGTTCATCATTCGCATCTTTTTGCTCAACGATTTCGGTAACCTCATTCTGTGAATTGCGAATGATTCTGCCATAGCCCGACGGATTATCCAGTTTTACTGTTAACAATCCGATGCCAGCAGATGGTTGTGCTTGAATCAGATCTTTGAGCGTACTGGATTGAATCAATGGAACATCACCATAAAGTACTAAAACCTGATCATCATCACTGATTATAGGCAAAGCTTGATCAACCGCGTGGCCGGTTCCTAATTGCTCGGCTTGTTCTACGATGGTTATATTAGTGTTTTCGAGTTTCTTTTCAACTTGATGGATGCCATGGCCCGCTACAACGATGATTTGCTTGGGTTGTAATGAGTTTGCAGTATTGATGACGTGCTCTACCATCGAGCGACCAGCTATAGGGTGTAATACTTTTGGCAAGTTTGAGCGCATGCGAGTCCCTTTGCCCGCTGCCAATATCACGACGCTTAGTGCCATATTTATTCTAATTCGTTGAAATTAAGCGCTTATTTTAACACTTATCATCAATTTTGGCTTTTATAGAATACATTTTTCAGTGATCTCTCACTTTTTTTTCAGTTTTAACCACTTTTTCATTCTTCAAGTCTTTATTAAGCTGGTCATGCTTCATAGATGAAGCCTTTCACAGGAATATTTCAAAGGAGATTGAAATGAAAAAACTGTTATTACTGACTGCTTCGGCAGCTATTCTTAATGGCTGTATTTACGGTACAGTCCAAGACGCTAACACCGGTTCCGCCGTTTACCAAGCTAAGGTTTCTGTCATTAATGGAAACTGCTCAGGTAATGGTTGCGGCTTTCCAGAAGGCACCGATACTTCGGGTATGTATGTGTTTGATGCCTATGGTGACCGCAATGGCAGCGCCAATACTAAATTTATCACACCATCAAGCGGTCAAGAGGCCGTCACCTTCAGAGTCTCTAAACCGGGTTATCAATCACGCACCTTCTATCATAAGCCGGATTACCAAAAAATTACTTATAGTGGTAAAACCTATTACGTCAGTGACGCACCAGTTATTTATCTTTGCCCACTAGGCAGCCTTGATAGCGATGGCGACTCTATCTGTAACGCGGCCGAAACGCGCTACGGCACCAATCCTTATGATAGCGACACAGATGACGATCGTTTGAGTGATGCCGCTGAAATCTTCGGCTACAACGGGGTTGATATCCGCTACTATGGCGCCGATCCGCTGCGTAAAACGGTGTTGGTTGAAGCTGACTATTATCAAGCCTTTAAACCTGATCAAGCAGCGTTAGATCAAGTTATTCAAGCATTTGCCGACGCCCCAGTGACCAATCCTGATGGCTCAACAGGCATTACATTAGCCATTGATTTGGATTCTCAAATCGCTGCCGCCGATGTTGATAGTAACTTAAGCCCGGTTTGGACTGATTTTGATGTCATTAAAAATCAATACTTCCCGTCAAGACGCAGTAAATTGTTCCACTATGCTTTATTTGCTGATCGCCATAGTGGCGGTACTTCCAGTGGTATTTCTCGCGGTATCCCAGCCCATGACTTTGTTGTGAGTTTAGGTGGATGGCCGACTCCTGGTGGCACAATGCAGCAACAAGCTGGCACGTTGATGC
Organism: Kangiella marina; assembly: GCF_039541235.1. NCBI lineage: Bacteria > Pseudomonadati > Pseudomonadota > Gammaproteobacteria > Kangiellales > Kangiellaceae > Kangiella > Kangiella marina. The sequence goes on along the minus strand of NZ_BAABFV010000001.1, from coordinate 1,425,079 downwards.
ACGAGTTTGGTCACAATCTAGGTCTACGTCATGGTGGTAATGAAAATACCAACCGTAAACTAAATTACCTCAGCATCATGAGTTATGACTACCAAATGCCGGGGCTACGTGTTGATGGCGCAACCGGTGTTGTTGACTATTCTCGCTTAAAAGTTAACGCCATCAGCGGTAACATCAGTGAGTTTAGCGCTATGTCTGGATATGGAGGCACTACTGAATCCGATTTGGCTGACTATCAAGTACGCCGTAACGGTTCTTGGTTATCAGGAACAGCCAGCGCAAATTTAGACGTCAACAACAATGGTACTCTGCAATCATCAGTTTTTGTCGGCAATATTAATGCTTCGCAAAATGACTGGGATAATATCAGTTTTGGCGGCGGCGGTACTGGTGGCACTATCGGTGATCCTCACTTAGGCGCTTCGAGTATGATGCTATACAGTCTTACAAGTCAGATGGCGACTCCAGAGTTTATGGTTGAACCATGTATGACTCCAGAAGACATGTAACCCATAAAAGACAACATTCGAACATAAAAAAAGGTGGCCAAAGCCACCTTTTTTATTTCGCTCTTTTAAAAAGAATTATTTTCCGCTTTTCTTTTTAATCGCACGTAGCGTGCGTAATTGAGCAACAGCTTCAGCTAACTCAGCAGCAGCTTTAGAGTACTCAATCTCAGAACTTTGATCAGCCAAGGCTTCACGAGCGTCTTTTTCAGCTTCTAAAGCTTTTGCTTCATCAACGTCTTCCGCTCGAACAGCCGTATCAGCCAATACTGTTACCATGTGTGGTTGAACTTCCAGCATTCCGCCTGAGACGAAAAACAACTCAACCTCGCCACCTGGCAAAGTCACTTTGACTGGGCCTGGGTTTAATGACGTTAGTAGGGGAGCGTGGCCAGGTTCAACACCTAGCTCACCCAAATCACCTGTCGCAATAAGACGCTCAACCTTTCCAGAAAAGATTGAGTCTTCTGCGCTAACGATATCCAAATGTACAGTCATTGCCATTAGGTCCCCCCCTTCTTAATACTAAGTAAGGGCTGATTAAATGTTTTTAGCCTTTTCAACCGCTTCTTCGATTGAGCCAACCATGTAGAACGCTTGCTCAGGCAAGTGATCGTATTCACCGTTCAAAATGCCTTTGAAGCCAGAAATCGTGTCTTTCAACGATACATATTTACCAGGAGCACCAGTAAATACTTCTGCTACGAAGAATGGCTGCGATAAGAAACGTTGAATCTTACGAGCACGTGATACCGTCTGCTTATCTTCTTCAGAAAGCTCGTCCATACCAAGAATCGCAATAATATCTTTCAACTCTTTATAACGCTGCAATACACCTTGAACGCCACGAGCTACGTCATAGTGCTCATTACCGATAACTAACGGATCAAGCTGACGTGAAGTAGAGTCTAGTGGGTCAACCGCAGGGTAAATACCTAGCTCAGCGATTTGACGAGACAATACAACTGTTGCATCTAAGTGTGCGAACGTCGTTGCTGGCGATGGATCCGTTAAGTCATCCGCAGGTACGTATACCGCCTGAATCGACGTAATCGAACCCGTCTTCGTTGAAGTAATACGCTCCTGAAGAACACCCATCTCTTCAGCTAGTGTAGGCTGGTAACCTACCGCTGATGGCATACGACCTAGAAGTGCTGATACCTCAGTACCTGCTAGGGTATAACGGTAGATGTTATCAACGAACAATAGTACGTCACGGCCTTCGTCACGGAATTTTTCCGCCATCGTCAAACCAGTCAAAGCAACACGTAGACGGTTACCCGGTGGTTCGTTCATCTGACCGTATACTAGCGATACTTTATCGATTACGTTTGAATCAGTCATTTCGTGGTAGAAGTCGTTACCCTCACGAGTACGCTCACCAACACCAGCGAATACTGAGAAACCTGAGTGCTCAATCGCAATGTTACGGATAAGCTCCATCATGTTTACAGTTTTACCAACACCGGCACCACCAAACAGACCAACTTTACCACCCTTTGCGAACGGGCATACCAAGTCAATAACCTTAATACCAGTCTCTAGAAGTTCATTAGCAGGTGCTAACTCTTCAAGAGTAGGCGCCTTTCGGTGAATAGACATACGCTCTTTCTCACCGATAGGACCTTTTTCGTCGATTGGGTTACCAAGCACGTCCATGATACGGCCTAGGGTTTCAGTACCCACAGGAACCTGAATTGGCGCGCCAGTATTAGTTGTTTCTAGTCCACGACGTAAACCATCTGATGCTCCCATCGCGATACAACGAACAACACCGTCACCTAACTGTTGCTGAACTTCTAGCGTCAAGCCAGTGTCAGTTACTGTAAGTGCATCATAAACCTTAGGAACACTATCACGCGGGAACTCAACGTCGATAACCGCGCCGATAATTTCTACAATGTTACCTGTGCTCATATTGATTTCCTCAATCTTAAGCTTTAAAAACTTATCTTCTCTACTTTACGCGAAAGTAATGTATTAAACCGCAGCTGCACCAGCACTAATCTCAGCCAACTCTTGAGTAATCGCTGCCTGACGTGCTTTGTTGTAAACAAGCTCAAGGTCATCAATAAGATCACCTGCGTTATCCGAAGCAGCTTTCATCGCTACCATTCGTGCAGCTTGTTCACAGGCGATGTTTTCTACAACGGCCTGATAAACTTGTGATTCAATGAAACGAACCATTAGTTTGTCCAAAAGCGGCTTCGCTTCTGGCTCGTACAAATAATCCCAATGGTGACGCAATTCATCGTCTTGACCAACCGGTAGAGGCAATAACTGCTCAACCTTAGGCTCTTGCGTCATTGAATTCACAAATTCGTTAGTTACGATAAATAAACGATCGATGCGACCTTCATCGTAGGCTTTTAACATCACTTTAACTGCGCCAATCAAGTCTTCAATCTCTGGTGTATCACCAAGATTTGAACTTTTAGCAACAACTGAACCACCGACTCTTCTAAAGAATCCTGTAGCTTTGCTGCCGATAAGACACATATCAACTTCAATGTCTTGTTCAGACCATTCTTTCATGCTGTTTAGTGCTTTCTTGAACAAGTTAATGTTCAAGCCACCACATAAACCGCGATCTGTTGATACCACGATATAACCTACACGCTTAACATCACGCTCAGTAATATAAGCATGACGGTACTCAGGAGTACCTTGCGCAATGTGTTTGATCACAGTGCGAATTTTTTCAGCGTAAGGACGTGATGATGCCATACGATCTTGCGCTTTACGCATTTTACTTGCCGCAACCATTTCCATCGCAGAAGTAATTTTTTGCGTATTTTTAATCGACCCAATTTTGGTACGAATTTCTTTAGCGCCTGACATACTCTATTTCCAGTCTAAAATTAGTGTTTGGTAAGTAGGGAAGGGCGCATAAAGCACCCTTCAAAACTTAGTCTTACCAAGTTTGCGTAGACTTAAACTTAGTTAAAGCTTCTTCAAGTTTAGCTTTCACGTCGTCGTTGTAATCACATTTTTCATTGATTTCATTCAACAAGTCGCCGTGTTGGTTCTTGAAGTAGTCTAGCAATGCAGATTCAAAGTCACCGATTTTGTTGATTTCAACATCTTTCAAGTGGCCTTCTTCTGCTGCGTACAATGAGATAGCCATTTCAGCTACTGATAATGGAGCATATTGTTTCTGCTTCATTAATTCAGTAACACGTTGACCATGCTCTAGCTGTGCACGTGTTGCGTCATCAAGGTCAGACGCGAACTGAGCAAATGCTGCTAATTCACGATACTGAGCCAATGCTAGACGAACACCACCACCAAGCTTCTTAATGATCTTAGTCTGTGCTGCACCACCTACACGCGATACCGATAGACCTGCATTCACCGCCGGACGAATACCTGCGTTGAATAAGTCAGTTTCTAAGAAGATCTGACCGTCTGTAATCGAGATTACGTTAGTTGGTACGAACGCTGATACGTCACCAGCTTGAGTTTCAATGATAGGCAATGCTGTCAAAGAACCCGTTTGACCTTTTACTTCACCGTTAGTGATCTTTTCAACATGATCTGCATTGATTCGTGCAGCACGCTCAAGAAGACGCGAGTGTAAGTAGAAAACGTCACCAGGGTATGCTTCACGACCTGGAGGACGACGTAATAGCAATGAAATTTGACGGTAAGCCCATGCTTGTTTCGTCAAATCATCATATACGATTAAGCTGTCTTCACCGCGGTCACGGAAGAACTCACCCATAGAACAACCAGAGAATGGAGCGATGAACTGCAGTGCAGCCGCATCTGCTGCTGTCGCAGCTACCACGATAGTGTGGTCCATTGCACCGTGCTCTTCAAGCTTACGTACGATGTTGTTTACTGTCGATGCTTTCTGACCAACCGCTACGTATACACAAGTCACGCCTGTGCCTTTTTGGTTGATGATGGCATCAATAGCGATGGCTGTTTTACCAGTCTGACGGTCACCAATAATCAACTCACGCTGACCACGACCAACAGGAATCATCGCATCAATAGATTTCATACCAGTTTGAACAGGCTGGTCTACCGATTGACGTTCAATTACACCCGGTGCAATTTTTTCGATTGGAGAGAAACCGTCATTCTCGATTGGACCTTTGCCGTCCAGAGGGTTACCTAGCGCGTCTACTACGCGACCTAGAAGACCACGACCGACTGGTACTTCAAGAATACGACCAGTACATTTCGCTGTCATGCCCTCAACGATGTCAGAGTAGTCACCAAGAACTACCGCACCGACTGAGTCACGCTCTAGGTTCAAAGCCATACCATATTTACCGCCAGGGAGTTCAATCATCTCACCAGCCATGACTTCTTCTAGACCATGAATTCGTAAAATACCGTCAGATACGCTGACGATAGTACCTTCATTACGAGCTTCGCTCACAACTTCAAAAGAGTCGATGCGCTTTTTAATTAGCTCGCTAATTTCAGATGGATTCAGTTGCACACTCATGCTTCTTCCTCACTAAGCTCTTAGCGTTTCGGAAAGCTTGTTGAGCTTACCGCGTATTGATCCGTCAATAACCATGTCACCGGCTCTGATAACCAGTCCACCAATCATTGAAGAATCCACTTGTGTTTCAATGTTAACCTTACGACCAAGTTTTGTCGTCAACTTGTCAGTTAGTCGTTGCAATTGTTCATCGCTTAAGGCCGCTGCCGAAGTTACTTCGACATCAACCGTTTTGTCATAATTCGCTTTTAACACGTCGAAACGTTGGCGAATTGCTGGCAATGCTTCTAAGCGATTATTTCTTGCAAGCAGTTTAATAAAGTTCTGAACTTTATCGACCAAATGGCCTTCACCGATTTTAAGAACAACCTCACCTTTCTGTTCTGTCGAAAGGGCAGGGTTTGTAATCAGTGACGCCACTTCATCATTGCTAACGGCTTGAGCGACAAAATCTAACATGCTTGCCCACTCAGACACAGTCTGAGAACCAAGAGCATATTCGAATGCTGCTTTTGCGTATGGTCTTGCAATAGTAGATAGCTCTGCCATAGTTAACCCTTATAGATCTTTGACTAGCTTATCGAACATATCGTTGTTCGCCGCTTCGTCAATATTGCGCTCGATAACTTTCTCTGCGCCAGCAACCGCAAGTGTTGCCACTTTTGTGCGAAGTTGCTCACGAGCACGGTTAACTTCTTGCTCGATTTCAGCTTGTGCGCCAGCTTTGATTTTATCAGCTTCAGCACGTGCATCATCTTTAGCAGAATCAACGATTTCGGTGTGGCGTTTTTTAGCAGAATCTACTAATTCAGCAGATTGGCCTTTCGCCTCACGCAACATCTCAGCTGCTTTTTCTTGAGCAAGCTCTAGATCTTTTTGACTTCTTTCAGAAGCCGCAAGACCTTCGGCAATTTTATCTTGGCGCTCTTTGATGGCTGCCATGATTGGAGGCCATACAAACTTCATGCAGAACCACACGAAGCCAGCAAAGAAAACCATATTGATTAATAGGGTAGCGTTAATATTCACGTCTATTCCCCCTCTCTAATAGTTAGTCATTAATTTGGTATTAATACCAGCGTGCAATCGTATTAACCTAAAAGAGATTGCAATTGACCAACGTATGGGCTTGCGAATGTGAACCACATGCCGATACCGATACCGATCATGGTTACCGCATCCAGAAGACCAGCTACTAGGAACATTTTAGTTTGTAGCATTGGAGCTAGTTCAGGTTGACGAGCTGAAGCTTCAAGGAATTTACCACCTAGAAGACCGAAGCCAATCGCAGTACCCAAAGCACCTAGACCCAAAATTAATAACACACCTAATGCTGTGAACGCGAACAAAGTTTCCATTGTTTTCCTCCAATCGAGAAATGGTTAAATGTTAAAAACTAAATATTAAAACTAAAAACTCAATCTAAAACTTACAACTGTGATTAATGATCTTCGTGAGCCATGCTCAAGTAGACAATCGTCAACATCATGAAGATGAAAGCCTGTAGTACGATTACTAGGATGTGGAAAATAGCCCATATCATGTAAGCGATACCACCGCCAACGATGCCGCCGATACCAGCACTCATCAAGACCGCAATCAAAATAAATATCAACTCACCTGCGTATAAGTTACCGAACAAACGCAGCGCTAACGATACAGGTTTTGCCAGAAGACCAATGGATTCCATCAATAAGTTAACCGGAATCAAAATCACCTGTACAAATTTATTCTTGCTTGAGAAAGGGTGTAACGTTAATTCACCAACGAAACCGCCAACACCTTTCACTTTAATGCTGTAGAAGATAATGAGTAAGAATACGCCCAACGATAAACCAAAGGTAATATTGGCATCAGTACTTGGCACAACCTTTAAGTAGGTATGACCAGGCTCGGCACCAAAGGCGTACACATTTATCTTATCTGCAACCCATGGAAGTAGGTCGACAGGAATTAAATCCATTAAGTTCATCAGGAAGATCCAGACGAAAATCGTTAATGCTAATGGTGCAATTAATGGATTTCTGCCATGGAAGGTGTCCTTAACGGACTTATCAACAAATTCGAAGATCATTTCGACAAATGATTGCCATCTGCCAGGGTTTTCAATTTTCGCGTTTTTAGCCACTTTCCAGAAACTAAAGCAAAATAGCGCGCCTAAAAGGAAAGAGAAAATAAGACTATCGACATTAAATGTCCAAAAACCAGCCTCTTGGCAGTTATTCCATACCCAACCTTGGTCGGTTTTACACACTTGCCAGTTTTGTAAGTGGTGCTTGATATACTCAACGCTGGTTTGATTCTCTGAAGATGCCATTGCTTCTTAAACCCTATACTCTTTAATCAAGTAAAACCTTTTCTTTAATCGGTTATAAAGGAAAGGTCCCCTTTAATCACTTAAAAATAAGTCACTTAATAATTAACGGTGCAAACCATTGAGATAGCACGATTATTGAATAACCTATCAATAATGGAGCCCCCTGCACCGGTAATACAATAAATGCAAATGCCATGAGCACTGCTGCAAGCATTAGTTTCAAGCTCTCTCCAAAATTAAAGGCTTTTTTAATTTCGAGAGCTGCCTGAGCACCTGACTTGCGAAATACGATTGTGGCAAAGATAAAATTAACCAGCACCACAATGAGACTGCCAACCCCTAGTGATAGGCTGACGGTTCCTGATATCAAAAGACCTATCAGAAACAAGACAAAACTGATTGCCAATTGCACGAGCACCATCTTGTAGGCTTGCATTCGGCCTTTTCGCGCTAGTGATTGACTCATGCCAACATTACCAGTTTCACCACAATTCGGGCGGCAAGTATAAAGATTTACCCGCCTTTTATCAACCAAAGGACTGCCACAAAAGTGTTTTTTTTACCTCATGTGACTAATTAGTTATTGTAATCCCTATAAATTGTGTTCTAGTCTGATTGAATACCTAAATGTTGTAATATCCCATCCAGCTCATCCAAGCTGTGGTAGTTAATGACAAGATTGCCTTTACCTTTTGAGCCGTGATTAATCGCCACGGTGGCACCGATTTTATCAGCCAGCTGTTGTTCCAGTGCGACAATATGGTGATCTTTTTCTTCTTTTTTGGTTTTTTTCTTCGGTTCATTAATATTTCGAATCAGCTTTTCCGTTTCTCGAACCGTTAATCCTTTCTGCACCACGATCTTTGCGGTTTCCGACTGCTTCGCGCCATCAAGCGCTAATAACGCTCGTGCATGACCCATTTCCATGTCCCCACGCTCCAGATGCGTCTTACAAGCATCCGTTAACTGCATTAATCTCAATAAGTTAGTTACGGTCGTACGGCTCTTACCTACAGCGTCGGCCGTTTGTTGGTGTGACAGGTTGAATTCTTCTTTTAAGCGGTGCAGAGCATTGGCTTCTTCCATTGCATTGAGATCTTCACGTTGAATATTCTCAATCAGGGCCATAGCAATGGCCGCTTCATCCGGAACTTCTTTTATTAAAACCGGGATTTGGTGCAACTCTGCTCTTTGCGCTGCACGCCAACGACGTTCACCAGCAATGATCTCATATTTGTCTTTAGAAATCGGGCGGATCACAATCGGCTGGATCATGCCTTGAGCTCGAATTGAGTCGGCTAATTCTTCCAGGCCCTCCTCAGTCATCACCCGACGCGGCTGATATTGACCGGGCTGTAAAAACTCGATTGGCATTTCTTTAAGAACGCCGTCTTGGCTCAAAATCGTTTCTGAGTCTTGGTTTGCGTCTGATTTTTTAGCGTCCCTAGCCGTTTTACTGGTACTGTTCCCCAGTAATGCGTCCAAACCTTTACCCAAACCACGTTTACTCATGAAATGTCCTCTAAATTCTCTACGTTATCGTTATGCCGCACTTCGACGCTTAATAATCTCACCCGCCAACGCCAAGTAAGCTTTAGAACCACTGGAGCTGCGATCATAGAATAATACTGGAACGCCGTGGCTTGGCGCTTCTGCCAAACGCACATTTCTCGGGATCACGGTGCGGTAGACTTTATCCTCAAAGTGACTGAAAAGCTGTCGTGATACTTCCAGCGACAAACGGTTACGGGGGTCGTACATGGTGCGTAGAATACCTTCAATCTCAAGGTTCGGATTAACATGCTCTTGAACCTGACGAATGGTATTAAGTAGCGCCGACAAGCCCTCCAACGCGTAGTATTCACACTGCATCGGTATCACAACCGAGTCCGAAGCCACTAGCGAGTTCAAGGTCAGCATGTTCAACGACGGAGGGCAATCAATCAGAATAAAGTCATACAGATCATTAACCGCCTGCAATGCTTGTTTCAAACGCTTTTCTTTATCATCAAACTCTAACAAATGAACTTCAGCCGCGGTTAAATCACCGTTTGAAGGCAATACATCGTAACCCGCAACATCGGAGCTGACGATATGGCTTTTAACGTCTTCCGGCTCCATTAAAGAGTCATAGGTTGAAAGCTCTAAATCCGACTTTTCAATGCCCGACCCCATGGTGGCATTGCCCTGAGGATCCATATCAATCATCAGCACACGCTGCTTCTCTTGCACCAAAGATGCTGCAAGATTGACACTAGTGGTCGTTTTACCGACGCCGCCTTTTTGATTGGTAATGGCAATGATGTAAGCCACAAGTCACCTCAAGATTCTTTTATTGTGTTTTTTGGAGATAAATAAAATACCGCGTTGCGTCCAAATTGGGAACCTTTACTTGCTTAGAATCGACCAATTGTAGCGATGAATCTAACTGTGCTATCTCATCATCAGGGTATAAGCCTTTCATTGCCAGCCACTGTCCATCCGCTGCCAGTAAATGTTCGGTCCAATCGGTCATGTCTTTTAGCGACGCAAAAGCACGCGAAAGTATGCAAGCATACCCTGAATCATGATTAAAGTCTTGTACCCGCTTATTAACCACGGTGACATTATTGAGTCCCAACTCATAGACCACCTGTTTCAAAAATCGCGTTTTCTTACTGTTTGTATCCAGCAAGGTAAAGGATTTCTCAGGATTTAAAATCGCCAACGGAATTCCAGGCAAACCACCGCCAGTACCCACATCCAAGCAAGAATCAAACGACGCAACCGCAGGCGATACCACCACAGAATCCAATAAATGAAGGTACAACGCCTCTTGAGGATTGCGAATCGCCGTCAGATTAAATGCTTTATTCCACTTAAATAACGACGATAAATACTCCAGCAACTGCTCACTTTGCGCTTCAGAAACAGCAATACCCAGCTTCTGACACTCTTGATTAAATTCAGGTTGGAGTTGTTTTAATTCTTGATTCACTAAAGATTACTCGTGGTTATATTTATTACTCGATTGTTACAAGCCCTGCTTCTGGTCCCCTTACATTGAGCTAAGTTACGCACAAAATACCGCGAGCAAAATCTTGGATGATTTTGCTAAGAGTTTTCAGCACAAGGAAGAGCTGTAAACTCTGATGCGGAAAATATTTTGGGCGGGACGCTGGAAGTCATGCTTGCATGACCTCAATGTCCGGGGTGGCCTTCTTTTGGTTCCTTTTCTTGTACCAAGGCATTCCCGTTGGTCGCCACGTAAGAAAAGGAACAAGTCATTACGCTGACTTTAGGTGTTTCCGCTTCTTCAAATACACCAACAACAACGAAATAGCGGCAGGTGTAACCCCTGAAATACGGCTAGCTTGGCCAATGGTTTCAGGTTTCAAGTTTTGGAGCTTTTGCGCCACTTCGTTGGATAACCCTTTTACTTGGGTATAGTCGATATCACTCGGTAGTTGCGTATGCTCATTACGTAAGTTGCGATCAATTTCATCTTTTTGACGCTCAATGTAACCCGAGTACTTGGTCTGGATCTGGACCTGCTCAGAAACCTTAGGGTCTTCGACTTTCGGCCCTAAATCAGGCTGCGACATCAGCATGTCATAACTCACATCTGGGCGACGCAATAACTCTTGGGCCTTGTAAGCACGGCTCAACGGTTTTTCCAACACTTTATTCAATTCTTGGGCTGCCTGGCTTTCCGGCGTAATCACCAGCTTAGCAATACGTTTTAACTCGCTATCAATCGCTTCACGCTTGTGATTAAAGGCGACCCAGCGGGCTTCATCCACTAGTCCAAGCTGATGACCACGCTCAGTCAAACGTAAATCGGCATTGTCTTCGCGCAAAATCAAACGGTATTCAGCTCGCGAAGTGAACATGCGGTAAGGCTCTTGTGTGCCGCGCGTGATTAAGTCATCAATTAAAACGCCTATGTAAGCTTCATCGCGACGCGGCGTCCAGCTGTCTTTGCCTTGTGTTTGCAGCGCAGCGTTCATACCCGCAATCAAACCTTGAGCACCAGCTTCTTCATACCCCGTGGTACCGTTAATTTGTCCCGCAAAGAACAATCCATGGATAAATTTGGTTTCTAACGATGCTTTGAGGTCACGAGGATCGAAAAAGTCGTACTCAATGGCGTAGCCCGGACGCGTAATGTGCGCATTCTCAAAACCTTTGATCGAGCGCACAAAGTCCATCTGTACATCAAACGGTAAGCTGGTTGAAATACCGTTTGGATACAATTCGTGGGTATTCAAACCTTCAGGCTCGACGAAAATCTGGTGACTGTTTTTATCACTAAAGCGCATCACTTTGTCTTCGATCGACGGGCAATAACGCGGGCCAACCCCTTCAATTTCCCCGGAATACATCGGCGAACGATCCAACCCGCCACGAATAATGTCATGGGTCTTTTCGCTAGTATGGGTGATCCAGCAAGAGATTTGCTCAGGGTGTTGCGACACATCACCCATAAAAGAGAAGGTTGGTACCGGCGTATCACCCGGTTGTTGTTCCAGCTGCGAGAAATCAACGGATTTAGCATCAATTCGAGGAGGTGTACCTGTTTTTAAGCGATCGACACGGAATGGAAGTTCACGCAACCGATCCGCCAGTGCAATCGACGGCGGATCACCAGCACGACCGCCTGAGTGGTTCTGTTGACCGATATGAATTTTTCCACCCAAGAAAGTGCCCACCGTTAAAACAACGGCATCCGCATAAAAATCCAGCCCCATCTGGGTTTTCACCCCGATCACTTTTTGTTCAGCCGGGCCGCTAACGTCGTGTTTCTCAACAATCAGATCAACCACAGCGTTTTGGAAAATACTCAAGTTTTCCTGATTTTCCAACGTTTCTCGAATCGCCGCTTTATACAAAGCTCTATCAGCCTGCGCACGCGTCGCACGCACTGCTGGGCCTTTGCTGGCGTTTAGGGTTCTAAACTGGATTCCGGCGCGATCAATCGCCTGCGCCATGGCACCGCCCAAGGCATCGATCTCTTTAACCAAGTGGCCTTTACCGATACCTCCAATCGCTGGATTGCAGGACATTTGGCCTAAAGTATCAATATTATGCGTCAGTAATAGCGTTTTCACACCCATGCGCGCAGACGCAAGCGCTGCTTCTGTACCCGCATGGCCACCGCCAATAATAATCACTGAATAATTTTCTGGATAACGCATATATCGAACTTTCAACCTAACTGTTTGTGAGCGCAAAGAGCTATTGTAAACCCTAGGCGATTTGGGAGCGAGATCATACTCTGATTTGTTTAACTTTTGAACAGTTTTTGACTATCTTTTCTGTTTCAATCAACCTAAAATCAATACTTTATCATTATACTTATTCTTTATTGTGCTCAAAACCACTGATAGCGCGTCTTATACCCCGATCTCCCTGATGTATTCGTTATGGTTGGCTTTGGCACTATTACTTGTGCTTTCCCTAACCACAGCGCTATTGCTCACAATACTAGCGCCTTTTTTTTCCACTGGTAGCGACCCAGAAACGGCCTCCGGCATGGTGCTGATTCTCTCGGTCACGGGCTCTTTGGTGATTTCATACACACTGCTTGCACTCTTAACCCAAGAGTACTTAGTCACACAGTTTTTACCACGACTCTCTCTTAAACCTCATCGCATCCTTATTGCTCTAGCTTCTGGTGCAGCTATAGCCTACGTCGTTAGTTTCGTCAGCTCTCAATACCCACCCCAAGCTGGGGAGAGCAACACCTTTCGGATCATTCAAAGCAGTGGTTTAAGCGCACAAAGCTTACTGATTTTTGTAACCGTCTTACTTGCTCCTTTGTGTGAAGAGTACTTATTCCGCGGTATTATTTTTGACGCCCTAAAAACCCGCTTTACCACATTTTTCGCAATCTGTGCATCTGCAGTTGTATTTATGGGCTTCCACCTAATAGAATACAGTGATTACTGGGTGGGGATGTCAGCGATTTTTCTTCTTGGCATTGCATTGGCGTTTTTACGTGAGTCGAGCAATTCCATGTTAAGCCCAATTTTATGTCACGCGAGTTACAACGCGGGAATTTTATGGTTAGCGTAGCCTTTGTTACACGATCACCATGTGCAGATAATTATTATTGATAGATAAAGGAAGGAGAGGCTGGTGAAACTTTTTACTCGTATTTTGATCGTTCTTCTTATTCTTGCAGGTTTAGCTTACGGCTATATCTGGTACAAAAATAAGCAAATGATCGACAACATTTTTACCGCAATGAAAATGCAAGCGCCAGCTAGCTATGATTCAACTTACGTCAGTTTCGATGGTAAATCGGTCACGACCAACATTAAAATCACCATTCCCGGCACTGCTCAAAAAGCCACGATTGAAGAAATTCGATTTGGTACAGACAGCTTAATTAACTCTTTTAAACTGGTTCGTTCCATCGAATCAGGCCAATACTTTGGTGGCGTTCAAAATATGAGCGCAGAAATTAAGCAACTGCAATTTCCGTTAGTTTCGTCGATGGATAGTGACTCCTCGTATGATTCTCAACCGGATTTATTGACAACAATGTCGCTTGCCGGTTGTGACAATAAAACCTCTCTTGATATCAGTGATTACACTGCGATGGGTTATCAACAAGTGACCTTGGATTTTAGTACCAGCTTTACCTACGATAAGCATATCAATCAAGCCAACTGGAACATGTATGTTAATGCTGGTGAGTACGGCAGTTTAAACGTTGATTTTTTACTTGATCAAATCAATCCCAATGCTCTGGTACAAAACCCCAAGCTGAAGTCGGTCACTGTCGAAGCTTTGACAACCGATTTTACCAATCGTCTGTTTGAGTATTGCGCAGAACTCGAAGGTTTAGAGCTTGCTCAGTACTACCCACGCCATATCGATTATCTTCGTCATGTTTTGTACGACAATAATCTTCATTTTAGCGAAGAGTTTTACGATACGTATAAAACCTATATTCGTCAGCCTGGTAGTATTCGCTTAGAAAGCTACCCAACAGACTCCATCAATTCTATGGAAATGATGCAAATGTCTGCGCAACGTTTGATGAGTGCTTTAAGTGTTCGTATTTTCTTTAACGATCAACGTGTTCGCCAAATTTACGGAAACCCACCACTGCCTTCCGAGCTCCCTGAACTGGATACGGTTGTGGAACTAGAAGACGACAACTTAACCCGAGTACAGGGGTTAACATTACAGGACACAGCGCCTTCTAATCTCGGTCAATATATTGGTTATGAAGCACGCTTTAACTACCGAGGCAAAAGCTTCGTTGGAACCGTACAGTCCGTTTCCGGCTCGATAGCCCGAGTTAAAACCTTCATTTCTTCAGGCAACTATCTTGAGATGCCGTTCAGAGTAAACGAAATCCAAGCACTCCAAGTTCGTCGTGAAGTTACTCCTGAGTCCGTCAAACGAGAAGAGGTAGAAACGGATCAATAATATATAACCAAGGTGAGGTTCTTCCTCACCTTGGGCTTACCTTAAGTATTTTTAACACGCTTATAATTTTCTCTAAATCAAACCTTGTCACTTGCCTTTATTTTGCTTGTTATATTATTCTTAACCATTCGTTTTTTCTAGGGATCCGATTATGAAGTGGCGCAATCGACGAAGAAGCAGCAATATAGACGACCGCCGTGGTCAAAGAATGAAGTCAGGTGCCAAGCTTAGTATCGGTGGTATTGTCATGGCTCTCATCGCCATCTTTGTGTTCAACCAAGATCCGATGCAGGTCGTCACAAACTTGATAGGTGGTCAAAACTCTAACACAACAACTCAGCAAACCAACTACCAACCCTCCGCTCAAGAACAAGACGTTTATGATTTTGTTAGCGTGGTTTTAGCTGATACTGAAGATACTTGGACTTCGATTTTTCGCCAATCCAATGAAAAGTACCCGCAACCCACATTGGTTATTTATAACGACAGGACGCCAACCGCTTGCGGTACCGGTCAAGCAGCCTCTGGACCTTTTTACTGCCCAGCCGATCAAAAAATTTATTTGGATTTAAGTTTTTTAGGCGAGTTAAAACGCATGGGAGCCAGTGGCGACTTTGCGGTGGCCTATGTACTTGCTCATGAGGTCGGTCACCACATTCAAACCGTCACAGGCATTTCAAGCAAGGTTCGCACAGCACAAAGCAAAACCAACAAAGTAGGGCAGAATGCCCTTCAGGTTAAAATGGAACTGCAAGCGGACTGCCTCGCTGGTGTATGGGCTAACCAAACCCAGAAACGCATTCAATTCTTAGAGTCAGGTGATTTAGAAGAAGCTTTATCAACAGCAGAAGCCGTCGGCGACGACACCCTCATGAAACGCGCTGGCGTACCACCACGTCGTGAAAATTTTACCCATGGCTCAGCGAAAGAACGCATGGACTGGTTTAATCGAGGCGCAAATACAGGAAGCTTTGGGGCTTGTGATACTTTTAGAGGGGTGCTTTAAACTTACTAATAGCTGGCTGGATGAATTTCACCCAGCCAATGATTTATCAATCTATGCATTGAAACTTCATTGTGACAAAGTTTCTAACACAGTTGCCATAACTATTATATGACTGGCAACGGGAAATTGTTCCGCCAAAGCTTTCGGCTGTACTGTAACCCCAAGCAGCACACCTTCTAACGGCTGTGCTCAAAGCTTCATTCCAGTCAACTTGGGGACTTTCAAACATACCGTATTCGTATGAAAGTTCTACAATTCCATCAGACTTACTACCACCAGTTGCTTTTGGAACCTTAATCGTTGTGCAAGCAGATAAAATTAATATAAAAGCTATAAAAACCAAATTCCTCATTTTATATCCCTGTATTTTTTTAATTTCACTGTTAATAATAAATTTTTATGTGCACTAGATCAAATTCCCGAGATCTATATGACTACCTTCACTTCCCAATACAGAAACTAGAAAATATTCGTCCTAATAAATCGTCGGCACTAAATTCACCGGTAATTTCTGACAGCGAGTTTTGTGCTTGGCGTAATTCGTCGGCGAGTAACTCTCCAGCGTTAAACTCGACTAATTGCTCCTTGCCTAAGTAGCAAAACGACAGAGCTCGCTCAATCGCGTCTAAGTGTCTACGTCGAGCTAAAAAAGCCCCTTCGGTATTTTGTTGATAGCCGACAATCTGTTTGAGCTCTGCCTTTAACTCATCAATTCCCGTTCCATCCTTTGCACTAATTCTGATGGTTTTATAACCCGTATTTAGATCATCTCGGTCAAGCTGTGACAAGTCAATTTTGTTGGCTACGATCAATAACTTTTCTTTAAATTGTTCAAAGCGCTCAAAAGCAGGATCGATTTCATGAGGAGTAAAGCTCGTGGTTTCATTTGAGTCTGCGACTAATATAATTTGATCCGCTTGTTCGATTTCTTTCCAAGCTCGCTCAATACCAATTTGTTCCACTTTGTCGTCTGATTCGCGCAAACCCGCCGTATCAATGATATGAACCGGCAGTCCGTCAATATGAATATGTTCTCGCAGGACGTCACGGGTGGTTCCTGGAATATCGGTCACAATTGCCGAATCTTTGCCTGCCAGTGCGTTCAATAAACTGGATTTACCGGCGTTTGGTTTTCCCGCGATCACCACGGTCATGCCTTCGCGTAAAATCGAGCCTTGTTGCGCCTGGCTTTGTAATAACTCAATGTTATTGATAATTGTATTTAAATCACCTAAGACTTTACCGTCAGATAAGAAATCAATCTCTTCCTCCGGAAAGTCGATTGCCGCTTCAACGTAAATCCGTAAATGGATCAAAGCTTCAACTAACCCATGGACTTTTTGCGAAAACTCACCTTGCAGTGATCGCACCGCCGATCGCGCCGCATGTTCTGAGGTTGATTCAATCAGATCGGCAATCGCCTCCGCTTGCGCCAAGTCCAGCTTATCATTCAAGAACGCACGCTCAGAAAATTCCCCAGGACGTGCTAAACGAACTCCTAGTTTTAGAACTTCCTTGAGCAATAAATCCAGAATCACTGGGCCACCGTGGCCTTGCAATTCTAGAACGTCTTCTCCGGTAAAAGAGTTCGGCGCTTTAAAATAAAGCGCGATCCCTTCATCCAGTACGACATCGTTTTGATCGACAAAGGGGAGATAAGTTGCTTCTCGAACTTGGAGTGATTTTTTGACAATTTTTTGGGCTACGGTTTTTGCTAAGGCGCCCGATACTCGAATGATGCCAACGCCTCCGCGACCGGGAGGCGTTGCAATAGCGGCAATGGTGTCTTGCGTATTAGTAGCTGACACTATCTGTTCCTATATAATTACTGCGTTAGCTTACTTTTTCTTCACCGCTTTTTTAGGCTTATCGGGGGCGTTCTCAACTTTTTTCGTGACGTACTGCTGTTGGGCCACCGAAATTAAGTTGTTACATAACCAATAAAGGACTAAGCCTGCCGGGAAGAACAGCATAAAGACTGTAAAGACCACCGGTAAATAGCTCATGATCTTTTGTTGCATCTGATCCATGGTTGGTGACTTAGGCTGCAAGCGCTGCATCAACCACATACTTCCGCCCATCAGCAACGGTAAGACGAAGTAGGGATCAGCAACCGACAAATCCTGAATCCAACCAAAGAATGGCGCATGTCGTAATTCAACCGCTTCAAACAGAACATAATACAAGGCGATGAAAATGGGGAACTGTAACAGCATCGGCAAACAACCACCGAATGGGTTAGCACCTTCCTCTTTGTACATTTTCATCATTTCTTGCTGCATGCGCTGCTTATCATCGCCATAGCGCTCTTTCAAACGCTGCATTTTAGGCTGCAATTTACGCATGTTCGCCATCGAGCGATACTGCGCTGCTGACAATGGGTACAACAACGTTTTAATGACCATGGTCACTAAAATAATGGCTAAGCCCCAGTTTCCTAAGAAGCTGAAGAAAAACTGCATTAATTTATACAGAGGCAAACCAATCCACCAAACCCAGCTCAAGTCCAAAGACTTGTCTAGACCTGGTGCCGCTGCTTCGAGCTGCTCTAAATCTTTTGGTCCAACATACAAGTCTGCGGTAATCGACTTTTCTTGGCCTGCCGGAACTGAAATTGTGGGCTGCACAAAACGGATCGTGGTGTCTTTGTTCTGCTTTACTGAACTGGTGATATTGATCTGCTGATCTTGTGGCGGAATCCACGCCGAAATAAAGTAGTGTTGTAAGAAGCCGACCCAACCACCTTGACGCGATGTTTTGATAGGCTCTTCTTCTAAATCTTCAAAATCTACTTTTTCGTACTGTTGCTCTTCGGGAGAGTAGGCAACCCCCATAAATGGCGTCATACCAAACGAGGACTTTTCTTCCAAGCCTGTAGGTTTTTGATCGCGCGCTAGCTCAGCAACAAAATTATAGGTTCTGTCGTTAGCAGAGCTGTTGTTGATGCGGTAAGCCATGTTGATAAGGTACTGTCCGCGTGTAAACGTAAAGACCTTTTCAAACGTAACACCGTCAGCGTTGACCCAAGTCATAGGAACCGACAAAGAGTCTTGGCCTTCTATCAATCGATAAGCCTGCTTTTCGGTGGTATAGGCAGCACGCGGTAATTGGTTATCAGGAGCGCCTTGCCCTAACAATGCGCTTTTCGCTTGGTACATACGATCGCGATAATCAAACAACACGACTTTATTGTTTGCTTGATCTAACTCGACGTTATAGTTCTTCAACTCAGCATAAACAATGTCGCCACCGTTTGGATCGATACGGTAACTGATTAAATCCGTTTCAACGGTAACAAGATCGTCACTAGCAACGGTCTTATTATCACCAGCTACTGCAACACTGTTTTGCTCGGCCACACTCTCTTGTTGAGAGGGCTTAGGGCCATAATCTTTTTGCCAAGCTTGGTACAAAAGAAACGTACATACCGCTAGGCCGAGAATAAAAAATCCGCGCATTGATTCCATAGTTTACTCTTTTACAGCTTTTGATTGTTGAACCGACTTTTTCACAGGGACAGGATCGTGCCCACCTTCGCACCCTGGGTGACAACGTCCGACTCGCTTCACTGTCAACCAGCTCCCTCGAAGCGCACCATGATGCTCTAAGGCTTCTATCGCATAATTAGAACAGGTAGGTGCAAAACGGCACTGATTGCCAATTAACGGACTGAGCGTTAACTGGTATAAACGCACTAATTTAATCAGTAGCCACTGCATTTTTTCTTCGCTCGCGACCAAAGTCGTTTGAGGTGCTCGAATAATACCTCATTCGTCATTTCACTACTACCACGACGCGCCAATAAAACAATATCTACAGCAGGAAGTTCATTTTGGTTTAAACGAAATGACTGTCGACATAATCGCTTTAAACGATTACGTTTAACCGCTGATTTAACGTTTTTTTTAGCTACAATTAAGCCAAGACGAGAATGATTTAACGTATTAGGAACTGCAAGGAGTGTGAAAGAAGGGCAAACCAGCTTTACTGGATTGCTAAAGACTTTTTTATAATCCTCAGCTGTGAGCAATCGACGACTTCTTGGAAAACCATAATCTATGGTTTTACTGGAACTCGTCTTATCGCTCACATCAAAGAATTCAATATTTTATCTACCGCAAATTAAGCGCTTAAACGCTTACGGCCTTTTGCACGGCGGTTAGCTAAAATTTTACGGCCATTTTTAGTCGCCATACGAGCACGGAAACCGTGTACACGCTTACGCTTAATGACGCTTGGTTGAAATGTTCTTTTCATCTGCTTAACCCATCAACATAAAAATTTATTCACAATTATCTTGTCCATAATAGACATTGATTTGTGACAATAACTACAAGGACGCGGAATTTTATAGGAATCTCCCTACGATTGCAATGCTCAAAGCCTTATTTTTTAAGGGTTTGCTCCGTTTATTTCCAGATCTCTCATATAGTGTCTTCTGTTATATCCAAGCACTAGATATTGTATTTACACGGAGTCTAGGCCCGCAAACTGTGGATAACCTATTGGCTTAAAAACTCATACTACGCTTATATTTCTGATAAAAAAAGCGCTTTTACAGGATTTTATCCGTTTTATTTCTTTTTTCATGCGTTATCTCCATCAATTTTCTCGGATTTGATCAAGTTAGTCAGTAATAAATATAATTAAGTATTTAAAGATCTTATTATTATTATTAGTCAAGCCACTATCTGTTGATAAGTTAGTAAAGTATAAATTTATCATTGAGTTAGAATTATGATAAACCGGTGTTTAAACTGTCTTATATCCTGAGGTTAAAAAATGGATAAGTCTCAACAAAGCCACTTTTATACCTTTGTGCACAGTTTTGCACTATTTATATACATCATTTAACCACAATTTATCCTTTTAACGGGGTTGTGTTTGCTTTTTGTGCAATTAGTCCCCAATGTTGCATTTTTCAGTTACTCACAAAAACGATAAGTTTTTTGTTAAAACTGTGGATATTTCACAAAGATGGATCTACACTAGCTTTCGGAGTTGGGGAATGACTGAATTCGGTTTTCAACCTCGAACACTTACTTGTTAACAACAACTATAAACATGGATTTAGGATTAACTGTATATGTCTAGCAGCATATGGCGAAATTGCCTGCAACGACTTCAATCTGAACTGTCAGTTACAGAATATAATACTTGGATAAAACCCCTCCAAGTCCAAGTAACAGACAAAGAAATGTCTTTGTATGCACCTAATCCTTTTTTTGTTGATTGGATCCGACAGCAATACCTCGATCGCATCACTGAGTTTGTCACCAGTAAAGATGAGAGCAATCACATGCATATCTCTTTACATGTTGGTAATGCGCAAATGGAAGCTGCTACTCCTTCTCAGCCTGCCACTGCGCCGACTACAGCGCCAGCGACTAACGGGTACGCAAACCCGTTTCAATCGGTTTCCTCGACTAGCCGTCAATCAGCACCGTCGTCCAGTTTTCCACAGAATAACCTCAACGCTAAATTTACGTTTGGGAATTTCGTTGAAGGTAAATCGAATCAGCTTGCACGAGCCGCTGCTGAGCAGGTAGCTGAAAACCCAGGTATTTCATACAATCCTCTGTTGATTTATGGTGGCGTCGGTCTTGGTAAGACTCACTTAATGCACTCTGTCGGTAATCTTATTTTACAAGATAAACCCGATTCAAAAATCGTTTATCTTCATTCTGAACGCTTTATGGCCAATATGGTTAAAGCACTTCAAAGCAACAGTATGGATGCCTTTAAAAACTATTATCGCTCAGTTGATGCTTTGTTGATTGATGATATTCAGTTTTTTGCCAATAAGGGTCGGACCCAAGAAGAGTTTTTCCATACCTTTAATAACCTCATTGAAAAGAATAAACAGGTTATTATTACCTGTGATCGTTACCCGAAAGAGATTGAGGGGCTGGAAGAGCGGCTTAAATCGCGATTCGGTTGGGGGCTAACAGTTGCTATCGAGCCACCTGATCTTGAGACACGGGTAGCTATCCTGATGAGTAAAGCCAATCACTCCAATATTGAGTTACCGCATGAAGTGGCCTTCTTTATTGCAAAACGAATTCGTTCTAACGTGCGTGAGCTTGAAGGTGCCTTAAAGCGCGTTATTGCAAACGCTCAGTTTACCGGCCGTGCGATCACGCTAGATTTTGTTAAAGATGCTTTAAAAGATTTAATCGCAGCGCAAGACAAGCTGATTTCTATTGATAATATCCAAAAAACTGTCGCCACCTATTACAAGATAAAGGTTTCTGATCTATTATCTAAAAGGCGCAGTCGTTCTATTACTAGACCTCGCCAAATGGCGATGACGCTTGCCAAAAAGCTAACCAATCACAGCTTGCCTGAAATTGGAGATGCTTTCGGTGGCCGCGACCATACCACGGTCTTGCATGCCTGTAGAAAAATTGAAGAATTAAAAAGCGAAAGTGTTGATATTGAAGAAGATTACTCTAATCTATTAAGGACTTTATCAACATAATAACTATTTATTGGGTTTCATAAGGGTACTCATATGCGTTTTACCATGACTCGTGATCAACTGTTAACACCATTACAATTGGTTAGTGGCGCTGTTGAAAAAAGACAGACACTGCCAATTTTATCTAATGTTTTAATGGTTGTTGATGATAGTAAGCTCTCACTAACCGCAACCGATTTAGAGATTGAATTAAAAGCTCAAGTTGCTTTAGAGGGAGAGTTTGAGCCTGGAGAAATTACAGTTCCAGCGCGAAAGCTTCTGGATATCATTAAAAGCTTAGGTGATGGTGAAAACGTTAAGCTTGAGATGGGTGAAAACCGTCTGCGTGTTTCGACCCCCGGCAGTCGTTTTAACCTGTCGACGATGCCTGCTAATGAATTCCCCAACCTTGAAGAAACTGCGAGTCTCGCCTCACTTACGGTCTCTCAGCATACCCTAAAAGAATTGATAGAAAAGACTCAGTTTGCTATGGCTCAACAAGATGTTCGTTATTATTTGAACGGCATGTTGTTTGAGTTTGATGAAGATACTCTAACCTCGGTCGCTACCGACGGTCACCGACTTGCGCTATCCAAAGAGTCGGTTAAGTTAGAGTTGGATGAACGCGTTAACGCCATTATTCCTCGTAAAGGTGTCTCAGAGTTAGGCCGTTTGTTGGATCACACCGATGAGCCGTTGACACTAAGTTTAGGCTCTAACCACATCAAAATCACTAACTCTGACTATTCGTTTATATCGAAACTGGTTGATGGACGCTTTCCTGAGTATGACAAAGTACTGCCACGTAATGGTGATAAAATTGTCATTGCAGACAGAGAGGTTTTAAAAGAATCCCTTTCGCGTGCTTCTATCCTGTGTAATGAAAAGTTTCGCGGTGTTCGTTTTATGCTGTCGGATGGCCAGGTACGCTTACATGCGAACAACCCAGAGCAAGAAGAAGCCGAAGTCGAGTTCAGTGTAGATTATCAAGGATCTGATTTGGAAATTGGTTTCAATGTTAGCTATATGATCGATGTTATGAATACCATTAAAACTGAGCAAGTAAAATTAACCTTTATTGATGCTAACAGTAGCACCTTAATTGAAGAAGTTGATGGCGGCGAAAGCATGTATGTCGTTATGCCAATGAGACTCTAGTTGATCTTTTCTATTATAAGATTCTCTAACTGGCAAACTCATCCAATCCCATGCGTGTAAACCAGTTAACCATTTCAAATTTGAGGAACTTAAAGAATCCAACTTTAAGTTTCTCTCCTCAACTTAATATCATCTACGGCCCCAATGCTGCTGGAAAAAGCAGTTTATTAGAGGCCCTATATATATTAGGTAACGGTCGTTCTTTTCGTACCAGCAAACATAATAAAGTCATCAATGATGATAATCAGGACATCACTGTTTTTGCCAAACTAGAGTCTTCAGGTGCCTCTCACAAACTCGGCTTTAACCGTAAACGTAATGGCGAAACCGCTATAAAACTCAACGGTGAGATTGTTAAACGGCTTTCCACACTTGCTAAGCTTTCTCCGGTGCAAATCCTATCTCCGGAACAATATGACTTGCTCATTAAAGGGCCAGGAGCGCGCCGCAAACAGTTAGACTGGGGAGTGTTCCACGTGGAACATTCTATTTTATCTACTTGGCAAAAATGCCACAAAATCCTTTTGCAACGTAATCAGCTGTTAAAACGCAAGGCACCTTACTCCGATGTCTCTGTTTGGGATAAGCAATTGGTTAACTTATCACAACAAGTTACTCAACTTAGGCAGGCTTATTGTGATAAAATAAACCCTTTATTTAGTCAATTTGCCAAAGCTTTTATCCAACAAGCAGACTGTCACTTAGAGTTATATCCAGGTTGGTCTGATAAAGATGACATTGGTTTGGCAGAATTGTATAAATCACAATTTGAAAAAGATAAGCAACTGGGTTTCACCCAGTCTAGTATTCATAAAGCTGATCTAAAGTTTTTACTCGCTCGAAATAAAAAGGCTGGTGATTATCTGTCTCGCGGCCAACAAAAACTGCTGATTACAGCTTTTAAATTAGCACAACTAAAAGCCATGCAAGAGTATGGACAACAGTCTCCACTCTTTCTGATGGATGATATCGGCGCTGAACTTGATGCGAATCATCAAACTCAGCTGCTGGATTTATTAGCTCAACAGCCAGTAAATCAACAAATTTTTATAACTTGCGTTCATTTAGCACCTCTTAAACCACTGATTGAGCAGTATGATCAGGTGAAAATGTTCCACGTGGAACATGGTCAAGTTGAAGAGGTGTCGAGCAACGCGATGGTTATATAGGCATGAACAACCTAGAAGGAAACTCTATGTCGGAAAATAACAACTATGATTCTTCCAGTATTAAAGTACTTAAAGGGTTAGACGCTGTACGAAAGCGTCCCGGTATGTACATTGGTGATACTGATGATGGTACCGGCTTGCATCACATGGTGTTTGAGGTGGTTGATAACTCCATTGATGAAGCGCTAGCCGGTCACTGTTCGGAAATTCAGGTAACGATACACGATGATAACTCGGTATCGGTACGCGACGATGGTCGTGGTATTCCTACTGAAATTCACGAAGAAGAGGGTGTTTCCGCTGCTGAGGTGATTCTGACGGTTCTTCATGCCGGTGGTAAATTTGACGATAACTCGTATAAGGTGTCAGGCGGCCTGCATGGCGTAGGGGTGTCGGTAGTTAATGCGCTATCCGAAGATCTTACCTTAACCATCCGTCGTGGTGGTAAGCGTTATGAGCAGTTCTATAAATTTGGTGTGCCTGAAAAGCCATTGGAAATGGTTGGAGATGCCGAAACCAGCGGCACAGAACTCCGTTTCAAGCCGAGCTCTGAAACCTTTACCAATATTGAGTTTAAGTACGATATTCTAGCAAAGCGCTTACGTGAGCTATCTTTCTTGAACTCCGGCGTTAGTATTAAATTAAACGATGAGCGCAGTGGTAAGTCTGATCATTTTAAGTATGAAGGCGGGATTCAGGCGTTTGTTGAATATTTGAATCACAATAAAACACCGGTTCATGAGCGTGTTTTCCACTTTACTGCAGAGCGTGAGGAAGATGGTATTACGGTCGAAGTGGCGATGCAGTGGAACGATGGCTTCCAAGAAAATATTTTCTGCTTTACCAATAACATCCCTCAGCGTGATGGTGGTACACACTTAGCCGGCTTCCGTGCAGCGTTAACTCGCGGTTTGAATACCTTTATGGAAGCGGAAGGTTACAATAAAAAAGGCAAGGTTGGCACGACGGGTGATGATGCTCGTGAAGGACTGACTGCGGTTGTCTCAGTCAAAGTACCTGATCCAAAGTTTAGCTCACAGACTAAAGACAAACTGGTTTCTAGTGAAGTCAAAAGTGCCGTTGAGCAAGCGATGGGCGAGCACTTAAAAGACTTCTTATTGGAAAACCCTAACGAAGCAAAGTCGGTTATTAATAAAATGATCGACGCGGCCAGAGCGCGTGAGGCTGCACGGAAAGCGCGTGAAATGACACGTCGTAAAGGTGCGTTAGATATCGCGGGTTTACCAGGAAAATTAGCAGACTGTCAGGAAAAAGATCCGGCGTTATCAGAACTCTACATTGTGGAGGGTGATTCTGCGGGAGGTTCTGCAAAACAAGGCCGTGACCGTAAGAATCAGGCCATTTTGCCGCTTAAAGGTAAAATTCTAAACGTTGAAAAAGCGCGCTTTGATAAAATGTTATCGTCACAGGAAGTCGGGACTTTAATTACGGCGTTAGGCTGTGGTATTGGACGCGAGGAGTTTGACGCAGATAAAACACGCTATCACAGTATTATTATCATGACGGATGCCGATGTCGATGGTGCCCATATTCGAACCTTATTATTAACCTTCTTTTACCGCCAAGTCCCCGAGCTTATTGAGCGAGGCTATGTTTATATTGCCCAACCACCGCTGTATAAAGTGAAGAAAGGTAAGCAAGAAACTTATCTTAAGGACGATGATGCTCTAGAGGCATATTTGACGAACTTGGCTTTGAATAATACTCAGTTATTTACCAGTAAAGATGCCCCGCCGATTAGTGGTGAACGTTTAGAGACACTGGTTACGGAATATCGTGAAGTTAAAAAGACCATCAACCGTGTTGCTCGTCGATTACCGCGAGAAATGCTGAACAAGATGATCTATCACAAAACCTTGTCAACCGATGACATGAAAGATGAATCGAAAGTTCAGACATGGATAGATACGCTGGAAGAAAAGTTGAATAAAGACAGAACGAGCGGATCGCATCGTTATGAATTTAAGCTGCGCAAGGATAATGAACTGAACATCTTCATGCCGCACCTTACCATGTATCACCACGGCATTGAAAGTGAGTACTTACTTTCAAAGGAGTTCTTTACTTCAGAGGATTACAAGAAAATCAGTACTCTTGGTGAGCAGTTAGAGAGTCTTATTGAGCCTGGAGCTTTTGTTAAGCGTGGTGAAAAGATAGAGGAAGTTGAGACCTTTAGTTACGTTCTTGAGTGGTTAATGCAAGAGGCTCGTAAAGGCCAAGCCATCCAACGTTACAAAGGTTTGGGCGAAATGAACCCAGGTCAGCTATGGGAAACTACAATGGACCCAGAAAGCCGTCGTATGCTGCAAGTTACCATCGAAGATGCAGTAGCTGCTGATCAACTGTTTACTACGTTAATGGGTGATCATGTGGAACCTAGACGGGAATTTATTGAGAGCAATGCGTTGTCAGTAGCGAATCTTGATGTGTAGCGAGAGATCTCAGTAGATTGATTCGATATTGATTAACAAAGGGCGCTAATAGCGCCCTTTTTAGTGAGACGTGATGAAACCTATACAATAAGCTGTGAGCGATAGTCTTTAAGGCGCGCTGTATCCTCGTCATCGAATGAGGGGAATGCCAGTTTAAGCTCAGTTAACGTTTGTAAGACAATATCAGACACAATTGCTCGCATCAGAGGCTTATTATCCGCTGGAATACAATACCAAGGGGCCCAAGGGGTGGATGTGCTTCGAAGACAATCTTCATAGGCCTGCATGTACTTATCCCAGTGAGCGCTCTCTTTGAGGTCACCAGCAGAAAACTTCCAGTTCTTCTCCGGGCGATCAATCCTATCTTTAAAGCGTCGATGTTGTTCTTGCCTAGACACATTGAGGAAAAACTTACGAATAATGGTGCCATTAGCGGCAAGGTGGTGCTCATGATCGTTAATTGAGCGAAACCTTTGCTGCCAAAAGCTGGGTGTTTGATCGGGAGAAGGGGCGGTGAGTTCAGGTTGATAATCAAACGGAAGCTGTTGTGAATCAAGGTACTCGGGATGAACACGGACAACGAGCACTTCTTCATAATAGCTTCGATTAAAAAGACCAATGCGACCGCGTTGAGGTAGCTGTTTCGTGGTGCGCCACAAAAAATCATGATCCAACTCGCGTTTCGACGGTTGCTTAAAACTTGAGACTTGAAAACCTGCTGGGTTTACCCCTCGAAAAACATGTCGAATAGTACTGTCCTTACCGGCGGCATCCATGGCTTGAAAGACAAACAAAACGCTATAACGGTTATCGGCATAGAGCTTTTGTTGTTCTAAGTAGAGTTGTTTGCGGTTTTTTTTGTAGTGTTTCTTTAGCTGCGGGCTTGAGCGTTCCGATGAAACAGTGGTTGCCATTTGAGTTAAGTCGAAAGAATTATCAAAAGGTACAAGGTAAGGGGTGTCGGTAACGGAAAACATAAAAACCTCAAGTCGCTGATTATTTTACAAATGTTGTTACTACATCCTTGTTTATACAGGAAATATACGTAATATGAAAAGGGATATACGAAGATGGATAAAAAAGGAGCTGTTATGTCAATTGCAAAAGTTACAGAAATTATCGTTGAGTCGGAAAAGAGTTTTGAAGATGCTGTGGTGCAGGGTGTTAAACGAGCGAATAAAACGCTTGATCAGGTTAAAGCTGCCTGGGTAAAAGAACAACAAGCGGTTATAGAAAATGGTGATGTTGTTGGGTTTCGAGTGGTGTTAAAGGTAACCTTCTTGTTGAAGGATTAACCGGATAACCGAGTTAAAGATATTAAAAGGTGCGTTCATGCACCTTTTTATTGAACACTTTTAGAAGTGATTACTTACTTCCGGTGATGGAGCCCAGTATGCCGCGAAGTAGTTTTTTTCCTAGGTTAGAACCAAGGGTTCTAGCCAGTGTTTTTAAGAAGGTTTCACCAACCCCTTGTCGATTGGAGCGACGGCTTTGCTTTTTACGAGAAGCTTTCGCGTTTTCTTCCTTTTCACGCAGGCGTTTAGCCTCTGCCATTTCTTTTTCCTGACGCTCTTTGAGTTTCTGCTCCTTGGCTAATAACACTTCATACGCTGATTCACGATCGACAGCTGTATCATAAAGCCCTTTAACCGGAGAGGTGTTAAACACGTTTTCTCGTTCATTGGGTTTGAGTGGGCCAATACGGGATTCAGGTGGGCAAATTAACGTTTGTTGAACAATGCTGGGCCGTCCCTTCTCATCCAGAACAGAAACCAACGCTTCGCCAACACCAAGCTGAGTGATTAAGGCTTCGGTATCAAGCTCAGGATTGGGGCGAAAAGTTTCTGCAGCCGTTCTAACGGCTTTAAAATCCTTTGGGGTAAAGGCGCGAAGGGCATGTTGGATACGATTGCCTAATTGGCCGAGTACATCTTCTGGTATATCCGTAGGATGCTGTGTGACAAAGAAAACTCCAACGCCTTTTGAGCGGATCAAACGAACAACCTGTTCAATTCGATCGAGTAACGCTTTTGGCGCATTCTCAAAAAGGAGGTGGGCTTCATCGAAAAAAAAGACCAAACGAGGTTTATCTGGATCGCCGACTTCCTCTAACTCTTCGAAGAGTTCTGACAGGAGCCACAGCAAGAATGTTGAATAGATACGGGGATTCAGCATTAATTCCTTACTGTGCAAAATATTGATAAGGCCACGACCATCTATGTCGGTACGCATCATGTCTTTAATGTTGAGTGCGGGCTCACCAAAGAACTGATCGCCACCAGAATTTTCAAGGACTAGAAGGCGGCGTACGATGGCAGCAACACTTTGCGGAGAAACATTACCGTATTCACGCATAATTTCTTGGCGGTTATCACTAAGCCAATTGAGCATGGACCGCAAGTCTTTGATATCTAACAACAATAGTCCTTGTTCGTCAGCGATATCAAACGCGATATGAAGGACACCTTCCTGCGTATTATTGAGCTCAAGAAGGTTTGAAAGCAGGATGGGGCCCATTTCAGAAATCGTCGTTCTGACAGGGTGGCCATGCTTACCAAAGACATCCCAAAAAATAACCGGGTTATCGTGTGCTTGATAATTGGTAATGCCAATCGTGTCAATCCGTTCAGTGATTTTTGGGTGGCTACCAGCCGCTGTGGCAACACCAGAAAGGTCACCCTTAACATCGGCGGTAAACACCGGCACTCCCATTTTTGAGAAACCTTCTGCCAAGACTTGTAGCGTCACGGTCTTACCGGTTCCTGTTGCGCCAGCAACAAGTCCGTGGCGATTAGCCATTTTAGGGTTAAGTAGAATGTGCTCTTTTTGTGGGTTGCCGCCAATTAATAGCATAAGTTTAAGTCGTTATGTTCCCTTATAATCAGATTATACAAACGACGGTAAAAGGCAAGTCTGGAATTGTTGTTGCAGATGATAAAAGCGACCAGAGTAGGTCGCTTGGGAATTATGATTAGCGGTTTTCGATTTCTGACAGCTTTTTTTCGAGTTCTTCCAACTTTTGGCGTGTGCGAAGCAGGACTTGTGTCTGAGTATCGAATTCATCGCGCGAAACCAAGTCGAGTTTACCCAGCTGAGTCTGTAGCACTTGTTTAAATTGCTTGCTCATTTCGTCTTTGGCTGTTTTTAGACGCTCTGGTACTGAATCAGAGAGTTTCTTAGCAATGTCATCCAGCTTTTTAGGATCAATCATTTGATGAGACCTCTTGTCGTGGTTACCAAGGTAACGATTTGGTGCGTGCTAAATAGAGTATGGTGGCAAAGCTAACAATTGCAAGGGTAAAGACCAGAGCGCGCAGACCTTTGGTGTTGGCTTTAAAGGTCACAATACCAAAACCGATATAGAGCACAATCATGATAAGTTTGGCGATGATCCATGGCTGAAACACCGCGCCATAGTAGGTTGCCCAATAAGCAATACCCGTTCCAAGTAAAAAGGTATCAATAACGTGAGGACTAATTTTGACCCACTTTTTGTTCAAGCTTGGGCTTTGACGGAATAACCAAAAGCTTCTCAGCAAAAAACCAAGAATAGTAATGATCGCCAAGGTCATATGGATATGTTTAAGCGCTGTCATGATCTACCTTAATACTAAGTTGTTGTTTGTTTTCATAAGCTTCAACCGAGGATAAAAATGCGGACAGTTGATCGGTTGGAATATCAGCCATTATAACGACTTTGTCAGTGAAATGTTCGGCTATATTTTGTGCCTGATGCTCATCCAGAAGATAGCGAACTTGATTCTGAAGTTCGTATGAGCAAGAGACCTCTGCAGAAACCGTATAGATTTTTGTGTGGGTACTTACAGCCTCTAAAGCAGACTTAACGCCGCCGCTGTACGCGCGAGCAAGTCCACCCGTGCCAAGTTTGGTGCCACCATAATAGCGAGTGACTACAGCGGTAATATCCCCCACCTTACTGTGTTGTAGAACATTTAACATTGGCATGCCAGCGGTACCACTGGGTTCACCGTCATCCGAGCAAGCAATCAAGGTGGTACTTTCGGGGTTTCCGACAATGTACGCCCAGCAATGGTGAGTGGCGTCAGGTTCGTCGTTGTTCAGTTGTTTGATGAATGCTTTGGCCTTATCAACAGAAGGTGTGAAGACCATTCGAGTAATGAATCGACTGCCTTTAATGATGTCTTCAACCGTGAAAGGTTCGCTTACCTCATGGTTGGGCACGCGGTAAGCGGTTGTCGATTTACTCATTGGTTGTTAAAGGAATAACCGATTATTTCAAGTAAGCACGGGTTAGGTTGCGGTGACCGCTTTCTGTCACCACAATGTCGTCCTCGATTCGAATGCCGCCATAAGGGCGGAACGCTTCGATACGATCCCAGTTAATGCTGGAGCCGTGTTCGCTCGCCTTAAGATCAGCCAACAGTGACTTAATGAAATAGAGGCCTGGCTCGATGGTGAGAATTTGATTTTTCTCGATAGGTCGAGTGTTCCTCAAAAACGGGTGCTCTTGTGGCGGTGGCGCCGGATCGCCGTCAGCATTGGCTTGGTGACCACCGACATCATGGACTTGCAGACCGATTTGATGGCCTAGACCGTGTGGGAAGAAAGTCCGCGTTACACCATTCTCAAGCATAGCCTCAGGGCTCATATCGCAAATCTTGTATTGATTAAGCACCTTGGCGATTTCTAAGTGGGTATCAACGTGTAGGTCAACATAAGACTGACCTGGTTTGACCCGATCAACGATACCTAAGTGAAGTTGCTCCATGGTATTGATGAGATCAGCAAACTCGGTGTCTTTGTCAAACGCATAGGTGCGGGTGATATCGGCATCGTAGCTGTTGTATCGAGCACCAGCGTCAATCAAGAAAGTGCGATGTTCGCTTGGGCGTTCCGCATCATAATGCATGTAGTGCAAAATAGAGGCGTTTTCATTAAGCGCCACGATGCTGTTATACGGAAGCTGAGCTTCGTGATGACCACTAGCCAATAAGTAGGCTAAATGGATTTCGAGCTCAGAACCTTGATTGTAGAACATGTCGCGAGCAGCCATGTGGCCCATTGCAGCGCGCTTGTTCGCCAGTGCCGAGCACTCTATCTCGTAATTTGTTTT
Source organism: Kangiella marina (assembly GCF_039541235.1). Taxonomy (NCBI): domain Bacteria; kingdom Pseudomonadati; phylum Pseudomonadota; class Gammaproteobacteria; order Kangiellales; family Kangiellaceae; genus Kangiella; species Kangiella marina. The sequence continues at coordinate 1,393,028 of NZ_BAABFV010000001.1, read as the reverse complement.
GATGGCGCGGTGCCAGTTGATTTCATTAATTAGGTTGCCAGGATTGATGGCATCAAAATCCTCATCCAAGAAAGGATAAGCCATCTCACCAATAAAGGCGATAGTGCCGTCAGACGGCATGAAAGCACGGACTTCATCTTTTTTGCGCATCATTTTGATATCAAAGTGCTCAACCCAGAAGCCATCGGGATCGCCGGCAACTTTATGCCAGAAATCTACCGGCTGGTAGTAGCATAGGGTGCGCTCACCCTTGGCTGAGATAATAATGGTGCTGTCGTGAAGATCATCGTGCGGAATGAAACTGTTGAAGTGGAAATTCGACTTGAATGGATAGGACATATCATCCAAGAAAATACCGTGCATCGAACCGGCCGGAATAAGCAGGTGATCGAAGCCATGACGCTGCATAGCGTCTTGATAACGCTTGGTAATCGTGTCAATGTGCTCAGAGAATAAAGGTTTTAGCTCTGCGTCAGTCATAAAACTACCATTAAATTTAAGACAATAAGGCAACATTATTTCAGATCGGCCCCTTGGTGGGCAAGGAAAGAATCGGTCGGTCACAAAAGCAACAATTATTGTGGATGCTCAGGAATAGACGCTTTTGTTCAGATAAAAAGTTCGTTATGATTGGTCAGACCAGATACAGCCGTACAGATGTAGTTGAGACCTGAAGCTGGGTTGAAGTACACTGGTTTGTCCTAATCTACTTTAATCAGAGCGGCCAAAAGTCCAACTCCATTATCTGATAATCAAAACGGAGAAACAGAATGATTTTCGAAGGTCAGTCGATTCAATGCAGACTGAGCGATAACGGTATCGCTGAGATGTGTTTTAACAATCAAAATGAGTCGGTTAATAAGTTTGACCGAGCTACCTTGAGCGAATGGCGCCAAGTCAATGAGCTGTTAAAAGACCACAAAGAGGTTAAAGCGGTTATTGCGACCAGCGCTAAACCCGTATTTATTGTGGGTGCTGATATTACAGAATTTAATGAGCTGTTTGCTTCCAGCCGTGAAGAGTTACTGGGCTGGTTGGTTGAAGCGAATGAAGTGTTCACAGGCTTTGAAGATTTACCTTACCCAACTGCCGCGGCAATCGATGGCATCGCGCTAGGCGGTGGATTAGAAATGTGTTTAACCTGCGACTTCCGTATCGCTAGCCCAAAAGCGCAAGTCGGTTTACCAGAGTCGAAGCTGGGTTTAGTGCCTGGTTTTGGCGGAAGTGTTCGGTTAGCCAGATTGATAGGCCCGGATAATGCATTTGAGTGGTTATCAACCGGTAAAGCATACAAGGCTGAGAAGGCTCTGGCCATTGGCACGCTAGACGCCGTGGTCGATTCTGAGCATTTAGTGGCAAGCACAAAAGAGATGTTATTGCAGGCAGCTGAGGGCGAGCTGGATTGGAAAGCGCGTCGTGCAGAAAAGAAAGCGCCTTTGCAGCTAAATAAAACCGAAGGCATGATGTCCTTTATGACCTCGAAAGCCTATATCGCGAGTCAGGCGGGGCCACACTACCCTGCGCCGGTTCGTGGTGTTGAGTTGATCGAGCACAGTGCGGGTATGTCTCTTGAAGACGCGATTCGTGCTGAGCATGAAGCGTTTGCGGATATGGCGCAAACGGAACAAGCGTCGGCTCTGATTCAGCTGTTCTTGAATGATCAGGTATTAAAGAAAAAAGCCAAAATAGCCTCTAAAACCGCGGATGTTGAAGTAAAGAATGCGACTGTACTGGGTGCTGGAATCATGGGTGGCGGCATTGCTTACCAGTCGGCATCACGTGGCGTCCCGGCGATTATGAAAGACATCAATCCAGATGCACTAGAAGCGGGCATGGACGAAGCCATTAAGTTGTTTGGTAAAGGTGTTAAGTACGGCAAAATTTCGACCGATAAAATGGCCAAAGGTATTGCCAGTATTAAGCCGACCCTCAGCTATGAAGAAATCAAACATACCGATATCGTGGTTGAAGCTGTGGTTGAAAACCCAAAAGTCAAAGCGTCTGTGCTGAGTGAGGTTGAGGGCTTAATGCCTGAGAATGCCATTATTTGCTCGAACACCTCGACCATTTCGATTGATCGTTTGGCCAAGTCACTGAAGCGTCCTGAAAAATTCTGCGGCATGCATTTCTTTAACCCGGTACACAAAATGCCATTGGTTGAAGTAATTCGTGGTGAGAAAACTTCGGATGAGACGGTGGCGAGCGTGGTGGCTTACGCCAGCAAAATGGGTAAATCCCCTGTGGTTGTGAATGATTGCCCTGGATTTTTTGTTAATCGCGTCTTGTTCCCATACTTCGGCGGTTTTACCAAGTTAGTACGCGATGGTGCTGACTTCCAGCAGGTAGATAAGGTCATGAGCAAAAAATTCGGTTGGCCGATGGGACCGGCTTACTTGTTGGACGTGGTTGGGATGGACACTGGTCGTCACGCAGCAGAAGTGATGGCTGAAGGCTTCCCTGATCGCATGAGCAAAGAAGAGAAAGATGCCATCGATGTGATGTTTGAGAGCGATCGTTACGGACAAAAATCCGGTAAAGGCTTTTATGTCTATGGCACGGATAAGAAGGGTCGTACAACCAAAGAGGCCGATCCGAAAGCATACGAGTTGTTGAAAGAGATCGCTAGCGAAAGCCAAGAATTCAGCGATGAAGAAGTGATTGCTCGGACCATGTTGCCGATGATCATTGAGACCATTCGCTGCCTTGAAGAAGGAATTATTGATAGTCCTGCTGAAGGTGATATGGCGCTGATCTATGGTTTAGGTTTCCCACCATTTAGAGGTGGCGTCTTTAAGTACGTCGATGAACAAGGGATTAATACTATTGTTGAACTTGCTGAAAAATACCAACACTTAGGTAAAGCGTATGAGCCGACGGCCGGAATGGTCGAAATGGCAAAGTCTGGCAAGAAATTTTATCAATCTGACGTATCTTAAAAGAAGCCACTGGGAGTAAACGATGAAAGAAGTAGTAGTAGTAGATGCCATTCGTACCCCAATGGGTCGTTCGAAAGGTGGAATGTTTAGAAATACACGTGCGGAAGAATTGTCGGCACGGTTGATGCAAGGTCTATTGGATCGCAACCAGAAGTTGGATCCGGCGGATGTTGAAGATGTGATCTGGGGCTGTGTGCAGCAAACTTTGGAGCAAGGATTCAATATTGCCCGTAATGCAATGTTGAAGACGGACTTACCTCATCATGTTGCCGGACAAACCGTTAATCGTCTTTGTGGATCATCAATGCAAGCGCTACACACGGCTACTCGCTCAATTATGGTGGGTGACGGTGATGTCTTTATCATCGGTGGCGTCGAGCATATGGGTCATGTACCGATGAATCATGGGATCGATTTTGACCCTGAGCTGGCAAAATACACGGCAAAAGCTGCTGGCATGATGGGTTTAACGGCTGAGATGTTGGCTAAGATGTACAAGGTCACGCGCGAAGAGCAAGATCAGTTTGGTTATCGCTCACATCAGTTAGCACATAAAGCGACTGTTGAAGGCCGTTTTGCTAAAGAAATCTTAGCGATGGAAGGGCATGATGAGAAAGGGCAGCTAAAGCGTTTTGATTTTGACGAAGTGATTCGTCCGGAGTCAACGGTTGAAGATTTAGCAAAGTTGCGCCCAGTGTTTGATCCAAAAAATGGTTCCGTAACGGCGGCAACTTCTTCTGCCATTTCAGACGGTGGTTCAGCGATGTTGGTGATGTCGCGTGAAAAAGCAGACAGTTTAGGGTTAAAGCCTATCGCTAAAATTGTCTCAATGGGTGTGGCTGGTTGTGATCCATCGATTATGGGTTTCGGCCCCGTTCCTGCGGTACAAAAAGCGTTGGCAAGAGCGAAAATGTCTATCGACGACATTGAGCTTTTTGAACTGAACGAAGCGTTTGCAGCTCAATCAATAGCCGTGCTTGACGGACTAGGTTTGCGAGATAAGTTTGAAGACAAAGTAAACTTAAACGGTGGCGCGATAGCTTTGGGTCACCCATTAGGTTGTTCAGGTTCTCGCATCTCAACCACGTTACTGCGACTGATGGAAGATAAAGATAAGGAGTTTGGATTGGCGACTATGTGCATTGGCTTAGGCCAAGGCATTGCAACCGTATTCCAAAGGTTGAATTAACAGCAACTTCTTTAAAGGCTTCTTCGGAAGCCTTTTTTAATGAGGGTGCCGTCGATTATTTTTGGGTTCTTTATACGAAAAAATAGACTTTCCTGTAACTCCCGCATAGCCGACTGCAAAAATAAGAATGCAGGCTATGACGACAAAAAACCATTCGAAGAATGACATGGTACACCTCCTGTGCCCTTTACCAATAATTTTATTATTATCCAACGTTAGCGATTAAGCAAGCGAGAGATTGTAAGGAACTGCAAAAGGGGGGAAAGCGACCAATCAAGAGAAGGGTTAGTGATGTCAGGAACTAGTCACTAAAAAGTGCTTTCAGCATAGAGATATTATCGTCAGCTAATTCTTTTTGTTCAGTGTCGGATAATGGTTTACGCTTTGCGTCCCAATCTAAGTCTTCTTCTGGAATTTCTTCAAGGAAACGGCTGGGTTCGCAGTTGATCACTTCGCCAAATTTATTTCGTTTCTTGCAAAGCGTGAACACGAGTGTTTGTTGGGCGCGGGTAATACCCACATAAGCGAGTCGACGTTCTTCTTCAATGTCGTCATTTTCGATGCTCGACTTATGCGGTAAAAACTCTTCTTCCATGCCAACTAAATAAACATGATTAAACTCTAAGCCTTTGGCTGCGTGTAGGGTCATCAGTTGAACTTGATTGGAGTTTTCTTCCTCTTCTTCATTACGGTCAAGCATGTCTCGAAGCATCAGATTAGCAACCGCTGCTGCGAAAGGATTTTCGTCATGTTCATTATCATCAACATAGGTTTCAACCCAACCCAAAAGTTCTTGAATATTGTTCCAACGAAATTCTGCGGCTTTAGGTGTACTTGACGTTTCATGAAGCCAGGAGTGATAGCCAATTTTGGCAATCAGATCATGGATGACGCCTAAACTGTCGCCTCGTTTCACATTATCTGCAGCGCGTGAAATGGTATCCGTAAAACGACGAACGGCATCCAATCCTTTGCCAGATAAGTATTGCTCAAGGCCCATTTCAAAACTGGCAGCATACAAACTAATGTGGCGTTTTTGAGCGTAAGTTCCAAGCTGCTCAAGAGTCGTGGGGCCAATAGAGCGACGAGGGGTATTAGCAATACGTAGGAACGCATTGTCGTCATCTTCGTTAGTTAACAAACGAAGATAGGCCATGATGTCTTTAATTTCAGCGCGACCAAAAAAGGAGGTGCTTCCTGAAATTTTATAAGGGACTTTGTTAGCGATAAGCGCTTTTTCAAAGAGTTTTGCTTGATGATTACCGCGATACAAAATGGCAAAGTCAGAATAGCGACCATTTTTGGTGCGTACTTTTCGGGAAATAATTTCAGTAACGACTTTCTGAGCTTCTTCATCTTCGTTGGCGCAAGTGACAACGCGAAGCGGATCGCCATAAGGTTTATCTGACCACAACTTCTTTTCAAAAACGTGAGGGTTATTATCAATTAACACGTTGGCTGCTTTTAAAATTCTGCCGTAAGAACGGTAGTTTTGCTCAAGCTTGGTAATTTGAAGTTTAGGAAAATCCTTGGCTAACTGATCCAGGTTCTCAGGACGTGCGCCTCGCCATGAATAAATCGATTGATCGTCATCACCAACAACGGTGAAGTTGCCAAACTGACCCACTAAGTATTTAATTAATTCATATTGGCTGGTATTGGTATCTTGATATTCATCAACCAATAAATATTTAATTTTATTCTGCCACTTTTCGCGAACCTCAAGGTTATCGCGCAATAATAAGGTCGGTATCAAAATTAAGTCATCAAAATCAACCGCATTGTATGCCCTCATGCTTCGAGCATACTTTTCATAAACTTTAGCGAAAACGAGTAATTCTTGGTTATTGGCTTGAGCAATCGCTTGTTCAGGAAGGATCAGATCGTTTTTCCACTGAGAGATTTGGTTTTGTAGCTGCGAGAGTAAGGCTTTATCGCTTTCCGCTTCTTTAAAGCCTAAGTCCTTGAGTAGAGCCAAGCTGTCTTGATCATCAAAAATAGTGAAGTTAGATTTCATGCCGAGAGTTTTATATTCTCGGCGAATAAAATTAAGACCAAAATTGTGGAACGTAGAAACCGTAAGACCTTTGGTTGCGTTTTGCCCCGCAATCTTGCTAACCCGTTGTTTCATTTCTCGGGATGCTTTGTTGGTAAAGGTAACCGCAACAATATTCTTTGCTGGAATCTTGCGCTCTTTAATCAGGTAAACAATTTTGCGGGTAATGACACTTGTTTTACCACTACCTGCACCAGCCAGTACCAATAGTGGACCAGAGGTGTTGAGTAGGGCTTGTTGTTGTCGTTGATTGAGCTGAGGTAATGACAAGTGCGCACAATATTATTGTTAAAGTTGGCGGCAAGTTTAGCAACTGACCGCCAAATAGCGCAACGAAAATTAAGGTTTGTCGACAGAAAAAGGCATTTTCAAGTACTTACAACCATTCGGCTCAGCGTCGGGAAATTGCCCCGCTCGAATATTGACCTGAAGGGATGGGTAAATCAGCTTAGGCACCTGAAGAGAGTCATCACGTTCATTGCGTAATTGTGCGTAGGCCTCGGGGTTGCCGCCAGATTGACGAAAGTGGATGTTATTTTTCTGCTCTGCGACAGTCGTTTTAGCCACCGGCTCACGGTCTTTGGGGTAATCATGACAGAGCCACAAACAATAGTCCTCAGGAAATGCGATTAGAAATTTAAGGCTGCTAAACAACTTTTCAGCGGAACCGCCCGGGAAGTCACAACGAGCCGTGCCCAGTTCTGGATGGAAAAAGGTATCACCAATAAAAATATGACCCGCAATCTGATAGCTCATACTATCGTCTGTATGGCCTGGAGTTGGGTGAGCGATAAATTCATATCGACCTAAACTCAGAGTGTCACCCTTATGCACAAGGATATCGAATTGACTGCCGTCGATGGGGATATCTAAGTTTAGGCTGGTGGCGAAGTGCTGTTGGACGTCCATAATACCTGCGCCAATAATGATTTTCCCACCTAAGCTATCTTTTACATATTGGGCTGCGGTAAGGTGGTCGGCATGAGCGTGCGTCTCAAGAATCCATTGTAGCTGCAAGTGTTGGGCATTGATGAAGTCGATCACTTTTTGAATCGATTGATAACTCGCTTTGCCGGAACTCAGCTCATAGTCAAGCACAGGATCAATCACGGCACAGTGGTTGCAGGATGGGTCATTGACTACGTAAGTCCAAGTACCCGTATCTTGGTGGTAGAAGGGAGTAATCTGGATAGACATAGTGTATGGCATTAATAGATTATGATATCAGGATAGAACAGTGTTTGAATATTAGCAATAACTAATTTAAACTTCAGACTAGAAAATACTGTGGACATAGACATGAAGCAATCATTACTCACATTCGCGCTGAACAAGCCAAAATGGATCTTTATTATCACTCTAATGCTAACCTTAATAGCTGGAGCTTTAATTCCCAATATCACAATTGATACCGATCCAGAGAATATGCTGCCAAAGGATCAGCCTGCGCGAGTGTTTCATAATGAAGTGAAGGATCGCTTCAATTTATACGATGTCATTGTTGTCGGTGCAGTAAATCAAGGAGCTGATGGGATCTATAACCCGCAGTCACTCACCGCTCTCCATCAACTGAGTAAGGGAATTTCAAAAATCGAGGGTGTTGTTTCTTCAGATATGATGGACATATCAACCGTTGACAATATTTCACAAGGGAAGTCAGGCGAAATACGTTTTGAGTGGATGATGAGGGAAGTTCCGCAAAACGAAGATGAAGCGATCGAGATCAGTGAAAAAGTAGAACGGTTGCCTTTACTTCAAGAAACCATTGCTTCGGCCGATGCAAAAGCCGCTACTATCTATGTACCGATAAAAGACAAAGATGAAAGTTATCGAATTGCAAATGAAATCGATCTGTTAATCAAAGGGTTGGACTCAGAGGATGATTATCACGTCACGGGTTTGCCAGTGGCTGAAGATACTTTCGGCTTTGAGATGTTTGTACAAATGGGGATTTCGGCGCCATTAGCAGCCTTGATGATTTTTATTGTGATGTGGGTATTTTTTAGAAATCTAAAGTTTGTCGTAGCTCCAATGATCATTGCTATGGCGACAGTGATCATCACGATGGGTGCGTTAATTGGTATGGGCTTTACTGTGCATATCATGAGCTCGATGATAGCTATCTTCTTGATGCCAATCGCTGTGGTAGATTCTGTACATATCATGTCGGAATTTGCAGATAGGTATAAAGGCGAAAGCAATAAACGGAGTGTGATAAAACAGGTCGTGGATCATTTATTCACGCCGATGTTATATACCAGCGTAACGTCAGCAATAGGATTCTTTTCATTAATGCTGACACCGATTCCGCCCGTACAGATATTTGGTGCCTTTGTTGGTTTCGGAATTTTATTGGCGTTTATACTCACGATAATTTTTATCCCAGCCTATTTAGTGACGTTAAAAGATGAGTCACTGGCGTCGTTGCAAAACAAATCGGATAGCAATACAAAGTTAATGAAGTTATTGCCAAAAGTAGGCAATTCAAGTTTAGCAAAAAATAAGTTAGTCATCGTTGGTTTTACTGGAATAGTAATACTCAGTATTGTGGGTTTAAGCAAAATTCAAATTAACGACAATCCTGTTCGCTGGTTTAAAGAAAGCCATGATATTCGAATAGCAGATAAAGTGTTAAACGAACACTTCGCAGGAACCTATAATGCGTACTTGGTTTTAGATGCGGATCAAACAGCACTAAAAAATAAATGGTTTGAGACCGTTAAGGCAATAAAGGATAACGAGCTTAAGGAGTCTTTGAATAATATCTTACAAAGTGATGAAGACTTTGCAACGAAGCTGAACAGCAGCATCATTCGATTAGAAGATGCATTATTTGAAACGTCGAACGAGAATACAGAAGAAATTGAATTACTGCTTGAGCAGATCGATAGCATTAAAAGTGAACAAGCTTACTTCCAACAGCCTGATGCTTTACGCCTGATAGATGGGTTGCAACAGACATTAAAGGACAGTGGTTTTGTCGGCAAAACAAACACCTTGAGTGATGTGGTGAAAACGGTGACCCGAGAACTTAAAAGTGGCAAAGCAGAAGACTATAAAGTGCCGCAGTCTCAAGCCGGAGTTGCTCAAGCATTGCTTCAATACCAGTCGTCTCATCGACCTCAAGACTTGTGGCACATGGTCACTAAAGATTATGCCTCAACCGCGCTATGGGTACAGCTTAAGAGTGGGGATAATCAAGACATGATGAAAGTGGTAAACCATGTTGATGAATACTTAACGGCAAACCCGTTGCCGGATAACGTCTCTGTGAAATGGGCCGGAAAAAGTTATCTCAACATGGTGTGGCAAGATGAAATGGTGGCTGGGATGTTAAAAAGTTTGGTGAGCGCTTTTGTGGTAGTGCTGATCATGATGGTGGTGCTATTTAGAAGTGTGTTGTTTGGTGTGCTGGCAATGTTACCCTTGAGTATAACCATACTCTTTATCTATGGGCTTATCGGGTGGATTGGCAAGGACTATGATATGCCGATTGCAGTGTTGTCATCATTAACACTGGGTTTATCCATTGATTTTGCGATTCACTTTTTGGAAAGAAGTCGTGCAATCTACAAGCAAACGGGTAGCTTTAAACAAACTATCAATTCCATGTTTAAAGAACCTGCCTCGGCAATTTCGCGTAACGCTATTGTTATTGCTATTGGATTTACACCGTTATTGTTTGCGCCGTTAGTGCCCTATATAACAGTTGGATTTTTCCTAGCGACTATCATGGTCGTGTCAGCGCTAGTGACCTTGATATTGTTACCGGTACTATTACAAGCAACAAAGCGCTTTGCCTTTAAGGATTAGTGGAGACTGATGATGATAACTAAAGTGATAATTAGCATAACGATGACTGCTGCATTATTGGTTGGGAACCACTGTGATGCTAAAGACAAAGTCTCGGTGGATGATTTGGTGAGTAATGTCAATCGTGCTTCTTACTATGCTGGTGATGATGGACGCAGTGACGCTCGGATGATTGTGATAGACAAGGATGGTAATAAGCAGTTAAGGCAGTTCGTGATCTTAAGAAAAGATCGAGAAGATGAAGGTGATCAAAGTTTTTTGGTTGTCTTTAGTCGACCTACGGATGTGAAAGACACGGTATTTTTGGTCGATAAGAAAGTGAAGAGTGACGATGATCGATGGTTATATCTTCCGGGGCTTGATCTAGTCAAAAGAATTTCAGCCGGTGACAAGAGAACCAGTTTTGTTGGTACGGATTATTATTATGAGGATGTATCAGGGCGTAACCCAGCGCTCGATTCACATCACATCATCAATCAAACAGAAGATACTTACCTGCTAAAAAGTGTTCCGAAAGAAAGTGGTGAGGTTGAGTTTAGTTACTATCAATCGACGATCAGCAAAGAGACATTCTTGCCAATGACAGTAGAGTATTTTAACGACGACAATAAGCTTTACCGTAAAGTGGAGGTAGTTGAGGTCAAAGAGATTGAGGGAATCCCGACGGTTATCAAGTCTCAAGTAAAAAACCTGGAAACGGGCAGTACAACACTACTTCAATTTAGGAAGCCACGTTATAACCTTGGTATTCCAGATGATGTTTTTACAACACGGTCGTTACGATCACCGCCACGCCAATGGTTAGAGGCTAAATAGTGACATTCAAGACAATTATCGCGCTACTAACGTTATCGGCAGTTGCATTCAGCGTGGAATCGGCTAATGAAAAAACTGAGGATATGTGGGGCGATGAAGTATGGGGAGAAAACTGGCAGGAAGAAGAAACCTCTCCGTGGAGTGTGGCGGGTTTTGTTGAGGTCGCTTATGGAAAACGGCTACAGAGTGACGTTTTGTTTGAAAGGCCTGAAACCTTAGAAGAGGTTAGAGGTCATTTAGAGTTAGATTATACCGCTACAGGCTTTGAGTTTTCGTTTGCAGGTGATACTTGGTATGACGGTGTTACGGAACAACAAGAGTACGATATTCGTGAGTTTGTTGTCGATATTTCAGCTCTTGAAAATACGGACATTAAACTAGGCAGACAAGTTATTACTTGGGGAACGGGTGATTTAGTATTTCTCAATGATCTCTTTCCAAAAGATTGGGAGTCATTTTTTGCTGGAAGGGATGACACCTATTTAAAAGCGTCAAGCAACAGTCTCAGAGTGACCAGCTATTTTTCAGCGATTAATATTGACTTTGTATGGACACCAGTCTTTACCGCGGATCACTATATTGACGGCGAGCGCTTTTCTTTTTTTAATCCTTTGGCTGGTCAGCAAGTTGGCGGGCAAGATAGAGTAAATCCGGTTGAACCCAAAGAGACACTGAGTAATAGCGAACTAGCTTTACGCTTATATAAAAATATTGATGGTGTTGAGTACGCTGTTTATGGTTATCGAGGATTTGATAAGCAGCCGGTTGGTTTGACGGACGATTCAGAGCCTACGTTTCATCGCAAAGATATTGTCGGCGCAAGCATAAGAGGAGCTGTTGCTAGCGGACTCTATCACACAGAGCTGGCTTATCATGATGCAAAAAAAGATGGCAATGGAACCAACCCTCTAGTCAGTAACTCACAACTTCGGTGGCTGATCGGATACGAAAGAGAGGTGGCAACACGGCTCACTTTAGGCCTGCAGTATTATCTCGAATGGACACAAGATTATGATGAGTTACTTGAAAACTCACCTTACCCGCAATTTGAAGTCACTGAAAAAAGGCATCTAGTAACAACACGACTTACCTACCGCTCACAAAAAGATGAATGGATTTGGTCTTTGTTTGGTTTTTACTCGCCAAGTGATAAGGATAGTTATATCCGGCCTAGCGTGAGTTATCGGTTTAGTGATGAATGGGCTTTTACTGCTGGCGCCAATATTTTTTCAGGAAGAGATGACCATACATTTTTTGGTCAGTTTAAAGACGCCAGCAATGCTTATGTCAGAGTACGGTATAATTTTAATTAAAGTCGTGGCTTGAGTGTTTACGGCTTAACTTGTGAGCCGCCACTGTCACACCAGCTTTTAAAACCACCCGCTACTGAATAAACATGATTAAAGCCTAACTGCTGTAAGGCAAGAGCGGAGCATGCTGAGCGTCCGCCTGAAGCACAGTACAGGTAGATGGGTTTGTTAAATAAAGCTTGGTCATCAATGCCAGCAACTGCGTCATGTCCAAACAGTTTGAACTCTAACACACCGCGTGGAATATTGATCGCTTCAGGGATCATGCCTTGTTGTGTTTCAGCAGGCTCTCTTACGTCGATAAGGAGCGCATCTTTGGGTAAGTTATTGCTAATATCTTCGCAAGAAACTTCCGTGATTTGATTTTTTATTGTTGCAATATAGTCGACGACACAAGGTTTCATGAACAGCCCTCCTGACAGTAGAGTTTATGGAGTAAGTGAATGATTTCTGCTACCTCCTTTGAGGATAAGCGATAGAAAATCGTTTGCGAGTCTCTGCGCGTGGAAACCAGTCCTTCTTTTCTAAGAAGCGCTAAATGTTGGGATAAGGCTGATTGACTTAGATTGGGCAGCATATCGTTCAACTGACCGACGGAAAGTTCTTTTTCATGCAAAATGCACAAGATAAGAAGACGCTTCTCATTAGAGATATTCTTTAAAAAGCGCGCTGCCTGGGCAGAGTTTTGCTGCATTGCATCTGTAATACTGTGTGTTTCCATCCCAATACCAGTCTGAAAGTATAAATGAATTGTGCCTTATCGATAATGCTTTCGCAATTATAAGGGGTTAAAGTCAGATAGCGATTTTAGAGTTTTACCACTATCTTTGGGACGAAACTCGCCAGAGCTTTGCTCAAAGTCATAGTCCAGTGACCAATCTTCTGCGTTATCAATAACCTTGATAATCGACTCGACCAAAAACTGCGCTTCTTCATCGGTATTGGTTGGGTGAAGCGAGATGCGTACCCAGCCAGGTTTGTCGGTTAAGTCGCCTTGATCAATACGGTTTGTAATTTCATGACTCTTGAGCTGATCGACGCCGAGCAGTAAGTGACCGTAAGTTCCGGCACAAGAGCAGCCGCCACGACTTTGGACGCCAAAGCGATCGTTCAGCAAACGAACCAGCAGGTTATGATGAATGCCAAGCACATAAAACGAAACGATGCATAAGCGGTCATTTTGCTGATCTTCTAGAATGCGAATATCTGGGTGCTGGCGTAAGCCGTTGAGTAAAATCTTAACTAACTCTTGTTCACGTTGCTCGATTTTAGAAACCTGCATGGCATCTTTTAGTTTGATGGATAAGGCAGCTTTTATGGTTTGTAAAAAAGCGGGTGTGCCGCCATCTTCTCGCGCTTCAATGTTATCGAAGAAACGGTGCTCACCCCATGGATTGGTCCAAGAGACCGTACCGCCGCCCGGCTGATCGGGCACTTTACAGTCGTAGAGTTTATCATCGAAGATCAAAATGCCGCTGCTACCAGGTCCGCCCAAGAATTTATGCGGGGACATGAAAATGGCATCTAGTCGTTGTGCCGGATTTTCGGGATGCATATTAATGTCGACATAAGGTGCTGACGCAGCAAAATCGACAAAACACAAACCATCATACTCATGCATCAACTCTGCCATCTCGTGATAAGGCGTGGTGATTCCAGTGACATTGCTGCACGCGGTAAAGGAGCCAATTTTGATAAGGCGATCCTTATATTGCTCCAGCAATTCGCGCATATGATTTAAGTCTGGACGACCATCATCACCAGAGCGAACAATTTCTAAAGTGACCTCGCATTCATGCCAAGTGGTTTGATTGGAGTGGTGTTCCATGTGAGTAACCAGTATCAAGGGTTTTTCATGCTCAGCGATTTGCAATCGTTCGCGCCATTTTTCAGGAACGCGCAGCCCCAACATCCGCTGGAATTTATTAATGACCAAAGTCATACCAGAGCCGGCGGCGATCAGAACATCACTGTCGTGGGCATTGACATGCTGCTTAATGATTTTTTGAGCATCATGATACGCCTCGGTCATAGTCGTCCCCGTCAGCGTGGTTTCGGTATGAGTGTTGGCGACATAAGGGCCCAGATGATGGCTGATGAACTTTTCGATAGGACCATAAAGTCGACCGCTCGCAGTCCAGTCAGCGTAAAGAATATTGCCGTTAATACTCGTCTCGGAGTAATCGTGGCCATCGCCAATAATGTGTTTGCGAAAGCGAGAGAAGTGCTCGGTTAAAGTCATAAGACATCAAGAGTGGATTAATATTAATAAATTCTAATATACATCATTGATGGTCAGCGAAGCAAGCTAATTAAAGGATGGTTGGAGTAGTTTGTTAGCTAAGTCGAAGTGTGGGCGTCATAGCTCTGAACATCATCTGGTCGTAAGCCTTTGCCCATGCGGATATGAAGAATAGCTTCCGTCGTGGCAGCGTCATCTCTAGACTTAAATTGTGTTTTAAAATAAGGATTTTGGTAGCTTGATTGCTGGCAGTTCTGCTGACTGCACTGATTACGCTGAACAGTATTGTTGTGGGGATCAATCAGTACTTCGGTGACAAGCTGCTGTTGTACGATAACGAACCAATCTAATTGCATGTCGCGAGTCAGTGAGCGGGCGTGACTAACCGCTAATTGTTGTGCTTGCGTTGGGCTGTTGATAAGGATTTTATGATGAACACGATAGAGGTTATCACCTACTTTCTCCGAGAAATTGCCGTGACCTATGGAGTGAGTGGGGGTATAGGGGTACTGAGTGGAGCACCCCGCTATGAATACAACGAAAGCAGCAATAGATAATAAACGATAGATCAGTGTCATCATTATTGTGCCCGCCAGTTATTATCTATGGCATTAGTCTCTTCTGAGCGATTAAGGAATGATCCTTTAATCATCGAGTCGATCAACTGATTAGTCTCAGGATCGACAGAGGCAGTACGGTAAGAGTTAGGATCGGTAGCGTCCATAGGAGTACGCGAGTGCAGCTGCCAAGCATTATCCTCAAAACAAGCGACATTCATATGCGCGTTGGAGCTTGACTGCAATGCAAATAGACGGCAATAACGATCTTGTTTGTTGATAAAGCTGGCCTTAAGGCTTAAGTGCCATTGTGAATCGAGGGCAAAGCTTTGATCGCTGGTGTTGTTCGCCAAGTGTTGAGAAATTGTACTCCACTGTGGCGTATTGCTGTCTGGATTTGAACCCCAAAAAACGCCCAAGGTTAGTCCAAAAGTAAGGATAAGTACGGCGGCTAAAGCGCTATGCTGACGCACCGTATTGGTTGCTTTTCGCCAAAGCGACATCTCTACAACGTTGGAGGTTGACGTTGAAGGAGAGCCTGTTAACAAATCCTGGGTCGCTTGTGGCAAGGGTTTTTCGTCAATCGCATGCAGTGTTGAGCTGACGACATGGTCAACCATGCTAAGTTCAGCAATTCGATCTGCTACTGACTCATCTTGAGCAATCTGATCGCGGATAGCGTCCATCTCTTTGCTAGAGAGCTCGTTGTCTATAAAAGCACACAACTGTTCGTCAGTAATCATCATGCGAAGATCCTCATATCATGGTCTTTAAACCAGTTAACCATAGCCACGCGAGCGCGAGATATTCGGCTCATGACCGTTCCGACAGGGATATCGAGAGTGTTGGCCGCTTCCTTATAACTTAAACCTTCGACCACGACCAGTGACAGTATCGAGCGAAGCTCCTCAGGCATCTGGTTCATCGCACGCTGAACTTGCGCAATGGTAATTTGGTTGGTAATAACTTTATCGCCATCGATGGCCGATTCTTGTAACTCGGGTTTTTGGGTGGCTTCTTGACGAACTTTGCGCGAGCGATATTCATCAATCCACAGGTTGCGACAAACTCGAAAGGCCCATTTAGTGAGATTGGCATCATCTGGAACGCCTTTATCTAAAATGCGCTCCAAGGTATTCTGCATTAAATCATCCGCATCATGGTCAGAGCCTGTCAAAGAAAAGGCGAAACGCCTAATCACCGGTATAAGCTCTTTAAGTTCTTTGTTCATAGCGACTGTTTTACCCATATACGTTATAACATTGATACCCTATATCAAGTTGACGTATCAACTCCAGATTTTATTCACAGAAGTTGAGAATTTATTGCAGACAAGAGACGTTATTATATAAAGTGCTAATAGAAATCATGTAGGAATCAATATGAAGAGTTCTATCGTATTCAGTATCGTCATGGTGGTGTCATCCTTGCAAGCGGGTGCGGCCGCAGATGTTGTTGGTAAAACAGTGGGCGGTATTAATGACAAAATAATGGATCAGACCGTGCTCAAAGATCAGCTAAAAGGAATTAGGGAAACCACACCAGCAGTACCGGATGAAGTGTTAGAAAAGATTAATCAGAACATTGATCAATTAGACAGTCTGGCAGAGAACAGCCTTAATCCATTGAGGTTGGGTAGTGAAGCTCTGCAAATTATGACGACTCAAGGTGAAACCATTTTTGTCGAGGTGGAAGTTGAAGATGGCTGGCGCGCCATAGAAAGGGAATGGTTAGTGACGATTGAGGACGGAGATCTTGAACTGTTAAAAAAACTGGCTGTAGAAATCGAGGAAGAACAACAGTTAAGTCATTTAGGCATGACGGTGGTTAGATTTAAAATTCCAAAAGATCAAAGTGAAGAAAAAATCAGAGGGCAGCTGCCTGATCGTATAGCAAAACAACTCGGTAGAAATCATGTATACGAAGCCAGCAGTACTGTCAGTAGTGATAATGCTGGAAACGGTGTAAAGCAAAGTACCTGTAAGGATTCGATTAAGGTAGGAATGATCGATACAGCGATCAATGAGGAGCATGCTGCCTTTGAAACTGCTAATTTGACGCAAAGAAATTTTATGCAAAAAGGTGTCTCAGTCCCAAAGGCACACGGCACCGCAGTGGCAGGTTTGTTGGTCGGCAAGGATCAGCTGGTTCCTCTACTGCCGCAGTCACAACTGTATGCGGCGTCAGTGTTTTATCCGCGTAATAAATACTCTCAAGGCGCTACATTAATGCATCTCATAAAAGCGCTAGACTGGTTGTTAGGAGAGAATGTGAGCGTTATTAACATGAGTTTAACGGGGCCAGACAATCCATTACTACAAGCGGCAATCAGTCAGGTGGTTGAAAAAAACATTGGCGTTATTGCGGCCGCTGGTAATGAAGGCCCAGCAGCATCACCAAGATATCCTGCTGCCTATGAAGGCGTCATTGCAGCCACTGCTGTGGATAGTGCTAATGAAATTTATCGTTGGGCCAACCAAGGAGAGTATGTTGATTTTTCGGCACTGGGCGTGGCAATCAAAACGGCAAGAATGAATAATGAGTATGGATACGAAAGTGGAACCTCAATGGCAACGCCGATAGTCACGGCAAAGATAGCATGCCAATTGCAACAAGCGAAAAGTATTAGAACCAGTAAAGAGCGGCTACAGCAAGAAGTGATAGATTTAGGAGAACCTGGAAAAGACCGAATTTACGGTTATGGTAAGTTGGAATAAAAAAAAGCGTCCCTGCTAAACGTCTATAAAAATTAAAGTTCTAGCCTAAGCAGTAATTCAATTTCATTAGCGGTGTAATCCGCAGACTCAACGTTAGAGTCCGATGTCGTTCTTTGAAGTTGAGTAGCTAATGCAAACTCTGGCGTGAAATAGTAATCCCAAGAAAAAGTCACTGCATGACGCTCATCGTTTCTTGGCGTGTTCAGCTCAGGTAAAAGCCCTTGATAATCACGGTTGTAGTAACGCCATTTAAGTTGCAGTTTATGGGCATCATTATCACCAAACTTGCTGGATACGGTAGCTCGATAGACGTCACCGTCATAGCTGAGCTCGCTAGCATTAGCTTGCTCGTCTTCGGAAGTGTAACCGACGCTAAAAAAAGCTTTAGCTTGGTTGTAAAAGAAATAAGTATCAATTCCTAAAGCATCATTAGAAGCATTGCGATCAGGAAGATCATCAAACTCTTTATTAGTGGTGGTGTACTCCGAACGAATAAAAATACGATTATTCAATAACTTTGAAAGGTAAATGCCGGAACGATCCATATCTAAAAACTCTTGGCCTGCTAAATCAGCAAGGATTTGATGCTGGTTAACGCCGACCGTAAAGCCGGAAAATTCATAAGAGGCATCGCCGTATAAGCGTTGAATCGTTAAATCAAAATCATCAGTGTCTTGGTAATCGGTATCTGAAATGTTGTAACCGGCCTTGACGGAAAAACTCTCCTGAAAAGTCAGCTCTCCGTTAAGATCAAGCGACAAGTAACGGCCAAGATCACCATTGGCGCTGCGCTGATCAATTTCTTCAACAACAAGTTCAGAGTTGTGAGTAGCGCCAGCTTCAAGAGTGACACCATAATCACTTTCGGTATTAGCAATAACACTTGAGCTAAAGCAAAATAAACAAATTGGGGTCAGTACATACTTCATAAGTAACTCCGTTTGTATGAAAAAGGGAAGGCCAGCTGAGCTGGCCTTGAATGGTGGATTATCTATCTAGCGGAAGACCGTCTGTGATGCTATCAGTAATATTGTCATCAACAGCGTCGGTGATTGAGTTTGTAATCTCAGAGTTAACTGCCGCATCAACACTACTTTCTACGGAGTCTTCAACGTTCGCAGAAACTTCAGCGTTAACGTCTGCACTGGCTTCGACACTAGTGCTGTTTGAAATGTCAGAGGCTGCATCATCAGCAGTAGCTATGACGTTAGTAGCGGTATCAACGCCCGAATCAACGGTTTGTTCGGCAGTGCCAGTAACGCTTTGAGTAGTCTCTGCAACCACTGAAGTACTGTTTTCAATAGCATTGTTTGCAGCTTGTTCATCGTCTTCTTCGTTACCGTTTTGAGCACTAACAGCAGTATCAGCAGTAGTGCCTAAACCGAGCGACGCTGAACCTGATGAATCAGAGTCCTGATTTGAAACTTCACCAGCAGCATCAAGACCAGCATCCGCGGTAGCGTTAGCTGAAGCCTCCGCTTGTTCTGCTTCAGAGCGAGTCGAGTCAACCATCGATTGAGCTGTTGCAGAGGCATTAGAAGCAGTTTCTGCACCTGTCGTTACCAGTGAATCAACATTTTGCGATGCTTCTTGTTGTGCTTGTGTGCTAGCCGAGGCATTGGTTTCAGCTTGAACATCAGCATTGACGTCCGCATTAGCTGAAATTGCAGCATGGCTTGAAAAGGCTAAAGCAATAAAAAGTGTTGAGTATTTAAAAGTTTTCATAATGTATTCCTCGTTGTTTCAACTGAATTCACTAAGCTGACGAGCTAGCGTTCGAGTTTATTCAGCAAAGAATACAAAAATGTGAACTGGTTCTAAGGAAGTTGTGCTAGATAGCGCTCCATTTTCCGATAGTTTAGTGTTTCACTGATGTGTTTTGGTTCGATTAGCGGGGCTTGCTCAAGATCAGCGATTGTTCGCGAGACTTTTAATATCCGGTGATAGGAGCGAGCAGATAAATTAAGTTGGGTCAGCGCTTTGGTCAATAAATCTTTGGAGCCTTTAGCCAAAACACAAAAGTCATCGATATCCGATGATTCAAGCTGACCATTAAGACGGCCTTGGCGTTGCAGTTGAACACGTTGGCAGGCTTCAACGCTTTGCCGAAGGTCGAAGCTGGTAATGTGGCGTGAGTTTTTGCCGTTAAGTAAGTCATCTTGCGAAATAAGGGGGACCTCGACCTGCATATCGATCCGATCAAGCAGCGGGCCAGAGATCTTACTAAGATAACGTCGAATTTGATCGGGAGTACAGCGACAGTGTTGTTTTTGATTACCAAAATGACCACAAGGACAAGGGTTAGTCGCTGCAAGCAGCAAAAAGTCAGCTGGGTATTCAGCCTGATGCGCGGCACGAGAAATCGTGACGCGACCGGTTTCGAGAGGTTCGCGTAAATTATCGAGGACTTGGCGAGAAAACTCGGTCAGTTCATCTAGAAAAAGGACGCCTTTATGAGCGAGACTGATTTCTCCGGGTTTTGGCTGGCTGCCGCCACCGATTAATGCTGGTGCCGAGCAAGAATGATGTGGGTCGCGATATTTTCGACTAAAAAACTTCTGAGCATCGAACCCTAAGTGACTGACGGAATAAATAGAGGCTGATTCTTTAGCTTCAGCTTCAGACATTTTAGATAAAATGGTCGGCATTCGAGAAGCTAGCATACTTTTCCCCGTGCCGGGCGGACCAATAAACATCAAATGGTGCTTGCCGCTGGCGGCAATCAACATGGCGCGTTTAGCCGACTCTTGGGCAATCACATCAGCCATATCAACTGAAAAATCCTGCCCATTGATTGAAGTCTTAGACTCACAAGCGGGAAGAGTCTGTTGCTGGCTTAGACTCTTACAGACTTCCAACAAATGCGAGGCATACTGTGAATTGTTAGATGGTACTAGTCCGGCTTCATCGGCATTATCTTTGGGAACGATGAGTGTGCGATTGGAAGCAGTGCACGCTAAAGCCACTGGCAGTGAACCTTTAACAGGGCGAAGCTCACCCGTTAAGGCAAGCTCGCCGATGAACTCGAAATGCGTGAGTCTGTCTGTCGGAATTTGCTCGGAGGCCGCTAAAATCCCTAACGCAATCGGTAAGTCAAAACGACCACCATCTTTCGGTAAGTCAGCTGGTGCGAGATTAATCGTGATACGCCGAGCGGGAAACTCAAAGTTAGAATTAATAATCGCACTACGCACTCGATCCTTACTTTCTTTAACCGCCGCCTCAGGAAGCCCCACAATATTCAAACAGGGTAAGCCATGCGATAAATGAACTTCAACGGTAACCAAAGGTGCCTCGATCCCCATCCCTGCACGGGAAAAAACAACAGCAAGTGACATAAATATCCTTATAAATTATCAAGAGGGCTTTTAACGGCATTTGCCCCTTTGTTCATAACGTGAGTATAAACCTGAGTGGTTTCAACATTCTTATGCCCTAATAATTCTTGAACAGTTCGAATATCGTAACCATCTTCAAGTAAATGAGTGGCAAAAGAGTGCCGAAAGGCATGGCTAGTAGCGTGTTTAGTAATATTTGCTTGTTTAAAAGCGGTGTTTAGTAGTTTACCAATGGTTCTTGGATGACGATGAAAGCCTCGACGAACCCCCGTGATGAGATCGGGAGGATTGGTGCGCGAAGGAAAAACAAACTGCCACCCCCATTGATAGTGGGCATTGGGATATTTTTTACCAAGCGCTTTGGGTAAGTGGACTCCATTCCAATGACTGTTTTGCTTGTTCAGGATAAAAACTCTTTGACTGTTTTGCAGCTGGGTATGTAATAGAGAGGTAGAGTGACCTGATAAAATCGTGGTCCGATCCTTATCTCCCTTGCTTGCTCTAACAGTGATACTTGAGTTTGTAAAATCAATATCCTTAACGCGCAACCTTAATGCTTCCGAGATTCTAAGTCCGCTCCCATATAATAGAGAAGCAAAGGTTAGAGCTTCATCCTCGAGACATGCAAAAATACAAGCGATTTCTTTTCTAGAGAAAACAGTGGGTAATCTTTTAGGCTTCTTTGCGCGCTGAATACTCGGTAACTTACCAAAAGGGTTGCCTAACACTTGCTTATAAAGAAAAACTAAAGCATTAAGCGACTGATTTTGAGTATTTGAAGATACGTTTCTAGAAACCGCCAAGTAGGTCAAGTAATCGCTGATATCCTGTTCAGAAAGGTTTTGCGGGTGCTCCATTTTATGAAATCGAATAAAGTCTTTAATCCAGAAAATATAGCTCCTTTCTGTTTGATAGCTGTAATGATTGGCGCGCAAGGTATTTCGAACAGTTCGAATACATGGAGATTTAGCCATTCCTTTGACTCAATAAAAAACATACAGTAATCTTAAGATTAATTTAATCAAACAAAAATAAGACTTATCGGATTAGCTTGTAGGAAAAAAGCCATTTAGTCGCTAAAAGATCGGAATTCAGAGCGATACTGCACTTCAGGACCGCCTTTACTAGGGTATTAGCCACTTTTTTGGAACTTAAATTAAAACTTCAAGTAAATTAATAAGTTACAAGCGAATTCGTGTATTCTTATGTTATGTGTAGATGAGAGATATGGAAAATCAGCAAGCGCAAGAAATTGCGAATCTCGTTCGCAAGAAAAAATATGAGAAAGCTTACTTGGTAGGTAAGACAGTCTTAAAGTCAGATCCCAATAACAAAGAAGTTTTAGAGTCTTTATACTCACTTACTGCTAAATTGCGGTCTGAATCAATGGACTTCGCAAGTAAAAAGGCAAACTATTCAGCTATTAGTAGCTTTGAAATACTTCTTCAAAAAGTTAACGAACTAACAGGCCAAGATATGTATGGTAATTTCAACTAAACACATAACAAGCAGCAGCATGAATGGACGTCGCAACAAGTTGCTCCGCCAATGTGCTGGGCGTTAGCACTCATACATGAAACGGATAGCATTACTAATTTTATTAACATTTACGCTTGGTGCATCGAGTAGCGGGAATATTCAGTACTCATTAGAAGTCAGCGACCCAATAGTGGCTGTTGAGCTTGCCGAGGAATTCCTCCGGTCCCAAGGTTTTAATGAGGTCGGAGAAGTAAACGGATTAAAGGAGTATCAACATCATCAATACTCTACGTTCGCTTACCTAGGCTCACAGGGTAGTTCCGTCTATCTAGGGTTTACTGAACTTAGGGGTGGTTGCAGCAGCTCCGAGGGTATCCCGTACATTGAACGAGAGTTCTCAAAGTATCAGCAGCTTCTAGTTAGTAAAGGTGTAACAGTAACGAAATTCGTAGCAAGCAAAAGTGCTAACAAGTTTATCAACGATCGCCCTTCGGGCTGGACCGCTAAAAGCGCTGCTTCGCAGCAACGCGGCCCGTTATAAAGGCGTTAATAATACTCATTCAAAACATTGTTAACGATATTCGCTATTTGATTATACTCTTCGGCAGTGAGGTTAATTTGGCGGCCGGTGCCTTGGCTAACCCTAAATGCCAAGCCTTTGTCAGACTTAACTTCAATTTCAAACCCTGATCGTATGGCGTACTTATCTTTTTTGACGGCTTCTAAATCAGTCTCTTCATAGGCAACAAGGTTCTCAGCTCCAAAACCGGTGTTTCTTCTTTCGTAAGAGTCGTCGCCAAAAAATACTAAGACCGATGGGCCGGACCAAGAGCATCCGACTTGTGGTCCGAAGGAGACTCGTTCTCGGCTTGTTGCTCCTGTGAGCTCGGTACCAAAGATGTCGCCTACCGCCGCAATTCGTTCGCAGAAAGTATCAGGATCAATGCTAGTCACTGGCTCAGGTTTAGGGCTTTGAGCCTTAGACTGCTGGGTGGCTTGTGGTGCTGTGGTGGTTTTTGGTGGGGTTGTTTGCTGAGCTGAGGGCGATTCATTGTCGCTGCCTTTTACAAAATACACCACGCCACCTATAACGATAAGCGCTGCAAAAATAAATGCCATGAGTGCTGAAGACGACCCTGTGCATTTATAAGGAAGTTGAGAGACTCGGTTCATGTGAAACTCCTTTTATAGCTATTTACCCACTATAAGATTGGTCTGTACGAGTGATTTTTAGCTCAAGATAGCATGTCCAAATAAATCGGTCTGAGTAAACTATCAAATTTTGCAATGAAAAGGCCTAAAGCGCTTAGGTCTATGGTGTATCAGCTAATATGAAAATTTGCGGAGTTTTCCAAGTTTCTAGGGTGTTGCTCTGCTATATTGTTGTATCTGATTAAAAGATAACCAACAAGCAGCCACAAGGAGTTAGGATATGTTGCGGGTATTTATTGTTTTTATGGTGAGTTTAGGGGGTGCGGTAAGCAGCCATGCCGAAGATATTGACGGTGGAAAAGATCACCCTTTAACAGGACGCTTTGAAGGTTCAGAAATCATTAAATATGAAGAGCGAGCTTTCGATGAGTATCAGTTTATTATTGAGCCGCTAACATCAAACGACAAAAATGCGCATGGCCAACACATGATGCGTAAAGAGGGAAAGTTGACCCGAATTACGTATCGTGCACCAGAGGGCGCGAGTAGCTTGGCAGTTTTTAGAGCATACCAAGAGGCGTTAGTTGAACACGATGCAGAGATTGTTTTTCAGTGCAGCGGCAACAGCGGCGATCAATCTTGTACTAGCAAAGGTAGTGGAAATAATTTTAAGTATGCTGCGCCAGGATATAGCGCGATTACCTTGTTGTTTATGAACGCGCAGAATGAACAAACTCGTTATTTGGTGGCGAAGAAATCACGTCCAGAAGGTGATGCGTATATTTCGGTGCATGTGATCCAGAATGCACGAACTAATAGTAAAAAAGACAGCGAACGAGCGTTTGTACAAGTGGATGTGATCGAGGAAAAAGCTCAGCAAAGTAAAGTCGTGATGATTAAAGCCAGCGAAATGGCAGAGCAAATAGATCAAAGCGGTAAGGTGGCTTTGTACGGTCTCTATTTCGATACGAATAAGGCGACGATTAAGGCTGCGTCTAAACCGACCCTTGATGAAATAGCCAAGCTGCTGAAAGAAAACCCAAGCTTAAAGCTATTGGTTGTTGGTCACAGCGATAACCAGGGCGACTTTGATTACAATGTGGATTTATCGAAACGTCGTGCGGCTTCCGTAAAACAGGCGTTGGTCGAAGATTATGGCGTCAATGCATCACGTCTTAAGCCTTGGGGGGTAGGTTACGCAGCTCCAGTAGCAAGTAATAGTGATGATGACGGTCGATCGAAAAATCGACGGGTCGAATTAGTTGCTCAGTAAATGTATCCTTTCAAATGATTAACAATGGAGTTAAGGCTCCATTGTTAACACAGCTTCCTGCTGACATCTGTGCTTCTAGTGCTAGACTAGAGGGATGGATGAAAAACTACTATTTCAGATACTCGCCGATGCGATTTTAGTACTGCATGTTACTGTGGTGCTGTTTGTCGTTGTCGGATTGATTCTGATCATCGTTGGCAATATACGGCATTGGACTTGGGTCAACCGTTGGTGGTTTCGGCTATTGCATTTAGGGACGATACTCTTTGTTGTCGCTGAAGCGTGGTTGGGAGTGGTATGTCCTTTAACACAATTCGAAATGTGGTTAAGGGAATCGGCTGGTAGCGCCACTTATGACGGAAGTTTTATCGAGTATTGGTTACAACAGTTGCTCTACTGGGATTTTCCAAGTTGGGTATTCTTAATGCTGTATACCGGTTTTGCGTTAGTGGTGATAATAACGTGGGTGGTCTTTCCGCCGAAACGAAGGTGAAGATTGTTATTTGATAGCGAATACTATAATTTATTGAACCATAATGATGTAAAAAAAATGACGTAGAAAAAATGACGCAGAAACAATGACGAAAAAAGAGGATACGATGGCACTAAAAGATACTAAAGCGCGCTATGGCCAAGTCAGCCGGTTGTTGCATTGGGGAATCGCACTCTTAATCATCTGGCAGTTTTTAAGTGCGGCGGCGCACTTCTTCTTTGATGAGACGGCAATCGAAGCCTTCTTTTGGCCAACCCATAAACCTGTTGGTGTTTTAATCCTGTTACTGATGAGTGTTCGTGTTGTGTGGGCTCTGGTCAACATGGCCAATCGTCCATCAGCAGTGAGTCTAATTTCACGTCTAGGGCATTTCACTTTATATGCATTCTTGTTAGCCATCCCGACAGTAGCCCTGTTGCGACAATATGGGTCAGGCAGAAGTTTCGAGCCGTTTGGTATACCGTTGTTTTCTGGCTTTGAGGGTGAAAAAATACAGTGGATGATCGATTTAGGCAGTCTGCTTCACAGCACTTTAGGCTGGATATTGTTGGCATTCATCATTGGCCATATTGGCATGGTTTTTTGGCATAAATACAGCACAAAAGGTGAGAATGTTCTGCCTCGAATGTGGGGCCGGGACGACAAATAATGTCGCAGTCAGTTAAAAGAACGGTTTGAGTATAGATTGAATAAGGTTAAGCACATCTTGACGAAAATAATGGTATTGATAGCTCTGTTTCTGCCCCAGGTATCTGTGGCGGCTGAAGTCACCAATAGTCCCGTAGCGACCAGCATGGACTGGATTTTGTTAGTGGTTTATATCCTGGTGGCGTTACTGTTTTCATTTTTTTGCTCTATTGCTGAGGCAGTTTTACTGAGTATTACGCCTTCTTATATTGAGCGTCTGCAACAGGAGCGTCCGAAGCGCGCTGAGCTATTAAAAAAATTGCGTTTGGATAATATCGATCGTTCGTTAGCGGCTATTTTAACGTTAAATACTATCGCCCATACGGTGGGGGCGATTGCAGCGGGTGCTAAGGCAACGGTGGTTTTCGGCAATGCTTGGATCGGTCTCTTTTCAGCATTGATGACGCTGGCGATTCTCTTTTTCTCAGAAATCATTCCAAAAACCATTGGCGCAGTGTATTGGGAAAAGCTAGCGCCGATCACCGCGGTGCTGGTGAGATGGCTGACTAAGGTACTGTATCCATTAATTTGGGTTTCAGAGGGCTTAACTCGGCTCATCTCAAGAGGGAAGCAGCAACATATCTTTAGTCGTGAAGAGTTTCTTGCGATGGCTGGCTTGGGCAAGAAAACGGGGGATATAGATGAACACGAGTCGAGGATTATCGACAACCTGTTCCGCTTAGGCTCGTTAAAAGCCAAAGATATTATGACCCCGCGGCGCGTGATTCAGTATTTACAAGAGAATGATCAGATAGGGGACATCTTTGAGTACGTTGTCGGCACTAACTTCTCACGCATCCCAATTTATAGTGATGATATCGACGATATAACGGCATTTGTCCTAAAAGACGATGTTTTGATGGCGCAGGCTCAAGGTAAGAATGAGTTGGAGTTAAAGGAAATTCAACGACAAATTGTCTGTGTGCTGGATGAAATGACATTACCTAATTTACTGGAGTCTTTGCTCAATCAGCGACAGCATATTGCTTTGGTGGTGGATGAGTACGGCGATACCAGAGGGTTGGTGACGCTGGAGGATCTGGTGGAAACGCTACTAGGAATGGAGATCATGGATGAAATGGACGAAGTTCGCGACATGCAGAAACTGGCCCGAGAACAATGGCTCTACCGAGCTCAAAAGCGCGGTTTATTGGTCGATGAGCTAGAGGAAAAGAAGGAAAACCAGGAATAAAATGTGTAAAAATAATTGACACTGTGACTCTTGCCTTTGACAGAAACTGTGCTATTGTTACATAGAGAGAACTGAAAGGTTTTTATTACATGTCAAGGCGTTACACATATATTTCACAATCCCAAGCATTGGTTGAACAAGCGCCAGTCGACCGCCTATTCGGTTTAAAAAGCCCTGCCACACGATCCTTGAAAGCACTTTTCTTAACAACCGCGCTAGCTTTTATCACCCTACTCATAGTCTCGAACACCGCTATGGCAGCCGAAGAGGTTGTAGAAAAGTCCCCACAAGAAACTTTCGATGAGCTGTATTTACAAGTTGAAAATGAAGAAGTGGATATATCCACCATCAATCGGCTTGTCTTCTATTTAGAACAGTTGCGAAAAGCCATCCCTGAAGGCGATGCCAAACGAGAAAGGCAATATCAATATTATGCGTGCCTCGCCGGTTATGGCGAAGACTTTGAAACGCCAGAAGAAACCGTTCCGAAGCTTATTGCTGAGGCGAAAAAAAATGGCGATAAGTTAGGCGCCGCACGCTTTTATTATTGCTTAACCAGTGCTCGTTTAGGCGAATCCAAGTGGTCTCGAGCCGTTGAAGCCGCGACTCAAGCCGTCGATTTAGCGCGAGAGATTGAGCAGAATGATTTGCTGGCGCAGAGCTTAGCCTTGAGGTGTTCTATCGAGTCTTTGATCGGTCGATACGCCAATTCACTGGCAGATTGTTTAGAAGCTAAAGCAATTTTTGAAGATGTTATGGGCGAAGAGGCCGCTGAAACAGTGCTGTTTGATATTGGCATTGCTTATCGACGAGTGGGCTTTTATGACAAGGCTTTGATCTACTTTGATGATGCTTTGAGTTACGCCGAAGAGGATGGCTTAACCGAAGGAAAAATTCAGGTCTTACTTCAGAAAAGCTACGTCCACCATGCCAAAGAAGAGTTTGAGAAAGCCCTGGAATTGCAAAATGAGGCGTTGCGTCTGTCGGAAGACAATCTGATATTTTTCGACTTGGGCAGTATTCATGAAGCAAAAGCAGCTACTCTAAATGAGTTAAAGCGCTACAGTGATGCCTTGGAAGAATTAGAGGCAGCTAAGAACCAGTATGCTCGTTACGGCAACAAAGAAAAAATGGAGTCGATTGAGCTAGAAGCTGGGATTGCCTTGAATGGCTTAGAAAAACCTGAGCTGGCTTATGAGCATTTTGAAACTGCCGAGCAGTTGATGAAAGATAGCGGAAACGATCGCTACTTGGTGTGGCTGTATGAAGCGCGTGCAGAAAATTATAGAAGTCTTGGCCAAGATAAGGAAATGGCGGAAGCTTTAGATAAGCATAAAGAACTGTCTAAAAAGTTGAATCAAGAGAAGAACAAACAGCAGACCTTAATATTGCGTTATCAATTTGATAATGAACGTCAAGAGTTGGAGAATAAGCGCCTACAAGCTGAACAAGAGTTAAAAAATAGAGAGCTCGAAAGCTTACGCAAGGCTCGAAACTGGCAAACGATCGCAACCATCCTCGGCTTAGTTCTTATTCTTTTATTATTGGTGTTTGCACTAAAGCAATGGTCTCTCTCCCGAAAAATGAAACGCTTAGCGATGACTGACAGTTTGACCGGTATTGCTAACCGTCGTCACATTGAGCAATACGGTGAGGGTGTGGTTAAAGATGCCAGCGAGGGCGATAATCCAATTAGCGTGATCGTGTTTGATATTGATCATTTCAAGGAGGTCAATGATGACTATGGCCATGAGGTTGGTGATGAAGTACTGAAGCGGCTAACTAACTTCTGTGAAATGGCGTTAAGGCAGGAAGATAAACTCGGCCGTTATGGTGGTGAAGAGTTTATGGTTGTGTTGCCAAACTCAAAGCGGGAAGATGCCTATCAAGTGGCTGAGCGCTTACGAAACGGTGTGGCGTCACTACAGTTTGATGCTGGTGAAGAGTCGCTCAGTCTAACCATCAGTCTTGGTGTCGCGGAACTTAATCGGGGTGAAACCATGAAGCAGATGATTCGACGCGCGGATAAAGCACTGTATGCCGCAAAGGAAGAAGGTCGTAATAGAACCAACCAAGCCAGCGCTTAGAATTGATGGAAAAACAGACAAAATCTGCCAAATAAGGCTAGGGTAGAAACGGCTTTTTGCCCAGAAACGGAATGCAGCAAACGCTATTATAATAGTCTAAAGCCGATATGCCGCACTCTTCTCATCACCACAGCTTCATTAAAAACAACAACTTAGCCCATTTTGCGACTGGGTTAGGCCATATAAAAAAATTTTATTCTTTTTAATATCAATAGGTTAATAAGAAACTAAAGCGCTAATCAACCTTGACTAATAGTTAGGGCCGAATGTTCGTTAGGATAATAAACGTATGTATTTCAACAGGTTACAAGTGTAACTCTAAACATGAAAGTGACAAAATGAAAGTAGGAATTTGTCGTCAAAAACCATGACTTTTGGTAACACATTGAAATATAAATTATTGGTAATCTGAATATGTCGATTGATTGAGGAGACATACAGATGACAAACGAACATGACAAAAATACCAATGGCCCTGAAAAGGAGCCCGGTAAACCCGAAGAAACACGTGATGAGTCGAAAGACAATCATCAATCAAAAGCCAGTCAGGATGACAATGTGGTAGACGGAGAGGCGGAAGTGCTTAGCGGTGAAGCAGCGAGTCCTGAAGAAAAGAATTGGGCAATGCTTAGCCATATCGCGGCATTTGCGGCTTTAGTCCCATTAATCCCGTTGATTGGCATGGTTCTTGGACCACTATTTGTGTGGTTATTTAAGAAAGAAGAAATGCCGTTGGTTGCACAAAACGGTATTGAAGCCATAAACTTTAATATCTCGATGTTTATCGCTTACTGTATTGCTTTTGTGCTGTGCTTCATCCTGATCGGAATTCCAATCATGGTTGGATTGATTATATTCCACTTTATCGTGACGATATTGGCGGCTATAAAAGCGAGCGAAGGTGGCGTCTATAAATATCCATTTTCGATGAACTTGGTGAAATAGCCCGTAAACTCTCTCCCTTACGTTAGTTAACACCAACAAAGGCGGCTTCGGTCGCCTTTCTATTTGCTATGATAAGCGCTGAAAATAGTGAATGAGGTGGCTAAAACGCGATGTTGAAAAAAGTCTTGGGAGTCATGATTGGCCTGGCGCTTCTGATATGGGTCTTGAGTTCTAAAGAGGTGGTGTTGGGTGATGGTGTGTTCGCACCGCAAGCGCCCGAGCAAGTGATGATCGAGCAACCCATCGAATTTAACTATAAGGGTTTCAAAGTCAAGCCATTAGCAGAGTTTTCAATCACAGCTAAAGTGATATTGAGGGAAGATTATCGTTTTGATGATGGTGCCGCTATTTCACCAACAGACTTGGCGTTAGGCTGGGGAAGAATGTCGGACGAAGCGGTATTGCAGCACATAAATTTCAGCCAATCGGGACGTTGGTATCGTTATCGCTATCAAACAGCGCCAATACCGCAAAAAGAAATCGAGACTCACAGCGCCAATATGCACATGATCCCAGCGCAAAGCTGGATAAAAGATGATTTAGATGCTGTAAAGCCTGGGCAGATTGTGACGATAAAAGGCCAATTGGTCGAGGTCCACGGAGAAAATGGCTGGAAGTGGAGAAGCTCGTTAAAGCGCGATGATACCGGCGGCGGTGCTTGTGAACTGGTTTATGTCGAAAGTATAAAAATCGTACGAGACGGATAGAATTCCCACGACTTAACCCCTATAATGATTGCATCTCTCGGGGTGCCGGAGCGTGGATGCTTAATTAAAGTGAGCGTGCGTTAGGCTGAGACTCGAGCTAAGTCCTAGCATAGGATGAAGCTCGGAACCCGTATTACCTGATCCGATTAGCATCGGCGTAGGGAAGAGTAGCCTCAAGGGTGAAATAACATTCCGAACGGTCCCTTGTCCTATTATCTTTTTTGCGTCGGTCACAACGGTTGGAGCCTCAATAGTAGAGACCTAGTTTTTGGAGACCAACATGGCAAAGAACGATCCGATTGAATTAAATCAACATACCATTACACGCGACCCCCTTCCGGCATCTAAAAAGGTGTATATCGAGGGCCAAATCCATAAAGATATTCGTGTGCCGATGCGTGAAATTCAGCTAACCAACAAAGGTAAAGTCACGGTTTACGACACTTCAGGCCCCTATACCGATCCCAATGCTGAGATTGATGTCCGCAAAGGCTTAGCAGAAACTCGTCGTGGCTGGGTCGTCGGTCGTGGTGACGTTGAAGAATATGAAGGCCGCGAGATTAAGCCGATTGATAATGGCTACACTGATGGCGATAAAGCCTTCGCCACGCACAACCCTGATTTACAGCGAAAACCATTGCGTGCTAAATCGGGACAAAATGTTACTCAGCTGCATTATGCTCGCAAAGGCATTATTACACCTGAGATGGAATATATTGCGATTCGTGAGAATCAACGTCGCCAAGAGTGGTTAGAAGCCGAAACCTCTGAAGAACGCGAAAAGCGATTAAAGGGTAATTCGTTTGGCGCTAATACACCGGATGAGATTACCCCTGAGTTTGTACGTAAAGAGGTTGCAGAAGGTCGTGCGATTATCCCTGCTAATATCAATCATACCGAATTAGAACCGATGATTATTGGTCGTAACTTTTTAGTTAAGATTAATGCGAATATTGGTAATTCTGCGGTGACTTCGAGCATCGAAGAGGAAGTTGAAAAATTAGTTTGGTCAACGCGTTGGGGTGGTGACACTGTGATGGATTTATCGACCGGTAAAAACATTCACGCCACACGCGATTATATTTTGCGTAACTCACCAGTGCCGATTGGTACTGTGCCGATTTACCAAGCGCTAGAAAAGGTAAATGGTGTAGCGGAAGATCTGACGTGGGAAGTTTTCCGAGATACGTTGATTGAGCAAGCAGAGCAAGGGGTGGATTACTTTACGATTCACGCAGGCGTCTTGTTGCGCTATGTACCGCTTACTGCTGAGCGTGTCACGGGAATCGTTTCGCGTGGTGGTTCTATCATGGCGAAATGGTGTATCGCACATCACAAAGAAAACTTCTTATACACCCACTTCGAAGAAATTTGTGAAATCATGAAAGCTTATGATGTGAGCTTTTCATTAGGTGATGGTTTGCGTCCAGGCTCATTAGCGGATGCCAATGATGAAGCGCAGTTTGGCGAGTTAGAAACGCTGGGCGAGTTGACGAAAATTGCATGGAAACATGATGTTCAGGTGATGATCGAAGGGCCTGGTCATGTGCCAATGCACATGATTAAAGAAAACATGGAAAAGCAATTAGAAGCTTGTGATGAAGCGCCTTTCTATACGCTTGGACCATTAACGACCGACATCGCACCGGGATACGATCACATCACATCAGGTATCGGTGCAGCGATGATCGGCTGGTACGGTTGTGCGATGCTATGTTACGTGACGCCGAAAGAACATTTAGGCTTACCAAATCGTGATGATGTGAAAACCGGGATCATTACTTATAAGTTAGCGGCTCATGCAGCAGACGTCGCGAAAGGTCATCCAGGCGCTCGCTACCGTGATGATGAATTATCTAAAGCGCGCTTTGAATTCCGCTGGGAAGATCAATTTAATTTAGGTTTGGATCCGGATACAGCACGTGAATTCCACGATGAAACTCTGCCGAAAGACTCTGCAAAAGTAGCGCATTTCTGCTCAATGTGTGGACCAAAGTTCTGCTCGATGCGAATCAGTCAGGACGTGCGTGACTATGCGGCAGAAAAGAAAAAAATCGAGCAAGGGATGCAAGAAAAGTCAGAAGAGTTTAAAAAGCAGGGTGGCGAAATTTACGTTGAATTAACGGACTAACATTTGAGATGAAGCTAGCTGTTATCGGCGCTGGAATTGCTGGACGTTTATTAACATGGCGTCTGGCAAAGCGCGGCCATCAAGTAACGCTTTACGATAAGCAACAAAAGGGTGAGGAAAGTGCTTGCTCTTTTGCGGCTGCCGGGATCTTGTCACCGCTGGCTGAACTTGAAATGGCGGAGTTGGATATTTTTGAATTGGGTAATCACTCGATGAAACTGTATCCACAGTGGTTAAAACAGTTAACTACTCCAGTGTTTTATCGTCAAACCGGATCATTGGTTACAGCGCATGGCAGCGACAGGGTAGAGCTGGATCATTTTTATCGTGTGATACAACGAAAACTTGGTGCTGAAAAGGCTTCGCAAACACTGGTTAAGAAAATAGCCGTTGCTGAAAAAGAAGAGGATCTTAGCCATTTGGGTGACGGTTTATATTTACCTACGGAAGGGCAGATTGATCCGGTTGGTTTGATGCATAGTGTGATGAATGAGTTGGAACACAGTGATTGCGTCACGATTCATTACGGGAAGCGTATTAGCACCCTTAGCAACGGCCAGATCGAAGCAGAAGGAACTACTGAAGCGTTTGATTGGGTTTTTGATTGTCGCGGACTGGGCGCTAAAAATGATTTACCGCTTCGTGCGGTTCGCGGCGAGTTGTTGTGGTTACAAGCACCAGATGTGAGCATTAAGCATTTAACACGACTCATTCATCCTCGTTATCGAATCTATGTAGTGCCAAGGCCGAATAATCTGTATTTGATTGGTGCGACAGAAATTGAAAGCGAGGACTATAGCCCAGTGTCGGTGCGTTCAAGTTTAGAGCTGCTGTCCGCTGCTTATAGTGTGCATCGGGGTTTTGGTGAAGCAAGAATTATTAATAGTGTCGTCAATTGCCGACCTGCATTACCCAATAATTTGCCTTGGGTAAAAACCCAAAGTGGCATAACAAAAATCAACGGGCTTTATCGCCATGGAATTTTGTTAGCACCGGCAGTGGTAGAACAAGCGATTAAAGAGTTTGAGCAAGAAGTGAATCAAGAAATAGGAAATGTTCAATATGCAAATTGAAGTGAATGATGAAGTGTTGGATATTGAACAAGGTATGACCTTGTCACAATTTATTGAATGGTATCAGCAAGAAGGGAATTTTGCGATTGCAGTGAACATGGAGTTCGTACCGAGATCGCTTTATGGTGAAACGGTGTTGAAAGAGAATGATAAGTTGGAGATTGTTCAGCCGATGCAGGGCGGCTAAAATTTTAAATCGCTTAACCGGCATTTGGGCTTAGTCGATTATGAATAATCTGTTCTAATCAAATTTTTAGTTGACACTTTTCTTGCTTGGCCAAGAAAAGTGTCCAAAAGAAGGCCACCCCGATATTGAGGTCATGTAAACATGACTTCCTGCGGTTTGCTATGTTTTACACAAACCTTAGCTCAATATAAGGGGATTAGGAGTTAGCTTTAAGGCTTGAGCTAAGTCTGGTCTTAAGAATATTTAAAGAGAAAAGTATGCTAAAAATCGGTGGTAAAGATGTTAACAGTCGATTGTTTTTAGGTACGGCTTTATATCCGTCGCCGCAGATCATGCTGGATGCGATACGTGCTTCGGGTGCGGACATTGTTACCGTGTCAGTGCGACGTGAAGGACAAGGCGGGGAAAATTTCTGGAAACAAATTAATCAACTGGATTGTCACTGGCTCCCAAACACGGCGGGTTGTCATACGGTTAAAGAAGCAGTAACTACGGCTGAAATGGCGCGTGAGTTGTTTCAGACGAACTGGATCAAGTTAGAAGTTATTGGTGACGAATACAATTTACAGCCGGATCCGTTTCAGTTGGTCGAGGCGACCAAAGAACTGGTTAAGCGTGGCTTTGAAGTCTTTCCTTATTGCACGGATGATCTGGTGTTATGTCAGCGTTTACTCGATGCTGGCTGTCATATTTTAATGCCTTGGGGCGCGCCAATAGGTACTGGACGTGGTTTAAGCGATCCTTATGCCTTGCAAACGCTACGTCAAAGGTTGCCAGATGTTCCGATGGTGATTGATGCTGGATTAGGGTTACCATCGCATGCTGCGCAAGCAATGGAGATGGGCTTTGATGCGGTGCTACTCAATACAGCCGTGGCGCAGGCAGAAGATCCTGTGATGATGGCTGGCGCTTTTAAAGCTGGCGTGGAAGCGGGCCGCCAAGCTTTTGAAGCGGGTGCTATGCCGGTAAGGGATATGGCGAAACCAAGCACGCCCGTTTTGGGAACTCCTTTTTGGCAACAGGATAAAGGCGAGGGTTAATGGTAGCCGATCATAAGCCGGTGGTATGGACGGTCGCTGGTTCGGATACTGCAGGATTAGCGGGTCAAGTGGCGGACGTTAGAGCAATGGAAGCTTTGAGTGTGCATCCTTGTATGATAACCACTGCCGTCACCGCGCAGAATAATCACCACGTCATTGCGGTAAACCCTCTTACTTACGAACAGATTGCTGTGCAGTTTGAAGCGCTCAAAACTGACTTTTTCCCAGCTGCAATTAAAGTTGGCTTGATTCCAACTCAAGACGCCCTTCAGGCGTTACTGGATTTTGTCGAAAGCTATTCGGGCTCGGTTGTTATCGATCCGGTGCTGATCAGCAGTTCGGGTAAGCCATTGGTGGATGCAGACACCATGGTGCAATACAAAGGGTTATTGCCGCACGCAAGTTTGTTAACCCCTAACATTCCAGAACTCAGTGTGTTGAGTGGTGTCGAGGTTAAAGACGAAAAAACGATCGTGCAAGCAGCCGAAGTATTATTGGATCGTGGCGTAAAAGCGGTGCTGGTCAAGGGTGGGCATACGGAATCTTTAGAAACGGCAACGGATGATTTTTTACACGACTATTTTGTGACCGATCAACAGTCGTTTTGGTTGCACAGTAAAAAACAAAACACCGTCAATACCCGAGGCACTGGCTGTGTGCTAGCGTCAGCGATGACAGCCGCATTAGCCCATCAGAATACGCTAGAGGACTCGGTGGTCATTGGTAAGATGTTACTGAATCAAGGATTACGACACGGCTACAGTATTACCAGCCAAGGAGGGGAGCAAAAAGGGCCACTCAAACCTTTGACTTGGCCGCATGAGGCGCGAGATGTTCCTCTGCTTACTGCTGATATGAGCGATCCTATCCCCTATGATTTTCCTCGCTGCACGGAGCAGGGTGCGTTGGGTCTGTATCCCGTAGTTGATCGCGCTGACTGGTTAGAGCGGCTGTTACCATTAGGCGTCACAACGATTCAATTGCGTGTGAAGGATTTACAGGGCCAAGCCTTAGAAGATGAAATCAAAAAGGCGATACAGATAGCTGAGAATTTCCAAGCACGATTATTTATTAATGATTACTGGTCTCTCGCCATTCAGCATGGAGCATATGGTGTGCACTTGGGGCAAGAAGACTTGGAAACGGCTGATCTCACAGCCATTGCTAAAGCCGGCTTGCGCTTAGGGTTAAGCACGCACTGCTATTATGAAGTGGCTCGTGCTCATGCGATTAAGCCGAGTTACTTGGCATGCGGACCTGTTTACCACACCGATAGTAAAGACATGCCGTGGATACCACATGGTATTGATAATTTAATGAAGTGGAAGAATTTGTTGCCAGATTATCCGTGGGTGGCAATTGGCGGCATCAATCTCCAGCGACTGCCACAAGTGATGAACACTGGGGTATCAGGGATTGCCATGATTTCCGCGATTACTCATGCTGATGAACCGGAAGAGGTTACGCGAACGATGTTGGAGTTGTTGAAGAATGGCTAAGTTTGTTGCCGAAGAATCCGAAGCGGTACAGTTTATTGAGCCGCAACAGCTGGCAGTGTGGTTGAAGCAGTCGGACGCACCGCTGGTGATCAATGTCACTGGTGATGAGCAGGCGCTCGACGAGAGTCAGCTAGTTGCTGATAAGTCGCTATCAACCCCGATTACTGAGTTTGCAAACCTGATTAATGAGCTTGATCCTGACGAGCCTGTGGTGATTGTTTGTCAGCTCGGCCAAAAGAGTTTTAATGCCGCGCATAGATTGATTGAGTCAGACTATAGCTGTGTTTACAGCTTACATGGCGGTCTTGAAGCTTGGCTGAGACAAAGACAGAGGGATCGCTAAGACCCTTAGGTCAGATAAACACTGTAACATTTAGGCGCTGGTCAAGAGTCTATCACTGACTATAATATGGCCTTCAAAGGAGAGAATAATGTCAGAAAAACAATCACTTATTGATGTCAGGCCAGAAGAGTCGCTACAGCTGCATCCCGATTCGATAAAAGCCTCACGAATAAGCCACGGTATTTTCGCTGCGATATTGATGATTGCAGGGGGCGTGGTCTCGTTTATTGCAGCAAGTTGGCTACTTTGCGGGATAATAGCTGCCGCGGTGTTGTTTATCTTTTTGCTGGGGTTTGTGTGGGCGCGAAAATCGTATCAGTACACTTGGTATTGGCTGACGGAGGAAGGCCTCTATATTCAGCGAGGAGTATTATGGCGTCGAAAAACACTAGTGCCACGAAATCGTATTCAGCATACTGATGTGGCTCAAGGCCCTTTGCAGCGCAAATATAAGCTGGCCAAGCTGGTGGTTTATACCGCCGGTACTCGTGATGCCTCAGTGCCGTTGGATGGCTTGGAATTTGAGGTTGCAAACGATCTCAGGGAGCAACTCAGACAAGATGGCGACGATGATGCAGTCTAAGGAAGAACGAAAGCTCCATAAAACATCGCCTATTTTTATCCTCTTGGATAATATCAAGAAGATCCTATTTCCGGTATTGATTGCTTTAGTTGGACCTGGTGGCAGTTATTGGGAATACATTGCGCTAGCGATTGCCCTGTTAGTGAGTCTAGCCTCGGTTATTCAGTATCGGTTTTATCGTTATTGGCTTGAGCCCAACCAGATACGCGTCAAAGAAGGGATTATTTTCAGGAATGAACGTCAGGTGCCTTATAAGCGTATTCAAAATTTAAACCTGACGCAAAACCCATTACATCGTATTTTGGGCGTGGTCACGGTGCAGTTAGAGTCAGCATCGGGGGGCAAGCCTGAAGCGGTGATCAATGTCGTGGATATGGCGGCGGTGAAGGAGCTGAAACGCCTGGTGCATGGAAGTGAGGAGGGCGAAGCTGAAGATGAGCAAACACAAGACGAGGGTGTGACGCCATCCAAACCCTCGCTGCTGCGGATGCCTTTTAGTGAAATTGTGCGCTATGGAGTCATTACTAATAAGGGCTTAGTGATTCTGGCGGTGGTGTTTGGTTTCCTGTCGCAGTTAAGCGATGGTGCGTTAAAAGACTATATTGAAAATAAGATTGTCAGCATTGCCAATTGGTTAACCGCCAGTTTTGATAGTGTGCTAGGTGACTTTGGAGCCTTAACCATCGTGGTTTATGGTCTAGTGCTAGCGGTCATGGGGCTATTAGGGTTATGGCTGCTATCGATTACCTTTGCTTTGTTTAAGTTGCACGATTTCGAATTACTGAAAAATAAAGGGAAGTTGCAGGCGACCATGGGTTTGTTGACACGAATGCAAGCGACCATCCCGATGTCACGCATTCAGACCTTAACGGTACGCAATTCGCTGTTACACCGGTGGTTTAAGCGTTTAACCGTGAGTGTTGAAACGGCTGGCGGAGTAAATCACGAAAATCAGGGGTTGGCGATTAAAGAGGTTGCGCCTTTGTTTGCACAAGAGCGTCGTCCAGAAATACTCAATGACATTCAGCCAGACATTAGTTGGCAAGCGATCGAGTGGCAGGGCATTGAGTCTTTAGCTGTAAAAAGAATTACTAAGAAACTCGTATTGATCAGTGCGGTGTTGTCGGCGCCACTGGCATTGGTGCACTGGGGCTGGATCATTCCTGCCTTTCTAGTGTTGGCGATCTTAAGTTATTTTTACGCCAAGGCTTACGTTAAAAATACGGCATATTGCCTCGATCAAGACATGATCGGCTTCAAAAGTGGTGTTATTTTCAAAAAAGAAACCTACGTCCGCTTAAGCAAAATCCAAACCGTTCAAGTCAAGGAAAGTCTCTTTGACCGCCGTTATGGCATGGCTAAATTAGAAGTGGATACTGCGGGAGCGATAGTTGGGGCACACCATATCGACATTCCTTATATCATGTTGGACGACGCATTAACGATACAGAATAAATTGGTAGATCGCGTCAGCAACAAACAGTTCGTTTGGTGAATAAGTGCCTCACGGCGTGTTTTGAGTGAGGCACAGAAAGTCAGCTATCAAAAGAAGTTAGGGTTATAGTAGAATTTTGCGTCTACTGGATCTTGCACCTGTCCAATGAGTTGTAATTGCTTTTGTTCGGGCAAATAATTGTTTAACTCTGAAATAAGTTCAAAGCAATTTTTTGCTCTATCAATAATATTGGCAAAGGTATTATTCGGG
This sequence comes from Kangiella marina, assembly GCF_039541235.1. Classification (NCBI taxonomy): domain Bacteria; kingdom Pseudomonadati; phylum Pseudomonadota; class Gammaproteobacteria; order Kangiellales; family Kangiellaceae; genus Kangiella; species Kangiella marina. The sequence continues at coordinate 1,353,478 of NZ_BAABFV010000001.1, read as the reverse complement.
GAAAGGTCATTGATATGCCAGTGAAGAACTTCCTGTAAGTACTCCAAAGAAGTCTTCTCGTGTACTACTAATAAATGATCTTGATACTGATTCCATTCTTTAGCCGTAATATGGTCGCTATCGAGGAAGTTGGCAATTACTAACTTATCTAGCTCTTCGGAATAGAGTTGATTTTGTTCTTCAAGAGCAGCGTAGATATCTTCTTCTGATACCTGCTGACCATTTAAAGCCGCTTGATTACGGATTTCATGCTCAGTCATTCCTTGGGTTAAACGCCAGTCCATCTCTTTAGCATAGGCTTGCTCAAAATAGTCTTTAAACGGTAATTCAAGGGTCAAACGCTGGCGACCATCATCCAACAGCATTTGATAGGCTTCATTAACTGTGGTTTCTTGGGGGAGAAAGTGCTTTTCCTCGCCCGGCGGATAATCCATGCCCTCTGCGAAAGGGGCTGTGCTGAAGGTTAAGTTGGTGCCGTCTGAAAGCGGTGCCACGACATCAAAGAAACAACCTATAATATGGGAATAAATGACGATACAAGCTTTTTTATCAGGGGAATAAGCCGCGTAAAGTTGCGTGTCATTGAGTTGGGGTATAGTGAAATATCCAACTTCTATCATATCCAGTGATTTAACGGTGTTTACGTATTGGTGGAATTCCGATGACTTTATGTCATCTTTTAAAGCTTGTTCCAAAGTGATTCGTGCAGGCTGATCGAGGGGGCCGTGCTCTATAACTTTTGACAGCTGCTTACCAACCTTAAGCCTTATGTAATATTTGAGTCCAAAATACCCTAAAATGAGTAAAACGATTAGGCTAACGACGATGATTCCTATGATTTGAAAAATGGTTCCCATATATTCTCCTTGTTAGACAGTAGAAAGTGTAATTAGATATCTTAATCTGTCAATAAAAAGTATTGAGGCTAAGGAATCTAGGGTGTATCAATGTTAGAATAACGGCAATTTAGTAAACCTTCAGGGGTCTGGCGGAGCTACAAGGTTGGTCAGATCGTAATATTTCATAAGGGTGTTCCATGAATAAAGATTTCTTAAGTCATCTCCAGTCTCAAATTGAGGACGTTAAGTCCGAAGGCTTATACAAGAAAGAGCGTGTGATCGATTCGCAGCAGGCCGCGGATATCCACGTCACTTCTGGTGAAAGCGTTCTAAACTTTTGTGCCAACAACTATCTAGGCTTGGCGAACAGTCCTGAATTGATTGAAGCGGGCAAGGCCGCGCTTGATAAGCAAGGCTATGGTATGGCTTCGGTGCGTTTTATTTGTGGTACACAAGATGTCCATAAAGAATTAGAAAGCCGTATCAGCGACTTCCTTGGGATGGAAGATACGATTTTGTATTCATCGTGTTTTGATGCCAATACTGGTTTGTTCGAAACGATTTTGTCGAAAGAAGACGCCATTATTTCTGACTCGTTAAACCATGCTTCGATTATTGACGGGGTGCGTTTGTGTAAAGCGATGCGTTACCGCTATAGCAATAACGACATGGCAGACCTGGAAAAACAGTTAAAACAGGCGGATGCTGATGGTGCGCGTTATAAATTGATTGTGACCGACGGTGTTTTCTCAATGGATGGCATTATCGCTGACTTAGAAAGCGTGTGCGATCTTGCGGATAAATACAATGCGTTGGTGATGGTTGATGATTCGCATGCGGTTGGCTTTATCGGCGATAAAGGCCGTGGTACGCATGAACATTGTGGTGTCATGGATCGTGTCGATATTATTACGGGCACATTGGGTAAAGCGTTAGGCGGTGCTTCGGGCGGTTATACTTCTGCGCGTAAAGAAATTGTGGAGTGGTTACGTCAGCGCTCGCGTCCTTACTTATTCTCAAACACATTAGCGCCGGTGATTGCATCAGCCAGTTTGCGTGTGTTGGATATGCTGGAAAGCGGTGATGAATTGCGCCAGAAATTAAAGCATAACAGTGAATACTTCCGTGAAAAGATGACGGCTTTGGGTTTTGATTTAGTCCCAGGCGAACACCCGATTATTCCTGTAATGTTGGGCGATGCATCATTAGCCAGTAATTTTGCCGATAAAATGCTGCAAGAAGGTATCTACGTGATAGGCTTCTCATTCCCTGTGGTGCCGAAAGGGCAGGCAAGAATTCGTACGCAAATGTCAGCAGCACACGACATTGAACATATTGATCGCGCCATTGCTGCCTTCGAGAAAGTGGGCAAAGAGTTGGGCGTAATACAGTAAATTGTTGTGAGAGTGAAGCCAAAACAGAGTGTCATCCTGAACTTGATTCAGGATCTCGTTTGGCGCACTCTAACGATTATAAAGATCCTGAATCAAGTTCAGGATGACAGTGTAAATATGGTTGCTATTACGAGAAACCATTAACAGCAGAGAATCCTATGAAAACATTGAGTAAGGCTAAAGCGGAAAAAGGAATCTGGATGGTTGACCATCCTAAGCCAGAGCTTGGGCACAATGATGTGTTGATTAAAATTAAGAAGACTGCAATTTGCGGCACCGATATGCATATTTACCACTGGGATGAGTGGGCGCAAGAAACCATTCCTGTGCCGATGACGGTGGGTCATGAATATGTCGGAATCATCGAAGAAGTAGGTCAAGAAGTTAAAGGCTTCCAAGTGGGTGATCGCGTTTCAGGTGAAGGTCATATTACCTGTGGTTTCTGTCGTAACTGTCGTGCAGGCCGCCGTCACTTATGCCGAAACACTGAAGGCGTTGGCGTTAACCGTCCTGGAGCCTTTGGTGAATACTTGGTAATTCCTGCTGAAAATGCTTACAAGATTCCAGACGACATTTCAGATGATGTCGCCTCGATTTTGGACCCATTTGGTAATGCTGCGCATACTGCCTTATCGTTTGACCTAGTGGGAGAAGATGTTCTGATCACGGGTGCTGGGCCAATTGGCATGATGGCTGCTGCGATTGCTAAGCATGTTGGCGCGCGCCACGTTGTGATTACCGACATGAATGATTACCGTCTGGATTTAGCAAAACAGATGGGCGCCACGCGCACGGTTAATGTGACCAAAGAAAAGCTTGAAGATGTCATGAATGAATTAGGTATGACCGAAGGCTTTGACGTTGGACTAGAAATGTCTGGCGCACCACCAGCCTTCGCTTCGATGTTAAACACCATGAATCATGGCGGTAAAATTGCGATGCTAGGTATTCCTTCAAGCGATATGGCGATTGACTGGAACCAAGTGATATTCAAAGGCTTAATCATCAAAGGTATTTATGGTCGTGAAATGTATGAAACCTGGTACAAGATGATTGCCATGCTGCAATCGGGTTTGGACTTGTCGCCAGTGATTACCCATCGTTTTGAGATCGATAAGTTTGAAGAAGGTTTTGAAACCATGGCGAGTGGCCAGTCAGGTAAAGTGGTACTGAGCTGGGATTCTTAAGCGTTTAATGGCTGATTACCTGTATGAGATAAAGGGCTGGGAAGAGCTGAATACCATCGAGCTCTACCAGCTTTTGGCGTTACGTTCTGAAGTATTTGTGGTCGAGCAAGCGTGTGCTTACCAAGATGTGGATGGTCAAGATCCTGCTGCGACCCATCTGTTGGTACGCGATGACAGTGAGAACCTAGTGGCTTACGCCAGAATGTATGACACTCGGTTAGCGGGAAAAGACTACTGTGCGATTGGTCGTGTTTGTACGGCTCAGCCTCATCGCCGTGAAGGAATTTCACGAATACTTATGGAGCGTGCGATTGAGCATATTGATCATAAGTTTAAGCGGCCGATTACTGTCAGTGCTCAGGCGTATTTGGAAACGTTTTACCAGTCACTGGGTTTTGACACCGTTTCAGAGCCGTATCTCGAAGATGGAATCCCACACATTAGAATGGTAAGAGAGAAGTAATTGCTATGTTGAAAGACTTTTTAATGCGGGCAGGATGGATGACTAAATTATTGGTCGCCATCAGCGTTGTGGTCAGTATTGTCACTTTGTCTGGTACCAATAGCGTCACCGATTATTTCACGTTTAACTGGGAGCTGATACTACAGGGCCAAGTTCATCGACTGGTGACGCCAATCTTTTTACATTTTATGATTGGTTCGCTGCCGATTCATCTAATTTTTAACATGATGTGGTTATGGGATCTGGGTGGTTCAATCGAAAAAGAGCGCGGGCCTTGGTACTTGCTTGGCTTGGTGTTGGTGATCGGCATCGCATCTAACATGGCACAATATTTTGCTGAGTATTTAATGGAAGGCTATGTCAGCCCACGGTATATTTTTGGCGGCATGTCGGGTGTGGTGTATGGGTTGCTTGGGTTCATCTTCATGCGCCGTAAATTTGATCCATTCTTCCGAGTCGAGCTGCACCCAGGAATTATGCAATTTATGATGATTTGGTTAGTACTAGGCTTTGTGCTCAACTCTACAGGCATGATGGGCATTGCCAACGCGGCACATTTAATCGGCTTGGTATCGGGTGGAGCTCTCGGTGTGTTAACTTCAAAGATAAAAGCGTTTTAGTAGTCTGACTATGAATTTTAAATGTATCAGTATTGATGACGTCAATCGGATGAGCGAAAAGCAATCGATCCATGTGATTGATATTCGTGATCCGCAATCTTTTGCCGCAGGCCATATGCCGGATTCGGTGAATATCAATAATCAGAACGCGGCGGATTATATTGACAGTACCGACAAAGAAACACCGTTAGTGGTGGTTTGCTATCACGGCCATAGCAGCCAACCGGCGGCACAGTACTTTGCTGCTCAGGGCTTTAAAGAGGTTTACAGCATGGATGGTGGTTTTGAAGTGTGGAAACTGAATAACCCGGTTGAAGTTTAAAGGGATGGCACCGTCTTAGCCGACCGTTAGTCTTAAGCTGAGAAGGAGTCCAGGTTATCGTCCTTGAGTTCTTGATGAAGGATTTCTTTGGCACGAACCAGGTTCTCTTCGTCCACCATTAAAGGTACTTCGCCAATCGCTGAACCATAAGTACTGTGGAAGCCATCGTGCAAGATGGTTGCTTCTATACCATGGGCTTCAAGTAATCCTTTGGCAATGTGCGCTTGCATATTGTCCGTATAGCTTTCTACCTTTGTTAACGCCATAATGAGCTCCTGTAAAACCTCTCACTCTACCTATTAAGGCACGCAGGCCAGTGTTTTTCAAGAAGTTCAAGCTATGGATGAGAAGCTTGCAGCATGATTGCGGCTAGGGTTTACAGAATGAATCCAGTACAATAATCGACAATGAAATTTTGGGTGAGCATAATAACTGCATGGATTTAAAGGTATGGCGTAGTGCCAATGATGATGTGATTCGTGAATTGCCTTATCAGGTTGCTGAGTGGGTGGCCGAATTTGGATCTTTGACCCAGAAGCTGAGTCACTATGTGCCCGAAGTTCGCTTGGATTTACTGAAAGAAGCGACCGAAAAGGCGACAAAGAAAGAAGCTGAGTTACTGGCTTTAACGGATAATGAGAGCCAAGTTCGTGAAGTTATGCTGTATGGGCCAAAAGAGCCTTGGATTTTTGCGCGAACGTTAGTGCCGGCGAGTGAAGGTCAGTTAATTCTGGATTTGGGTACGAAGCCTTTGGGCAGCATACTGTTTACGTCGAGCGAGTTAAGAAGGGAATCACTCGAAGTGATGCAGCTAACGCCAGAGCATCGCTTGTATCAAATGGCAAAACAGTATGCGAACTTTAACGATGGGGTTAGCGATCTGTGGGCACGACGCTCACTGTGGTCAAATGCCCAGTCACAAAAGGTGTTATTGCTGTTAGAGGTTTTTTTACCCGACTCACCCCTATACCGTTAATAAGTTATCATCATGAAACTACTCTTAAAAAAAGAACACTGGGAACATTACGCGCAGTTGATGCGGTTGCATAAGCCGATCGGCACGTATCTTTTGCTGTGGCCAACCTTATGGGCATTATGGATCGCTGCCGAAGGCATTCCTAATTGGTGGATTTTAGTCGTGTTTTGTTTGGGTGTCTTTTTTATGCGCTCTGCCGGCTGTGTGATTAACGATTTTGCTGATAGGGATTTTGATGCGCATGTTGAGCGCACGAAATCGAGACCTTTAGCGCAAAACAAAGTGGCAAGTAGTGAAGCCGTAACCTTGTTTTTGTTACTGGTGTTATGTGCTTTAGCACTGGTATTAACGTTGAATTGGTTGACTATCGGCTTGAGCGTAGTGGCGCTATTACTAGCGGCAACCTATCCCTTTATGAAGCGTTATACCTATTATCCACAGGCGGTTCTAGGCGCAGCGTTTTCATGGGGAATCCCGATGGCTTTCGCCGCGATAACTGGCGACGTACCAAATTTGGTGTGGTTAATTTATGTGGCGACACTGCTTTGGGTGCTTGCCTATGACACCTTATACGGCATGGTTGATCGAGATGATGACTTAAGGCTCGGTTTAAAGTCGACTGCAATTCTGTTTGGCGATATGGATTTGGCGTTGATAAGCACCATACAAGGGATGTTTCTCTTTGGCATGTTACTTGTGGGACAGCAATTAGAGTTGTCTTTTTATTACTACATTGGTTGGATTATTGCTGCGGCGCTGATTGTGCGGCAGATGTGGCGCTGTCGCAAACGTCATCCGACCGAATGCTTCAACGCCTTTTTAAATAATAATTATGTTGGAATGGCCTTATTCCTTGGGCTCGCTTTCCACTACTGGCTGGGCTAACTGTTTTGTTTGTTGCAAGCTGCGTAAAGCTTGCTGTAAGCCTTGTTGCACCGGCACGCTAAGCAAGCTTAGAACGGTATTGTAAAGTAGCAAACAAGCGTCCGTTGGGCGCATACCCGCACCTTCGGTGTGATCCACCCAGTCCTCATCTTTAAGTACTTTGACCAAGTTCCTGAATAGGTTTTTGTCAAAAAATTCTGGCGCGTTAATGCCGTGTAAGGCCGCTATGCGTTGGGCTAGCTTCTGGCTCTCTTGCTCAAGCTCTGCTCGGCGCAGGGTTTCGCCTTCTTGGAGGCTGTGTAACAAGGTTAAGCTAATGGCATAACGTTGTAGGGCAGGTTGTACTGCTTGAGCCAAGGTCATCAATCTTGACCAGTTTGAATCTTCGTCTGCAGGAACTGTCAGTTCATTATCCTTTTCAAGCAACATGCCAAGCGCGATGAAGCTATCAATGATGGTCGTTATTTGTTGCTCAAGCTCGTCGTACGTCCAGCGGATATACAACTCTTGGTACAAGAAAGGATAGATCAGTTTGACTAAGTCAAGGACTTGGATGCGCGAAACTCGTTCATGGCGCTGGAAGATAGCTGCTATTAACGATGGGAGGGCGTAAATGTGCAAAATATTATTGCTGTAATAAGTCGAGAGTACGGCTTCATCACCTTCAATAAAAACCACATCGCCAGCAGGATCGGACAGTTCTTGCACCATGCCTAGTTTAAGCGCGGTATTTAAAAGTTCTAGACCACTATTTTCCGGTAAGTTGGTGTAGACGCTGTATGGCGCGGACTTGGCGAGCGTTAGCAGCATATCGAGATGCGACACTAACTCCTGTTTGTCCATTGCTTGGCGCGGTGTTGCTAATAGACTGAGACTGACCAAACAAACGCTGTTGACGCTGGCTGCGGCATTGATACGTCGATTGATTTCATCGCCAAGGGCAGTTACAGCATTCGATAGCCATTCAGGGCGATCATCTTGGTCAAGCGAAGCTTGTCGCCAATCCACCTCGCGCTGATCAAGGAAGTCTTGAAGCTTAAAGGGTTCACCAAAGTTTAAATAGACCTTGCCGTAAAAGCGTTTTAGCGCTTTACGCACGCCGAGTAATTGGCCGAATGATTCCTTCTGTTTGGTTTTTCCGCGTAACTCGCCAACATAGCTTTTGCCTTCGAACATGCGTTCATAACCAATATAGACCGGGACAAAAAGAATTGGTTTTTTAAGGCCGCGCAACAGGCTTTGTACCGTCATCGCTAACATTCCAGTCTTGGGTGACAACAAGCGTCCCGTGCGGCTTCTTCCGCCTTCTTGGAAATATTCTACAGGAGTACCTTTGTTGAATAGACGATAGAGGTATTCGTTAAAAACGGCGGCGTAAAGACGGTTGCCGCGGAAGCTGCGGCGTAAGAAAAAAGCGCCACCGCGACGCAGGATTGAACCGGCAGGCCAGAAGTTAAGATTAATACCGGCAGCAATGTGCGGCGGTGCTAATCCTTCATGATACAGCTGATAAGACAGCAGAAGATAGTCGGCATGACTTCTGTGGCAGGGCACATAGATGATCTCGTGATCTTTGGCCATCTGCCGCACTTGCTTTAAGTTGTTAACTTCGATGCCAGCATAAATCTTATACCACACGCGGGTTAGGATGCTGGAAAGAAAGCGGATCATGCGCGGGCTAAAGTTGGCAGCAATTTCTTTGACGTATTTACCGGCTTCTTTTTTAAGATCCTGTTCAGAGCGTTTGCCCTTGGTCTTTTCACGCTGAATAACGTGCTGCACCGGATCAGAAGCGACGATACCGGCAATCAATTCACGACGATTTTCAGTACGAGGTCCCACCGTAGCTACCCAAGCGCGATTGAAGTGAATGCGCATTATACGACTTAATTTATGGGCATTACGACTTGGGTCGGCTTCTAGGTCAAGTTCGGGAGAGTTCAGCGCAATGGGTTGACCGTATTGTAATAAACATTGGCGGCCCGAGAATAATATAATTAGAAACTTACCGAAACGGCCCGACTCTTCGATGCTGGATATGAAGTAGCGGAAAAAGGATCGTTCTTTACCAGGGTTGCGTCCCCAGTAAACCGATACGGGAACCAGCTTGTAATTGATATTTGGGTTCGCTTGTTGAGCGTTTAAAAGCTTAACCAAGCTGGTCTTATGATCGGCATTGACTCTGTTGCGGCGAAAAAAGCTTGGTCGTTTGTTTAAAAATAAACAGCTTCCTTTCGATGGAACATTGCGCTTGTAATCGGTAGCGGCGCCTTTTGGCAGGCCCAGCTGTTCGCCTTGACGCCGTAACAGCTCGATCGATGTCATGGATTGAGTGCGTAGAACGTAAACAATGTGATCCTGCTCCGATAGCTGAAACTCGGAAACGGGATCTGAAGGCGCGCGCTTTTCTCTGACCAATAGTTTTAGAGGAAGACGCAATACCGCTAAGGAAAAGCTTTTCAGGCTCGATGACAAGGACATAAGCTTAAGTAACCAATTTTAAAGAAGTAATTGTACAGGATGTGGATGACTTAAGAAATCGCGCGGGCTGGCGCTGAAACCATAAGCTCCAGACTGAAAGACACCGATGATATCGCCAATCTCGGCGGCGGGTAGCTCAATATTGCTACCTAAAATATCCAACGGTGTGCAAAGTGGACCAACAACATCAACCGCCTCCGTTTCAACAACGTCCATCTTATTAAGCACGGCTAAAGGGTAGTTCTTACGGATAATTTGTCCGAAGTTACCGGAAGCGGCTAAGTGGTGATGTAAGCCACCGTTTGTGATTAAAAAGCGCTTACCCCTTGAAATCTTAGTATCCGTTACTTGGCACACATAAATGCCAGCGTTACCGACTAAGTAGCGGCCGAGCTCTAAAATGATTTCGCAGTCACCGAATTGTTGAATATGTTGCTGGCGTAGCTGATTGAGGTTTTGCGCGATAGGCTCAAGATCGAGCTCAGTGTCGCCTGGGAAGTAAGGAATACCAAACCCGCCGCCGATATTGAGATGATGAATCTCGAGTTTATATTGTTCGATCAGACGTTTAACTAAGGCAAAAATATTGTTGTGGGCACTGATAATCGACTCATGACGAAGATTTTGTGACCCGGTGAAAATGTGCAGTCCGCGTAACGTTAAGCGAGGATGTTGTAATAATTCGAGCACTGCGCCCAGTTGTTCGACGTCGATACCAAACTGCTGAGAGCCGCCACCCATTTTCATGCCTGAGGACTTCAGCTCGAAATCTGGATTAAGGCGTAAAGCTATATCGGCGGTCGATTGAGTGTGCTCGGTCAATTCAATAATGCGTTGCAACTCGGTGAGTGACTCGACGTTTAAGGTAATGCCACTACTGATGGCCATGGCTATTTCTTGTTGAGACTTGCCGGGGCCAGCGAAACTAAGGTTGTTGGTGTCAGTTGAGGTACCTAAAGCGAGCGCTAGCTCTTGTCCAGAAGCAACATCAAGTCCATCAACCAGATCAGACAGGTAACACACCAGTGGTGCATAAGGATTGGCTTTGATCGCGTAGTGTATGCTGATATCGGGGAAAAAGTGACGCAAACGATCCACATTGCTTTTAATAACAGCCTTATCATAGACGTAACAAGGGGTCTGACCGGCAATCATCACCACTTGGCTCGCCGTCTTTCCTGCAATCAACAACTCGTTGTTTTGGTTTGAAAACTGAGTCATGGGTGCGTGTGTTTTTGTCGTCATGGATAAACCTTATTTATCAGGACTTGTTACGGTTCAAGCGTTCGCTAAATAGTGGAACTCTTGTTGTAGTGCTTTGCGGTCGATTTTGCCATTGGGGTTTCGTGGCAATTGATCGACAAACTCAATGTATTTAGGCTGCATAAAATTGGGCAGCTCACGCTGACAATATCGCTTGATACTATTGGTGGCATTGTCGTCGGCTTGGGCTGTCGCTGATAACTTGACCGCTATCAGAACCGCCTGACCTAGCTGGGCGTCAGCAATTCCCAGCGCAACCACTTCGCTGATCAGCTCCAACTGATAAAGTGTATCTTCAAGCTCAGCAGGGCTGATTCGGTAACCTGAGCATTTTATCATATCGTCTTGGCGACCAATAAAATACAGAAAACCTTCTTCGTCGCGTTTCACTGTGTCGCCAGACCAGACCGCAAGTTCGGGCAAGTGAGGTGCTTTGCCAGGAAGCGGCTTAAAGCGTTCGGCTGTCTTCGCGGGATCATTCCAGTAACCGAGGCTCACATGCACCCCGCGGTGTACCAGCTCTCCCGCTTCATTCGGCTGACATTCGCTGCCATCTTCCCGAAGTACCAAAATTTCAGCATCAGGAATGGCTTTTCCCATGGAGCTTGGACGATGCTCCAGTTCAGCGGGCTCTAAATAGGTCGAGCGGAAGGCTTCGGTTAGTCCGTACATCAAGTAAGGCGCGGTATCTGGCAAAGAGTGTCTGAGTTGGCTCAGGGTTGCTTCAGGCATAACGCCGCCACTGTTGGTAAGGTATCGAAGCGTGCGTTGAGCAGATTCTGGCCATTCCAGAGAAGCCAGCTGTATCCATAAAGGAGGAACTGCAGCTAAGCCCGTGATTTGATGCTTTTCGACCTGACGGATGACATCCCGTGGTAAGAGGTACTCCATCAGAACCACTTTGGCGCCGACCAGCAGGGCCGTGGTCACTTGGCTAAGACCGTAATCAAAGCTAAGTGGTAATACAGCCAGTAATACATCCTCTGCGGAATTGTGCAGGTATTGGCTAACGCTTTGTGCGCCGGCAATTAAGTTGTGGTGAGAGAGGCAAACGCCCTTGGGCTGGCCAGTTGATCCAGAAGTATAGAGTATCGCAGCCAGATCGCGCGAAATTCGGCGACGATGACGAGGGCTTGTCGCTGCTGGCAGCTGTGACCAGTAATGGGTCGCCAACGCGTCGGGCGCTGTGAATTTTGTCGATTCATCGACCAGCAAAAGGTGATGCAAATCCTCGCATTCGGCATAAATGCTCTGTAGTATCGTGCCTCGTTGAGCGCTGGTGATAAGCAACTGTATATTACAGTCTTGTACGATGTAACTTACTTGTGGTGCTTTCAGCAACGGATTAATGGGCACAAAAACCAGTCCGGCGCGACTCGCGGCGAAAAAACTGACGACAGCTTCGATTTGCTTAGGCAGATAAATACCGACACGACTGTTAGCGTCGAGACCGAGACTAAGAAAGTAATCTGTGAGTGTATCGATGGCTTTATTCAGCTGGTGATAGCTAAGCTGTTGCTTATTGTCGTCCACAGCAATACGCTCAGCAGACTGCTGACAGCTGGTGGAAACGATATCATCAAACTGGTAAAGCATCGGTATTCCGTTATTATGAATAAGTTATTGAGAGACATTTTAGCGGTTTAGGACAACTGCGTCAGCTAAACACCATAAAAATTACATCCTCTGGGGCAGGGTGAGAGGAAAGAGAAGGAAGTGAAATGAGACTGATTTGGTACATCGTCATAGTATTTATTGCGTACGGCTCCCTGTACCCGTTCAACTTTGATTTCTCACGCCCATTACCGGCCGATCTTGGTGCATGGCTCATGAATTGGCAGCAGAGAACCATTCGCTCGGACGTTATTGCCAATATTCTGCTATTCATCCCTTATGGTTTCTTTGGCGCGTTAACCGTGCAGCAAAAGCAACGACGTTATACGCTGCTGTCTATCTTGTTGATGCTAGCGGTGGGTATCTTATTTGCGTTTTGCTTACAGTTTATTCAATTTTACCTACCCTCGAGAGTGTCGCATGCTGCGGATGCGCTACTAAATGCGATCGGAATTTTAATTGGTATATCACTCGCTGCTTACTCTAACAGTCAGCGTATTCAACGAATGATCCCTGAGGGTTTGCGCTTGGGTATATCGCCAGCGTTTCTGGTGTTGTTTTTATGGATCGGGTGGCAATTCTTTCCATACATTCCAGTATTTGAAAGTAAGCAGTTTGGAGAGAGTCTGGATACCATCGTAAAAAGCACCTGGTCGATGTCGGTATGGTTACAGCATGTACTTTTCTGGTTAGTCTTTTACCACTTGGTGCAGCGCGTGCTGGGTAAAGAGTACCGTTTGAATTTTATTATTCTGGTTTCGGTATTTGTGATCATTATTAAATTAGCAATGTATCGGTCGCAGATGGGTTGGAGTGAAGTGACTGCGCTGCCGCTTGCGATATTGCTCCACCACCAACTAAAACGCGGTCTAATGATTCCATTAATCGCAATCAGTAGCACGGGACTTTTGTTGTGGAGTAACTGGTATCCGCTGACTTTTAAATCTGGGATTAACAGCTTTCAGTGGTTGCCTTTTGATGATTTCTTGAAAGGGTCAACTTGGTATAACTTGAGTGAGTTGATCGAGGAATCATTATTACTGGCTTCCGTGGGTTACTTTTACGCAAAGTGGTGGCGGAATTATCCTTGGGCGGCAAGCTTTTTAGTGGTGCTATCGGTTGGAATTACGGTTTTGCAGTTATTTATTGTCGGGAAGAAACCGGACATCACTTTATTCGTGATGGCGTTAGTGATCGGTATTTTACTCGTTCGACTACAATCAATCAGTCGAGCGGGCTGAACTCCCTTTCAGCGGCTATGTTGAAATAGAGCTTACTGTTGATACAAAGTGTACAGCTCGTTTTCTTCAAGAGAGACACGGTGGGTAAGAACTTCACCGACTTGCTGGTAGTCATTCGGGAAGTGTTTCTGTAACACTTTCATGTCATATGGTTTTGAATAACGCTTACAGAATTTAACCACGGCATGAGCAATGTCATTCATCTCCGTTCTAAAGTCACGAACCAGCTCCATTGAAGTGCTGTCGTCCGATAAGTTTTGTTCAAGATAAACGTAGAACTTAACATTTTCTTTAAGAAGGTGTGCCTGAAAGTCACGCTTAAATTGAGTCACTAAGTCGGCCAGTTTTTTCGGATTGTTGGCTTGATATCCAAGTTCCCACATTTGTCCGAAAAGCGTTACTAGGTGACTGTGATCATTTTTAAGGTTGTCGACTAATCCAGGATCAAATTGAATGCCTTTTTTGGGAGACGCATCATTTGGCTTTGGTTGAGGCGGAGACATGGGCCTTTGCTCAACCTTAGGTCTCTTAGAAAAAAAATCTTTGATAAACCCCATTTTTGTAGATCCTCAGCTAATTAAAAATAAATTTATTTGGTCTTAGTATTCTCTTAGTAGACACTAAATATAGTGTATTTTCAATATTTATAACCCATTAATAAATAAGGAAATAATGCGGATTTGCATTATGCAGTATTGCATAAACATCTATTCATATTTGCAGAAAAAGGCGTTTATAAAAATTAAATGATAACCAGGTCATAAAAAAATAAAAAAAGAGTCCTATAAATATAGATTTTTATGAGGTGGTGTGATTATTAGAAAGAGAACATTAAAAAAAATGTTCAGGGAATAATATAAAGTCAAATATGCATCATCTGATGGGAGATGAATGCTAACCACTGTGAGGAGCCACCATGTTAAAAGATAAATTAGAAGACTTAAATAAAGAGTTGTCCAACCACGAAACGTATAAATCGCTCGATAGCTTAGATAGTGTCCGTACTTTTATGGAATATCATATCTATGCCGTTTGGGATTTTATGAGCTTACTTAAGTCACTACAACAACGTCTAACGTGTGTTGATGTGCCATGGGTTGAGTCAAAGCAAGATCCTGAAGTTGTACGCTTCATTAATGAAATTGTTATTGGTGAAGAAAGCGATCTGGATCCGGACGGCAATGCGATCAGCCACTACTCGCTGTACTTGAAAGCAATGGAAGAAGTCGGTGCTGATACGAGCCACATTAAGGAATTTATTAAGACTCAAGATATGAGCCTGATTCCTGAAGGAGCCCGTGAGTTCGTCGATTACAATTTAAAAACAGCTCGTGAGGGGACCGATGTCGAAGTCGCTTCGGCGTTCTTATACGGTCGTGAAAAATTAATTCCGGATATGTTTACGGCGATTAAGGATGTGATGTCGAATGAAAACGTCAATTGCCCAACCCTGATCTATTACCTAGAGCGTCATATTGAGTTGGATGGCGATGAGCATGGGCCATTAGCTGAGAAGTGTCTGCAAGCCTTGTGTGGTGAGGATGCTGCGAAGTGGCAAAGTGCTGAAGAGGTTGCGGTAACAAGCTTAAAGTTACGCTCTAATCTTTGGAATGCGGTACTTGATGCGATCAATCGACAGCAAGAAAAAGCGGCATAACTCCTTTTCTCAACACAATTGATAAGTTGAAGAGCAGGGAGGCTTTCAATGGTAAAATAGAAGTCGTGATAAAGATTCTGTAGAATAGTCGAAAAATTAATGAACGGCTTTATTATGCAGAATATTGTTATCGCGCCTTCTATCCTCTCTGCCGACTTCGCCCGTCTAGGCGAAGAAGTTGAAAATGTCCTAAAGGCTGGAGCAGACTGGGTCCATTTTGATGTTATGGACAACCACTACGTTCCTAACTTAACGATTGGCCCTATGGTCTGCCAAGCGCTAAGAGATTATGGCATTGACGCGCCAATTGATGTACACCTGATGGTTGAGCCTGTGGATAGAATCATTCCTGATTTTGCTAAAGCCGGCGCGACTTATATCAGCTTCCATCCAGAAGCATCAAAGCATGTGGATCGGACCATTGGTTTGATCAAAGAGCATGGCTGCAAAGCTGGCGTAGTACTCAACCCTGCTACACCGGTGAGCGTACTGGAGTATATTATCGACAAGGTAGACTTAGTGTTGTTGATGTCGGTTAACCCTGGTTTTGGCGGGCAAAGTTTTATTCCTTCGACGCTGCGCAAGTGCCAAGAAGTGAGACAGCTGATCGATCAAACCGGTCGCGATATTCGTCTTGAAATTGATGGTGGCGTTAAAATCGACAATATTGAAGAAATTGCTGCATGTGGCGTCGATACCTTCGTTGCCGGCTCGGCCATTTTCAATACGGATGACTATCAAGCGACGGTTGAACAAATGAAAGCCAATGCGTCAAAAGGCATTTCACGCTAATTATGACCTCATTGAAATCGCCCCAGCTGGTCATTTTTGATCTTGATGGGACGCTCGTCGACAGTGCCGCGGACATTCAGATCGCGGCTAATCATACGTTCTTAGAATTAGACTTACCTGAGCAACCCTTAACCCAAATTAAACGCTGGATAGGCGGTGGTGCTCAGGTTTTTGTCGAACAGGCTTTACACCATTTTGGCAAAAACGAATGGTTCGAAAAAACGTATGAACTCTTTATGCAGTGCTACCGAGCCTTACCTGCCGATCGCACCATCATGTTTGAGGGCGTGCAGGGTTTTATTCAGTGCTTAAAGCTAGCCAATATTAAAATGGCGGTGGTTAGCAATAAACCGCATGAGCTAATAGAGCCGATCCTAAAGCATCTTGATATCGAGCGCTATTTTGAAGTGGTGTTGGGTGGCGATAGCTTAGCTGAGAAGAAGCCTAGCCCAGAACCACTATTGCACGTTTGTCGTCAGTTAGACATTAAGCCTGAAAACAGCTGGATGGTTGGCGATTCATCGAAAGATTCCCAAGCGGCGGCTAACGCTAAAATGCCTTTTGTAGGCGTTAGCTATGGCTACGCTTTAATGGCAAGCGATATAAGACCGCAAGAAGTCCCTCATACGGTCGTCGATAATTTAGAACAATTGATTCCTTTAATCTCAGTGGAGACGAATGCTTATGCGTAAGATTTGGTGGATATTTGCAGCGCTGATGGTGATTGCAACTTTTGGCCATTACGTCAGCGATCAGAGTGCCATTGAGCAGTGCCTTGAGGCCGATGGAAGCTTCCACTATGACGATGACTATTGTTCACAAAAGTCGATCTATGAGGGTGACAAGGGCTTTGTCGGCAACCATTGGCCATTAGTGACCATGTTGCTTTTAAGTTTAGGGTTCTTGATCGTCAGCCTAGTCATAAAAACACCACCGGTCAGCCGGCGAAAGTTATTGATGGTCGATAACTATGATTCCTTTACTTACAACTTAGTGCAGTATTTCGGGCAGTTAGGGCTTGAAGTGTTAGTCAAACGAAACGATGAATTGACGATTGCGGAAGTCGAAGCTTTAAAACCAGACTATATCGTGATTTCGCCGGGTCCTTGCACTCCCAACGAATCGGGTATTACGCTCGATATTTTGGAAAAGTTAGCCAGTGACTATCCGATACTGGGAGTGTGCCTTGGTCATCAGGCCATGGCGCAGGTCTTCGGCGGCAAAGTCATTCAAGCAAAGCAAGTCATGCACGGTAAAACCTCGCCGATTTATCATAACAATACCGGTGTCTTTGAAAGTCTACCAAATCCTTTCGAAGCCACGCGATACCATTCGCTTATTGTGGATAAACTAAGTTTGCCTGAAGAATTTGAAATTACCGCTTGGACCGAAGACGAAGAAGGTGAGTTGGAGTACATCATGGGCATTAAGCACAAAACCTTAAAGCTGGAAGGTGTCCAGTTCCACCCAGAATCGATCTTGAGCGAAAAAGGGCATCAGTTGCTGAAGAATTTTATTGAGTCTGCGAAACAAGCATAAAAAGCCCTGCATATACAGGGCTAAAAATATTGAGCTTTTGCGGCTAGCGAGCGCCGAAGATCACCATGGTTTTTCCTTTTACATGGATATGATCTTGCTCTTCAAGTGCTTTCAAGACACGCCCAACCATTTCACGAGAACAGCCAACGATACGGCTTAACTCTTGGCGCGTGACTTTAATTTGCATGCCATCAGGGTGCGTCATAGCATCGGGTTCTTTCGCTAGCTCTAACAAGGCGTGTGCAACACGACCTGTGACGTCTAGGAATGCCAAGTCGCCCACTTTGCGGCTGGTTTTTTGCAGGCGGTTCGCTAACTGAGTGGCTAACTTAAATAAGACATCAGGATTTTCTTTGGTCAGCTGGCGGAATTTATCGTAGCTGATTTCCGCTACTTCACATTCGGTTTTGGTTCTGACCCAAGCGGTACGATCATGCTCTTCGGTAAACAAGCCCATTTCGCCGAAGAAATCACCAGGATTAAGGTAAGCGAGTACTAACTCACGACCTTCATCATCTTCAATTAGAACGGTAACCGAGCCTTCTAGAAGAAAATACAGGGTGTTCGAAGAATCGCCTGCGTAGATCAGGGTACTTTTAGTAGGGAAACGGCGTCTCTGACAATGATTAAGAAACCACTGAATGGTCTCGTCTTGAGCCAAATGATAAGGTAACGCCATATATTATTTCCTATTTTGTTGTAATCTTTCAAAATATAGCATGAAATCTTAGTGCCGTGCCTCTTTAAAATCAAATTTGTTGTGGCACTATATAGCCTCTAAAAGTTCAAACTGGGTCACAAATCACATGAAAGTAACTGTCGACTGGGTCAACGACCTCAATTTTATTGGCAAAAACAGCAAAAGACAAAACGTTATGTTCGGTGGGGAAGGCGATTACGTCTCACCGATGGAGAATCTATTAATGTCTATCGGTGCTTGTTCATCGGTCGACGTGGTGATGATTCTACAAAAAGCACGCCAAAACATTACCGGTTGTCACTGTGAAGTTGACTCAGAGCGTGCCGACGAGCCGCCTCGTCGCTTTACAGGATTAACGCTTAAATTCGTGGTGCGGGGTAAAGACTTATCCACTAAGCAGGTCAAAAAAGCGGTGGATTTATCGGTAGAAAAATATTGCTCGGTGATGCACTCGTTGGATCCGAACATGCCGGTCAAGACCAGCTATGAAATCGTGCCAGTGTAACGGGATTTAAAACAGATGAAACGACCAGCACAGCATCTTGGTATGCGCCACCTCGCTCTATTTGTTGATGACTTAGCTGCCGCAGAGCATTTTTACGTCGAGTTGCTCGGTATGGACGTCGAATGGCGTCCAGATGAGGACAACGTCTACTTAACCTCGAAAGGCCACGACAACCTCGCGCTGCATCGTAAACAGCCTGATTTAGACACGTCTGGTGGTCAAAAGCTCGATCACCTCGGTTTTATTATGAATAACGCCGAAGAGGTGGAGCAATGGTTTGAATTTTTGAAAGAACATGGCGTCCAAATGCTGACTGAACCACGCAGACATCGCGACGGCGCAACCAGTTTTTACTGTCTTGATCCGGATGGGAATAGAGTACAGATGATTCATCATCCACCGATTGCTGGCTCCTGATCGTCGGCAACGCTTTATTAAACAGTATTCGAATGTGCTCACGTAGTTCAAGTACGCTCCGCATTCTCATACTGTTTTTCCGCGCCTTGCCCTAGCTCAGAAGCTAGAGTGTTCTACTGTTGGAATAATTGAGTTAAAAAAATTATCTAAAAATTAACAAGGAAAAGGAGATAAAGTTTGAAGAAAATCATTGTGTTGTTATTAGGCGTTGCATTAATCGGCGGAGTAACGGTTTTGTTAGTCAAGCCAAAGGAAGTCAGTGAAAAGGGTGAGCAAATAAAGAATGGCGATGTTGTTAAGCAGCCTACAGAAGATAAAAAACCTAGCTACTTGCATAGCCCTAAAGCAACAAAAAGTGCAAGCGATGTAATTAAAGATGAATCCCCTAGTGAACCAGAGGAAAGGTTATACACAAAAGAAGAGCTGGATGCTGCCGTGAGCAAGGCTGAGGTTCAAATGGCTGAAAGGGTGTTGAGGGAGGCAATGTCTGAGGACGAAATCACAGAAACTGTAGAATCAGTGGTCGATGCCTTCGAAAAGAGTAACCAAACGCCCGAAAGCAGCGCCAAGCAAGCAACAATCAATAACTATATCCATGATAATGGTATTTACGATAAGCTAGCTGAAGAAGGCGTCATATTTTCAGGGGTTGAGTGTCGGGAAGCGGCCTGTAAGTTACGGTTCGAAGTTAGCGACACGGATGACAACATGAAGCGCAGAATGCCCAAAATGCATTCTATTGCCACTGAATTTGCGGACTTCGAGCTATTAAAGGAAATGGAAGCCATCATCACGAATGACTTTGAAGGAAGAAACTTGGAGTACTATTATTACTAGCGTAGTCAATAGGGTACTCCGAAGCTCATAAGGTTACGGAAGATTGAATGACGATCAAGATTTCCTCATTAGAGTGGCCGTTTAACTTTTTATGTTTAAATGACTTCAAAGTAGGTAACGGCGAAGCCAATAGCGGTACCAAGCATTATTGGTGCTGCTGTTCGGCGATAGAAACGTTTAGCTCGACTGGGACTACGCCCTACCCTTAAATCATTAATAATTCCTTGTTGCGACTCAAAAGCAAATAAAGCTGAAAGTATTGCGGCTGCTATGGCATAAAAAAAATGATCTTCGGAGGCGCTTTCGATAGTTAGGACTGTTTTTAGTGAAACAATTCCCCCGATAAATGCCAAAGCAAAAGTTAAAATGGACTTTGTGAATTCAAACTCAAGCTCTTGACTCAACAAATAGTGAGGGCTGTGATCAATTTCATTACTAGAGGTAATTTCTTTTAAAAAACGTTTCATGGATAACACTAACGCTCAAGCTGGCTTTACCAGCATATTACCGTCGTTTTCACTACAATGGAATATGCTGGATAAACTATAACTAGATACCGTTTGTAATCAACTACTAGTGTTATTATCTGTGTCAGTGGTAACCCTACGATACAACCACGCCAGCCCAAGTAACGCTAAACCTAATCCCATAAATGAGGCGACGCGCCAAAGTCCGTCGAGTCCTGACATATCAATAAGGAATATCTTACCGATGACTACGGCGAGTAAGGCCATGCCGGTTTTATTGAGAAGCTTATTCTGCCAATTTGCGCCAAACAAGACTGCGGCTATGGCTAGAAGCATCCAGACGACAGAGTAGGTATAGAGCTCGCCATGGCCGGTGGAGTATGTCAACAACATGTCGCTGCCTTTCCACAGGTGGCGAATTTCCAGCGTGATGAAAAGAAAGAGCGCGAATCCACTGACTTTGAAGGCGAACGACCGGGACTTAGGCTGGTGGTAAAGTGCGACTAACAACGCAAGGATGATAGGAGCGCCATAGGCTAATAACAATAAGTTAAATATTGGTGTGTCGCTGATGACATTGCTGTTCCACCATGGGTTTTTAGGGATGACAGCGATAACGTAGCTGGCTGAGGCCAATATCAATAGAATGTTTGAGCACAATCGGTAAAAAGACGCTAACTGATCGCTGATAGTGGCTCGGCGGTAATAAACAAGCGATAACCCTGCCCATAGCGAAGTGTTGATCGCAGCTTCAGTGAGATGGTATTGCTCAGAGAAAATCGCACCATCGTAAAGCCAATAACGAAGCTCGGTGCCAAGCGTTAGTACCAGTAGGTGTAAGCTGGCTGCTTCTAACCAAAGCTTGATCTTTCCACCGTCGGAGCAGAGACGGCTGGCCAAGAAAGCGAAGGCAGTTGAGCCACCATAAGTGTAAATCGACCAATGGATATCCGTAGGGTAATCAGCGAGCCAGGGATTTAGCGTTAGGCGTATGACCACAGCGGAAACCACAACTTTTAATAACAGCTGTAACCAAGGAAACGAATAACGCTTCGTTAACCAAGCCAAAGATACCATTTGCGCGGCTAATGCGAGCGAGAGCATGGCTTCGCGGAAGAATAATACGGCGGCCAGAGAGTAGGCAAAATGGGCTGACAGCGTAAACCATAATGCAACGTCATCAGTGCTACTGCGCTTAAGGCGAAGCCCGGCAATCAGGGCATAGCTAAGCCCTATGCCAAGCGCGACCGATCCCCAGTACAGCGACTGGGTATGCCCATGAACCTGTAAATAGGACAAGGATAACCAGATAAGCGGCGCAAGTAGTGCCAACGATGCTCTAGGGTGAGAAAAGCCCTGACGCAACCACTGCCAAACAGCAAAGCCGGAATAGAGCAATGCGCTCAGTCCAGCAAAAGTTAGAAAGTGTTGTGTGAGATTATCGGGTAAGGCACGGAATTGATAAGCAGCATGCCCAGTTTGCTGTTCAAAGCCGATGGCAAACCAAACGAACCATTGAATCACCAGCGCGAGCCAAGGTAGCAGGCATAGTTGCTTGCGACCTTGGGCTGCAAAAAAACTTACAATAATTAGCGGTGACCATAAGGCAAACCTTAATGCACCGTAGCCCTCGGCGTACATGCTGATACCCCATGCGAGTAAGATAAGACTTAGGACTAGTTGCAGCACAGAAAAAGAGCGGCTGGCAATAGAGATAGTAGGCGTTAGTGTCTGGTGCTCGTTTGAGTCTCGCTTACCGCTGAGCAACCAGTCGAAGTAAGGAATGGCGAGAAGCGCCCATGCCAAAATTGCTAAGTAGATGGCGCGGAAGTCATCTGCCTGATTGGTGGTGAGGGATAGTGCCCACCAGCCTAATGAGCCAGCGATAATGCTCCACCACAACCAATTTCGGAAAACATAGCGGGTGAGCAGTAGCGCCGAAGCACTGATGATCAGGGTGTAAATTAAAGCCGCGACCATGTTACCGCTACCGGTACTGACTAAAATAGGCACAACGTAAGCACCGATTAAGCCTAATATGGCAAGTACAGGGCCATGCAATAACGCCATGCCCATTGTGAATAACGAAACTATCGCTAAGGCGATGAAAATGGTTCCGGGCTCAACCAAGTGATAAACATGTAATGCAGCCAATAGAGCAGCGTACAGCGTAATGCTGGCACCGCCCGCGAGCGAAGCGAACACTGGGTCGCTGCCTTTGTTGCGACGACGAAGCCATTCCGCGGCTATGTGCAGCACAATGCCGGTGATAATGGCCATACTAATTTGTGTTTTAGGGCCTAACATGCCGGCATCGATGCTGTATTTGACCATGAAAATGCCAGCCAAACCGACCGAGATACCGCCTAACCAGATCATCCAGTTTTCGACCAAGGAACGCTGCCAATCCGCTTGAGGTTTCGGTTGGCGACTGGTTTTTTTGGGTGGTGTTGTGCTCGTAGGTTTTGCCGAGGTAGACGGTACTTGAGTTGTTTTTGGGGCTGTCTGTTTAGTCGATGCTGTTGCTGTGGGTTGTGTTACAGCTTTAGTAGCCAAACGTTCGGGATTAGGCTTATCAGACATAGAGCTGGGAGAATGTTTTAGGGTTTGATTAGTTTTATCAACAGTTTGTTGTGAAGTTGATGATTGTTCCCTGACTTGTTGCTTAAGTTTTTTATAGTCGGCAGCAAGTCTTTGATAAGCCTCATCTAGTCTGCTAGTCCGAAAAAAAGCAACCCAACCGAAAATAGCACCGAGCACTACAAATAAAGCCAATAAGAGCAGAAACCCTATTATTCCATCCATCTTTATACCTTCATTATCCTAATGATGTTTTTATACTAAACTTTACCGTGTTTTGCGAATGGTTATTCTGGAACACCGTCCCAGCCAGAACGATCCCAAACCTTCTGCACGCGTGTCCAAGTTTCTTCAGTCATACCGTTTTGCCAAACGCCTCCTAGTAAAGATGCAAATTTTGGATCTTCTTTAGCGCGATTCTCGACATTAACAATAAATTCTTCATTATTGGTGGCAAGGTAATCTTCAAGTGGACCTGCGGCTAAGACCTCAATGACTGATTGCGGTGGTTTTTTTGCGAAAATAGCGAGGATTATTGGCCAAAGCTTGTCTGGGGATTCAAAAGTGAGATCCATAATAAGTTCTTCTGCCCAGAAATACGGAGAGGATTGCGATAGGTTATAGAGATTAGCTGTCTGTGTATCAGCGGCTTCTTCGTAATATTTAATAAAGTCGTTCGCAATAGTTTCTAATTCGATTTCTGTCATAAATAGGAGCTATTCTTATAGCTTGATAGTTGATGTATCCGGATACTTCCCCGTCCAAAGTCCAAACGATTCAGCACCTTGTTCAATCAGCATGCCAAGGCCATGAAATTGGTGATTGGTGTGGGGTTTTGCGGCTTCTAGGAACTGGCCGGCTTTGTCGCCATAATTAAGGTCGTAGGCGACGGCGCTTTCGGCAAAGTGAATTTGAGTTAGAAACTTGTCGGCGTTAAAGCTGACGGAGTTGACGATGAGGTCTACGGCTATCGCTTCTCTGGGAGTAGAGAATTCGTATAGCTCAATAGTACCCAAATGTGACAAATCTTTTGCTAGCTGCTCAGCTTTGCTCTGGGTGCGATTGATTAGGTAAACCTCGAAACCATCAAGTAATAGTGATTGGGCGATACAACGGGCGACACCACCGGCGCCAAGAAGAACGGCTCGTTTATTCTGAAAGTCGATGCTGTGCTGTTTTTGTTTGGCGTATAAGTCGCGCAGAAAGCCAATACCGTCGGTACTATCGCCGAGAATACCTTCGAGCGTATAGACCAGTGTGTTGACGCTGTTAGAGTCTTTGGCCCGATCAGTAATTAAATCTGCATAGTTTAAGGCGTCGAGCTTAAAAGGCGCGGTTACGTTGAGGCCTTTGCCGCCTGTCTGGAAAAAATCATTGAGCACACGGTTAAACCCCAATCTACTTGGGCAGTATTTTGAATAGACGATAGTGATGCCTATTTGCTGCGCGAACTGCTGGTGCAGTTGCGGCGACATACTGTGTGATATCGGGTTACCGACCACGCCGTAGCGTAATAGTGGATTGCTCATGACAAATTAAAATTCTTAATTACTGAAAAATACCAAAAATAATATACAGCACAATACTGATTCCGCCAGCGGTTAAGGCATATGGCAACTGAGTTTTAACGTGATCCAGTAGATCACACCCGGCGGCCAATGACGAAATCACGGTGGTGTCGGAAATCGGTGAGGCATGATCGCCAAATACGGCACCGCCCAACACAGCTCCTAGCACCAAGCTTGGCGAAATGCCTAAGGCTAACGCTAGTGGAATAGCGATGGGGATGAGTATCCCGAAGGTACCCCACGAGGTTCCTGTGGTAAAAGAGATAAAGCCTGCAAGGACAAAAATTAATGCAGGAATAAGCCACAGCGGAATAAATTCGCCAACAGCCTGGGCCACAAATTCGCCGGTTTTTAAATCACCCATAGCGGACGATAGCGCAAAGGCAAGCAGTACCAAAGTAACTAAAGGTAAGAGATTGCCGAGTCCTTTAAAGCTTTGTGCCATTAGCTCTTTGGTTGGCTTTTTGGCGTCGAAACGCAGCAGGGCGAATGCTAGAAGTGTGGACAGAATCACTGACCAAAGAACGGATTCAGAGCCAGAACCCTTACGCAAGTCACCATCGCCGGTGATAAACATAAAGACCAGAATGCTAACAACCATGAAGACAAGCGGTAGCAGCATGTAACGCTTTTTGGTGGCTTCTGGCAATGATTGCTCGACTGGCTCGGTTGTCTCGATGGTTTGCTCCATGGTTCGCATGGGGCCATGAACTTTGGTGCTGTATACGGTGTAGAAAACGATAAGCAGGGTGACGATAGCATAGAAGTTTAGCCCGATACTGCCCAACATGACTGAAGTTGGGTCGGTGACGGCGGTTTCTTCGACGTAGCCCAAAATGGCTGCGCCCCAGCCGTTAAGTAGGATGAGAACGCTGATCGGCGCACAGGTTGAGTCAATAATGTAGGCCAGGCGCAAGCGGCTCATTTTAAATTTATCAAAAAGGGCTTGCGACGAAAGGCCAGCAGTCAACACACTCATGTTGGTATCAATAAAGATTGAGCTGCCCAGAACCGTCGGTAGCATGCCTGCTTTGCGTTGGTTATTAACTAAACTTCGTTGTGTTAGCCAGTTAACCAAGGCTGTAACACCACCGGATATTTTGATCAGCTGGATCAGAGCGCCGATTAGCAGGCTAAACATTAAAATACGGGTGTTATACGCGCTGGAGAAGACATTGATGATCCGATCAACAGTATCGGTAAAGGCGTAAACTGGATTGCCGCCGACGAAAATTAGCGAGGCGGTAAAAATAGCCAACAGTAAGGCGATGGTAACTTCACGTTTCCAGATGGCAAAAATAATCGCCACGATAGGCGGTAGAATGCTTAACCAGCTCATAGGTATGTGTTTTTATGTTAGACTAGTGGGCCTAAACGTCTCTTTTTAAGAGGCGAAAAATCAGGGTCGAAAAAGCACCTTATAGTAATCGGTCAGTAAATTCAATGAACCATAAAACTACGCCAAAACGTTTCGTCGCTGGCGCTCGATGTCCCGAGTGTAAAGCGATGGACACCATTGTCTGTTTTTACCAAGATGACGTTTTCATACGGGAATGTGTGGAGTGCGATTTTGTGGAACGTATTACGGATGATGAAACGGTGGAAGCTGAGCCGAAGTCGAGTGTAACTCCGGCTCAGGTGATCAAAATTAAAGAGTTATAGCGTTTTATCTTCCGGATGTTGTGCTGGCGAAAGTTGCGGTATGGCATCGGGCTGGATCAGGTTGGCTAATCCTCGATGATACTCTTCTTGCTCTTGGATTGGGTGGCCTAACTCACGATAAGCTTGCCCTAAATAATAATGAGCTTCAGCGGTCGGTTTTTGTGCGATACTTTGCTCAAGATAATTTTTAGCTTTGCCCCATAATTGTGCGCGTAGCGACAGCTTTCCAAGCGCGGTTAGTAAAGTTGTATTTCCCGGTTTAATCTTCAGCCAAGACTCAGCGGTGGCGAGTGTTCGCGATGGCTCTTCACTTTGAATATGGCCATAAAGCTTGGCCAGAGGCTCTTGCCACTGATGCTTCATCGAGTCTTTGATGTGTAATTCCAACTGATCGTATTGATGATGTTTGGCCAAAATCTCAGCATAAGCCAGCTGTGTTTGTGGGCGCTTACGAACATTTTTCGGCAGTTTAAGCCACTGATCATTAACTGCAGGAAGTCCTTCACGTTGAGCTTTAACACTCAGCAGCTCAGCCCAAGCGATGACCTCAAGATCATCCAGACGCTCAGGAGAGTAAACGCGGTACTTACGCAGTTTTGGCAATAACTCTAAAACTTGTCCCCATTCAAATAGACGCGTGTAGAGTTGATGCAACAATTTAAGCAGGTAAGGGTGGTGCGGTGACATCTCGCGAAGATGGGTCAATGTCGCTAATGCCTGTTCAAACTGGCGGTGCTGGATCTGCAATTGAGCTTGCGTTAAGCCAATCGCAATATGGGCATCGGGTTGTGCTTTGGCCGCTGCTTGCAGGTACTGGTCGCGGCTTTTATCGTCGTCCTGTTCTTGTGCAGCGCGGGCGGCGGCGAGATAGTTGATCAATTTGGTGTCTCGGAATTTAGCGCCCTTAATTAATAAATCTTCTGCTGTTTTCCAATGACCTTCAGCCAGCGCAATCATGCCGTCGATGGTCTGCTGGCGAGCTTTACGCAAGTTGCGATCGCCAAACCAGCCGACAGTAATATTGCTGGTTTTGAGAAGGTAGCGCACGAGAATCCATAGCACCCACAGCCCAAAGAGTGATAATAAAAGCAGACCTAGCGCAAAATTGTTTTTAAATTCGATCGCTGTCTGATCAAGTAAAATATAGGTTGAGCCAGGAACATTGCTGATTAATGGGCCCAAGACGAGGCCACCAAAAAGCGCGAGAAGAATAACCCACTTCAATTTCATGATGATGGCTCCTCGTCGTTGGTGGTGTCTTCTGAGTTATCTTGCGATTCTAACCATTGATTCACTTTTTGTTGTGACAGCTGGCTTATCAATTGGTAAGACTGCAACGATTGTGGCAGATCCAGTTCAACCGAGCGTGCAAGCAGCTCATCAATTTGCTCCAAGTAGGCCTGTGTCGTCGCTGGCTGTTGTTTGAAGTATTGTTCAACCCACTGCTTAACATTGAGCAGATTAGACTGATACAAAGTCTGGTTACTCTGCAGTGCCGCTAGCTGGGCTGTTTGCAAATTAAGCAGTATATTTTCGCGTAAAAGTCGATCTTTTTGCGGGCTGATAAAAGGTTGGGCAGACTCGTCGAAATGATGAACCGTGTAGTATTTGCTTGCGGCATTCGACAGTGAATTTTTGAAATGCTGCCAACGGGAAGTTTCTTCGTCACTGTTAGGCGCGTCTTCTATGTGCGACTGACTATCAAGCTGAATGCTGGCAAGCTCTAGCTGGTTGAGATTGGTTTTTAAGGTCTCAAGCGAAATGGCAATGCCTTCGATATCGAGGTTGCCACTGGCTCGAACCGCGTTGATGTCGTCGCTGATGGCTTGGCGAATTCGCGTTAATGAGCCATCATTAAATTCAGCAAGCTGTGCGTCGGCGGCTTGTAATAACGCAATAATGGAAGCGGCGTCATCAGTAAAGCTTAATTTGTAAGAAGCTTCGCGAATCAGATATTCAGCTTCATTCAGCAGCCAGTCTTGTTGCTTTTCCGAGCTTAAAGCCTGAAATTTACGTTGCGTAGTGCGTAACTGGTCTTGCAGTTGGCTGATATAGCGCTGGCTTTGCTCCAATTCAGTAGACAGTGTCGTCAGTTGTCGAGATTGCTCGGAGAACCTTGATTGAATGCGGCTTTGCTGTTGCGAAAGCTGTTGCTCAATGTGATCGATACGATCAGCTTTTTTGAGATTAGTTTGATAGTCTTGCCACTTTTGCCAGCCAAAATAAACGGCGTAACCAATGGCGGCAAACAGGATCAAGAATATAAACCACTTAATTGGCCCAGTGCCTGATTTACCACTACTCCGTGGTTTTTTGGGAGGCTTATCGGCAGCCTGATCGGAGCCCTTCTCTGGCTCATCAAACGCAGAATCTGCTGCCGCTTGATCGGCCTCTGACGTTTTTTGATGGTCCTGAGTGGTATCAGTCGATGGTTGAGATTGCTCCTCTAGACGAGGCTCTTGTGATTCTGTCTGGTTGTCCTTATTGCTCATCGGTGCTTTCTCTAGTTATGAATTCATGGTTATGGATGAACCAACGCTTTGTTCTACATCATGACGTTAAGTTACGCTATTTCGCCATAAAATACAGCTTTTTACTAAGGCAGTATTTGAAGCATTTTCTGCAGTATAACAATTTGTAAAGCCAAATTGTTGTGCGATTTGGCTGATTCTTTGACTGCCACTAATGATAGTGACATCTCGGCGTTGTTGTTGCTCAGTGATCTGCTGTGCGACTAACTCCATGAGCTGGCCGCTAGTAACGACGATTGCGGTGGCTTGATCGACAGGTTGAAGCCGGTGTTGAGTGGTATGACGCTGATACACAGGAAGAATGGATAAATGTCCTTCCGAGAAATACTCTTGTAATAACGCTCTGCCTTGATTGCCGCGAATTAAAAGGGTGGCTTGTGTTGCAAGTTGATGCTGACCTAAGAGGGCAATTATGCCTTCACTGTTCGGTGTCGTAGGAACCATGGCCTCGATACCAAGTTGAGCAAGGGCATCAGCGGTCGCTGAACCAACGGCAATAATCTTTTTGTCGGCACTGAGTTGATGTAGGGATGCTTGCTCTGCTTCAGAAAAGACCTCGAAGCAAAAGTTAACCGCTTGGCGGCTGATAAAAATCCAAGTTTGAGACTGCTTTAGAAGTATCAGCCGTTGGTCTTTGTCGTAACTGCTGTCAGGCTGGAAATCAATTAAGGGACAGTGAATACAGAAAAAATTCTCAGGCTCTAATTCACTGCACAACGCCTCACCAAAGGGTGAGGGGCGAGTGACAACAATTTTCAGCTGAGTACTCACCACCAGAAAACCAGGGTTACGCGTCAGTACCCAAGGCTGCGATCATCTCTTTAGCGCCTTGAGCGAGTAATGAATCAGCAACCGTTTGACCAATAGCCTCAGCATCGGTAAGCGCGCCATCAGCGGTCGCTTCAATCATCTGGTTATCGATTCCGCCGACTAAAGCCCGCAACGACAAGTGGCCATCATTAACCGTAGAAAAAGCCGCAATCGGAACGGAGCAGCTGGCTTGAAGGGTTTGCGTGATGATACGCTCAGCTTTAACTCGAAAAGCGGTTTCATCATCCTGCAAAGGCGCCAGCAGTTGATCAAGTTCAGGGCTGTTGGTTCGAGCTTCAATACCGACAGCTCCTTGTCCAGGAGCGGGCAGTAATTGCTCGGGTTCAAAACGACTGGCAATACGATCAGCCAGTTTCAATCGGATAAGTCCCGCTGAAGCAAGGATGATGGCATCGTATTGACCCATATCCAACTTAGATAAGCGTGTGCCGACGTTACCGCGTAAATCGGTAATGTGAAGATCGGGGCGCAACGCCAATATTTGCATTTTTCGGCGTAAGCTTGAAGTACCGATAGTGGCGCCAACCGGCAGATCTTCTAAGGTATGATAGTTATTTGAGACAAAAGCATCGCTAGGATCTTCGCGCTCACAAATGACCTTCAGTTCTAAGCCTTCTGGAAAGCGATAAGGCACATCTTTCATTGAGTGAACAGCGATATCAGCCCGATCCTCCAGCATGGCCTGCTCTAATTCTTTTACGAACAAGCCTTTACCACCGATTTTACTTAAGGGAGTACCCAAAATTTTGTCGCCCTTGGTGGTCATTGGCACTAACTCTACGCTCAGCCCAGAATGAATGGATTGTAGTCGTTGCTGGATATATTCTGCTTGCCAAAGAGCCAGTGGGCTCTGTCGAGTGGCGATACGAATGGTTGATATGCTCATAAAAAATGGTCGGTTAGATGAGACCAATAATTGCTACGAAATTTGGTGCAAGTTTAGCATAAATTACGCCAAGTTCGCCTAATTTCAGCCTGTTAGTCATCGGAAGATTGTAAAAATTGACGGACTTCAGTTTGATGGCGACGACTGATGACTGGCTTGGTATCGGTATGGCGCAACAGCGCGACATATTGGCCATCGTCTTGTTCAATACCATAGAAGTGCAAGCGGTTGATTAAGGTCGAGCGGTGAATGCGCAAGAAGTGCTGTGCGAAGCGTGTTTCCAGATCTTTTAGGCTCTCATTGCTGAGTAGGGTTTTTTCAGCCAGATGAATCTCGACGTATTTTTGATCCGAATGTAAGAACAGAATGTTTTTCAGTAAAACTTTGCGCACTACCTCGCGCTCACGAACCGTAATAAAGTCTTCTTGCTCTTGAGGTTTAATCAGCTTCGATAAAGCTTTAGCAAGGCGTTCTTTACGGATCGGTTTTAACAGGTAATCAGTGGCGTTAACATCAAAAGCTTCTAATGCGTATTGATCGTAGGCGGTGGTGAAAATAATTTTCAGTTGAGGGAAGTCATCGCTGAGAATTCTTGCTAACTCGACGCCATTCATGACGGGCATGGAAATGTCTAAAAACACCAAATCTGGGTGGTGCTGCTGGATCAATGAGAGTGCTTCCTCGCCATTACTCGCTTCGGCGACAACCGTTAGTTCAGAGTAAGTCTTAAGCAATCGATGAATACGTTGGCGAGCAGGTTGTTCGTCATCAACAATGATCGTTTTTAACATAACTAGGCGTTCCCCGGTACGCTTACAGTTGCTTTGGAATTTTTAAGATACAGTAAAACTCGGTCTGTCCTTGATGATACGAGAGTTGCGCTTTATTACCATAGAGCACTTCTAATCTCTGTCGAATATTGTTTAAAGCCATCGAGTTTCCTTTATGTGCGATAGCATCTGAAGGTGGCAAAGGGTTGGTGATTTCCAACTGAATATGCTTTTGATAACTGATTCCCTTAATGCGAATAGTACCGCCTTGGGGATGTTTTTGAATACCGTGATAGACCGCATTTTCAAGCAGTGGTTGAAGTAGCAGAGGCGGAACCAAAAGATTGTCAGCAATATGATTGACCTGCCACTCAACGTGCAGTCGATCCCCCAGTCTTTGCGTTTCAAGACTGAGGTATTGGTGACAGAGCTGCTTTTCTTCGGAAAAAGGAATTAACACATCTGAGCGTTTCATGCTGGCTCGAAAAATATCGGCCATGTCTAAAATCATGTGTTCCGTCTTTTCCGGATCGACCGCCGCTAGGTTCGCCAGCGTATTAAGGCTGTTAAATAAAAAGTGCGGACGAATGCGCGACTGTAATGCTTGGACTCTCGCTTCGGCTTCAGAGCGAATACGACGGACGCTTTCTTCTTTTAGGTAAAAATATCGGAACAGTACGCCACTAACGATAAAGGCGATAATAATATTACGCAGCAAAAACCATAACGATGGCTCTTGGCTCAAGTAAAAGCTGATCAATAAGCTGTAACACAGGGTTACCAATAAAATGACCCCAATAGCCAAGCTCGAAAAGCGTTTAAGGGAAAGTTTTTTTAACGTTTTCGCCGGAAGGTAATGCCTTAAAAAACACAAGGTTCCTAAGCTGGTGAGCGAGACCCATAACACGAATAACGAGTGTAAGCTCAGGTTGTACCAAAAGCCGGTATGCCACTGTGGAGTAACTAGGCTTAGCAATAATGCTAGTAGTACACTGGCAATAATTGTCAGGTATACCGTGGCTGCCTGACAAAAATCAGGGAGCTGAGTGGCGTTGGACTGTGTTTCAGGCTCATCATTCATGAGA
This sequence comes from Kangiella marina, assembly GCF_039541235.1. Classification (NCBI taxonomy): domain Bacteria; kingdom Pseudomonadati; phylum Pseudomonadota; class Gammaproteobacteria; order Kangiellales; family Kangiellaceae; genus Kangiella; species Kangiella marina. The sequence continues at coordinate 1,321,366 of NZ_BAABFV010000001.1, read as the reverse complement.
CTAATAGTCGCTTAAATCGGTAAAAAAATCCACACATATGAATAGAGAGTGATAATTAACCCTTTGAAAATAAGCATGTTTTTATAGCGCAAAGGGTTGTAAAGGCTGAAACATGGATCTAGTATGGTATTAGTAGCAGTGTTTCTCATAGCTGAAGGATGCTGCTCAGTTGCCATTAGGAGGTTGGTTATGGAAGCCCCTAAAGTCCTAGACTGGGTAGAACGGCACAAAATAATAATTCGCCGTTTAATGATTCCACTGATAATAACTTTGGCCGCGCTTGTCTATCTGCTGGTGTTCTTCACCGGCGGCATTAAGTATGTCTATTCACATTCCATGTATATCCCGATTTTACTCGCGAGCTTAGTGTTTGGCACTAAGGGCGGTATCGCCATGGCAATAATGGCTGGCATTATACTTGGTCCCTTTATGCCGATTGACGTCGTGAGTGGTGAGATGCAGGAAACAGCTAATTGGCTATATCGAATGGGCTTTTTTGTCTTAATCGGTTCGCTAAGTGGGTTTGCTAGTGATTGTGTTATTAAATATACCAAGCGTTTACATTGGTTATCAAATTACAACCCAACCACCAAACTGCCAAATCGTCATGCCTTGTTTAAGGATATGGAGCGTTTGGAAAAAGGAAGTAAAACCGGTGATGAGATCATTTTAGCGGTTGTTGCGATCGACAATATTTTAGAACTGAAATCTGTTTTCGGCTTTGGCGTGATTGATGATGCTACGCGTCAGATGGCCCGTCGGCTAGCGCTAAATGGTGGTGACGATATTTATCATACGGATTCAGCGCAAGTCGCTATGGTTTTAGACAAAGGCGATATCACTAACAAACGGTTTCTAGATAACTTGAGTGTGTTACTCAAAGAAGCCGTGACTTATAACGATATTTCGGTACATATTGAAACTCGTGTTGGGTATGTCAGTTTTAATCGTGTCGAACAGGCTCCTGAGGTTTATTTGCATCGCGCTGAGGCGGCACTGTCTTTAGTTCAAGAAAAGTCCGTTGACATGACTGCATTTAACCCTGCTATGGCAACGCAAAAAGAAGCAAATATCTCGATACTAGGAGAATTGCAAACTGCCATTAATGATGAGCAGTTACTGTTTTATTATCAGCCAAAAATCGACTTGAGAACTGGAGATATTTGTAGCGCAGAAGCATTGTTGCGCTGGCAACACCCGCGGCGAGGCTTGTTGACGCCGGGTTCGTTTATCGCTAGAGCTGAACAAAGCACCTTAATTCAAACCATTACCGAGTTCGCACTAAGAGAAGCGATTAAGCAGCACAAAGTCTGGAGTATGCAGGGAGTAGAAATCCCCATTTCAGTGAACATCTCCACTCGAAACTTGCTTCATCCTCAATTCCCACAAATAGCAATGAGATTATTAAGAGAATATAAAGTGGATGGGAAGTGGATTGAGCTGGAAGTCACCGAAGGGGCGCTCGTGGTGGATATGGAGCAGGCAATAGATACACTCATGCAACTAGCGGAAGCGAATTTCTCAATTTCGATTGATGACTTTGGTACCGGTTACTCCTCGTTGCAATACTTGCATCGACTGCCAGCTTCACTGATTAAAATCGATCAGTCTTTCATCAAACGCCTACCGCATGATAAAGGCGCCGTGTATATTGTCGATGCTGCGGTAACCCTAGCCCAGAAAATGGGGGTCAAGACCATAGCCGAGGGGGTAGAAACATTGGAAGTCTATGATTACCTAAGACAAACCGACTGTGATATGGCTCAGGGATACTTCATCTCCAAGCCGATACCACAAGATAGATTCAGCCGCTGGTTCTTAAATCAAAACGGAACCTATGCCAGTTTGGGGTGAGGTCTTGTCGAGAATTATGTCTCATTTATGAATTTAAGATAAATATAAGGTTGAGTGTTAAGGGAATGTAACGTATAAAATAAAAAAATTTGTGAAGGGAAGCACATGGCAACGAAAAGTGGTAAATATTGGGTCACTTGGGCGAACTCAAACGCACTCAATAGCAATTCAATTTCAGATTTAGATTCAACATTCCAGCCAAAAATAAATGCATTCATAAAAGCGCTAAAGGATGCAGGTGCAACGGTCACAGTATCAACAACCAAGCGTAGTCCCAAAAGAGCTTACTTATTTCATTGGTCATGGAAAATATCACAAGGAAAGTGTAAACCCCAAGATGCAAAAAGTATGGTTGGGGTAGATATTGATTGGGATCACGGCGATGCGGCTAAAAGCAAAGCTGGAGCATTAGAAATGGTTCGTGGTTTTGGCTTAGCTGTTCCACCTAGGAGTGTTTTTCCTCCGTCATTGTCGAGCAATCATATCCAAGGAAAAGCCATTGATATGACCATTAATTGGAAAAATAACCTTAAAGTTAAGAAAAAAGACGGAACAGTAATGACGATCGCATATATGCAAAATGTTAACGGTAATAGCATGTTGCATAAATTAGGCGAGTCATACGGTGTTAAAAAGCTTAAGTCAGATGCGCCGCATTGGTCATATAACGGGAGATAGAGTTTGAGATTCGTAATTATTATAGTAATGGTGCTTTTGACAGGGTGTCAGGATGACCGCTCTGCAGGTAAAAGTGGATATAAACTAGCTTGGTATCATGGTAGCTGTGTCGCTATTAATGAAGGGTTACAATCAGATAACCATATCTTTTTAGTAACCAACGACCAAAATTATGTGGAAGTAATCGCCCGAGGCAAAGCTTCGGAAGAGTCTTGCGCACCTTTGATTGGGGATAGAGGGCAAGCTAATCTCGCTGAGGGTTATGTGTTCTACCAAGTAAGATCTGTCAGTGGCCTGGATCTAAAGGAAGAAAACCTCGGTGTTGTAGTCGTAACAACTGAAAAAAATATCACCCAGGGGCTAGATGTTAACGATAATGGGATGTCGGATAAATTCAGTTACTGTACTACTTCAGAAGGTATGAACTTTTATGCATGGGATGATAAGACTGGCGAGCAAAAGCCGTTCTGGCAAGAGTATTATTATCTGGGTTATGAGGTTGAATCCAGCTGCAAGTTTGCTGCACCGTGATCATAAGGCATGATCACGGCAAACCGAAACCCTTAAAGTATAGTTTTTAAGAAGCTCCCCAAAGCTTGTATCTCTTCTAAGCAAACCGCGTGGGCCATCGGGTAATCTTGCCAGCGAACGTCAAAACCATTCTCTTGCAGTACTTTGGCACTGTATTGACCGCGCTGCATTGGTACAACGGGGTCTTGAGAGCCGTGAGCCATGAAGATAGGCGTTGTGTTATTCGCTTTGGACTGCTCATCAACGAGGCTTTCGGGCATAGTGAGGTAGGTTGATAAGGCAACAATGCCAGCCAGCTGATGGCTGATACGAGTCGCTAGATGTAATGCAATTGCCCCACCTTGCGAAAAGCCAGCCAACACGATCTTATCGCTTGGAATACCGACATGAATTTCGGCATCTATAAGCTTTTCGACCAAGTTTGCAGACTGGCGCACCCCTTCTTTATCTTCTCGGTTAGCTAAGTCAGCATCGCGAATATCGTACCAAGCGCGCATTTCATAGCCGCCGTTGATGGTGACTGGCATCACTGGGGCATGTGGGAACAGAAATTTCACACCAAGCTCTGCTGGCAGTTGAAGCTCAGGAACAATCGGTTCAAAGTCATGCCCATCAGCGCCAAGGCCGTGTAGCCAGATAACGGTAGCTTTGTGTTCTGCTGAAGGGTTTACTGTGACGCAAGGTAATAATTCTGAGTGTGATTGGCTCATAAATATCCTAAAAATCTTTAATTGATACGGTTATAGGTCGAGCGAAAGTTCAACCGTTTCGCCTGACTGCTGACTTAAGACTCGGTTTAATAAGATTTCAAGCGGCTCTTGTTCTTTATCGGTCTGCCACTGTTGGTCTTTCCAGTCTAAATGATAACCACCATCTTTGGCGGCTAACCATAGCTGCTTCAGTGGCGTCTGACGGTTAATAATAACTTTAGTGCCGTTTTCCAGCGTGATGGTTAAAATGCCGCCACTGGTTTCGTAATCGATATCCAAGTCGTCGAGCTCATCTAAAGCCTCTTCGATGGCAATGATGGTCTGATCCATCTTGTCGTTAAATTCAGATTCAGTCAGCGTACTCATAAAATGAACCTATTGCGTCTTAATTGGCTGAATATTGTGCCAGATGTGAGGTTGATTGCAATCTTGCTTGCAGTCAAAACCAAGCTATTGCAAGATAAGACATATTTTCCGAGAAAAAAGATAATGATGACGATGAAACGTGTACGGCTGCTGGGATTAGCGAGCTTGACCGTATTGATCTTGGCCGCTTGTGGGCAGAAAGGACCTTTGTATATGCCTGAGGAAGAGCCTGAAAAAAGCTCAGAAAATCAAAAACCTGAACCTGATGAAGTGAATCAAGACGAGCATCAAAAGGAGGCTCCATGATAGTCCCTTTTACCAAAATGCAAGGTATCGGTAATGATTTTATGGTGGTGGATGCGATTTCACAGCCAGTGTATTTGAATCAAGGTCAGATCAATCAATTAGCGCATCGCAACTTTGGTATTGGTTTTGATCAGCTGTTGATGATTGAAGCACCGCAGCATCCCGAAGCAGATTTTCACTTTAGAATTTTCAATGCGGACGGCAGTGAGGCGGGACATTGTGGCAATGGAGCGCGAGCAGTTGCTAAATATGTCCGTCAAAAAGGATTAACCTGGAAGCGTGAGTTGAGGTTATCGACCAATACGGCGACCATGAGTACGGTGCTCGAAGATAATGGTTTGATTACCATTAATATGGGCAAGCCTCGACTAGAGCCTGAGAAAGTCCCTTTACGTTTTGCTGAGCAAGCGGATAGCTATATGATCGACGCTGAGGGCATTCGTTATAAAGTAGGCGCAGTATCGATGGGAAACCCACATTGTGTGTTACAGGTCGAAGATGTGGATGTGGCACCGGTGGAAAAAGTCGGGCCTATTCTCAGTAATCACAGTTATTTCCCAGCGCAAGCAAACGTGGGATTTATGCAAGTGGTTCAAACGAATGAAATCAAACTAAGGGTGTTCGAACGTGGAGTCGGCGAGACGTTGGCTTGTGGTACCGGCGCGTGTGCTGCAGTGGTTGCTGGTCGCTTGCAAAATCTACTTGATGAAAAAGTAAAAGTGACATTGCCGGGTGGAAGTTTATGGATCCGATGGGCAGGTAAAGGGCATCAAGTGTATATGACCGGCCCAGCTAAGGTGGTTTTTGAAGGTCAAATTGATGTTTAATCCAGGCATTGTTTTTAACAATGAATGTCGTTAAGAAGTGAATGAGAGAGAAAGATGGGCAAAGCTGCTGAAGACTTAATACGAGTGGAAGGAAAGATTGCAAATTACTTGGAAAAAAATCCGGAGTTTTTTGAGCGCCATCCGCAGCTCTTGGAAGAATTGAAAATTAACCACCGGGTTTATGGTTCGGTATCTTTAGTTGAGCGTCAAATTTTGAATTTGCGACAACGAACAGAAACCATGCAAAGTCGCCTAAACGAAATGATGGACAATGCTCATGTGAACAGTGAGCTTTTAGTCAAGTGTTCGGAGCTGGCGGTCAATGTGATTCGAGCAGAAAGCAAGCAGCAGGTTATCGATATTTTGATCGAACAAATGCACGATTATTTTGATATTGATGACTGCCAAGTCTGGCTTTGCAACAATAAAGACAACCTGGAAAAAGTACAGGCCTCAGATATTGATACACTGAGAAAATTTACCGACCAACAATTTATTCAAGACGACCCAGTCTGTGGGCGAGTCACCGAAAGCATCGCACAACTTTTTGAAAGCGATAAACCGCTAGAGTCTTATGCGCTGATTCCTCTAGGCGAGGGTGCAGAAGTCGGGATTATTGCGTTAGGTAGCCATAACGTCGAGTTGTTCACGGCGGATATGGGGACCTTGTTCTTGCGCTTCATTGGAGATGTAGCGGAAGCCTGCTTAACCAAGTAGGCTAAGCATAACCCCCATGAAAAAAGTGGTGAAAGAGTATTGCGACCGACTATTGCATCAGAAGCAATACTCGGAGCATACGGTTTCGAATTACCAGCGCCAGATTTTAGACTTCACGAACTATATCCAAGAAAGAGTTTCTGATTGGCAGACCGTCTCCAGTCAAGATATTCGACTGTGGATGGCGCATCATCATCGAAACGGAGCTTCTGCTGCGACCATAGGATTAAAGCTATCTTCGCTGCGTGGTTTTTTGGATTACTTGGTCGCGCAAAAAACAATAAAAACGAACCCAGCGATAGGTTTACGAGGCCCGAAAAAAGCGAAGCGCCTTCCGAAAAATATTGACGTTGATAGTCTCAATCATTTTATTGATAGTCTGCCTGAAAAAGAGCCGATAGAAATCCGTGATAAAGCAATGATCGAACTGTTATATTCAGCGGGAATTCGTTTGACAGAATTGTCGTCTATGGATCTAGATTCAATTAGTTTCAGCGACCAAACGCTTCGAGTGTTAGGTAAAGGTCGAAAAATTCGTGAAGTGCCGTTCGGCAATGCTGCTTCTAAATTATTAAAAAAATGGATCAAAAGCCGTGTGGTATTTTTAAAAGACCACAAGGAGAAAGCGTTATTTTTGAGTAGCCGAGGCCAGCGTTTAGGCAACCGAGCTATTCAACAGCGTTTAAATTATTGGGGCAAGCGTCAAGGTTTAACCGATGTCTTGCATCCTCACAAATTGCGCCACTCTTGTGCCACTCATGTTTTAGAGTCGTCGAGTGACTTGCGTGCTGTACAAGAGTTACTCGGTCACGCCAGTATCGCGACGACGCAAATCTATACCCACTTAGATTTTCAACATCTCGCGAAAACCTATGACGCGGCCCACCCAAGAGCGAAAAAGAAAAAAGATTAAAATTGTGCAAGACATTCAAGAACAATTAAGAGCCATAGATTGGGCAAAAGTTAAAGTGGTCAGCTTTGATCTCGATGATACCTTGTGGGATAACTCAGGCGTTATAGAAAAGTGTGAGTCTGAGTTGTATGATTTTTTATGTCGAAACCATACCGTATTTTCAGAGCATTATTCTAAAGAAGCAATGCACCGAGTATCAGAACAATTAATCGCTCAAGATGTACCACATTTTGAGAATATGACGACCTTACGTAAAGCTGTCATTGAACATATGTTATTAGAAACCGCTGGTGACTTAAACTTAGTTAACCAGGCGTTTGGCGTGTTTTACTATTGGCGCAATCAGATCCAAATCCCAGCGATGACTTATCAGCTCTTAGAAACACTGAAGCAGCGTTACAGCCTATTCGCGGTGAGTAATGGCAATTCTAATTTATACTGGTTAGGGTTGATGGACTATTTTGAAAAGCATTTTATTGCGGGTATTGATGGACGCGCTAAGCCATCAGCAGACATGCTGCATAAAGTGTGTGAGTTAAAAAACATCACGCCACAAGAGTTGCTTCATATTGGTGATAGTCATGCAACAGATATCCAAAGTAGTATCAACGCTGACTGCCAACATTTACACATTGACTATCGCCAGATAGAGGCATTCAAAAACTTCTTAGATTGACCTTTATGAACCACTTCACTTATATTCAAATAAAGGCCTTTATCGAGAAACGTCTATCAATATCATCAAATCTATAATATGTGTTGCCTTAACCTTAGCTCAAGTAGGCTTTAATCTACTGCATGCAGAGATTGTATATCAGCCTTTAGGACAGGGACGAGGGCTTGAGGCTGAAGTGGTCTCGAGTTTGACCGTGGATAGACAAGGGTTTTTGTGGGTTGGTTCCAGAGAAGGTTTGTTTCGCTATGATGGCTATACCGCAACTCACTTCAAGCCCGAGATTAATAACGAAAAAACCATCAGTGATACGGATATCCGGAATCTTTATGAAGATAGCGAAGGAAACATTTGGGTATCCACCAATACCGCGGGTTTAAATCGATACGATCCCAGCTCTAAAAAATTCACCCGTTACCGGCACGATGCCAGCGATCACACAACCATCAGTAATGACAGCGTTTACGACATCATCGAAACCGCAGAGGGCAATTACTGGGTTGGTACCGATATTGGTTTAAATTACCTAGACAGCGCTACAAATACTTTTAAACGGTATTACTTCGAAAAAGATAACCCAAACAGCATCAGCCATGATTATATCTATAACCTCTATATTGATGATAACGATGACTTATGGGTGACCACCGTCGGAGGTGGCATAAACAAAAAAGTGAAAGGTGAAGACCGGTTTATTCGTCACAGGATTAGCGAGATAACCGGTGATAGTTTTCATGATGAGGTCTTTGCGATAAAAGAGGCAGCTAATGGCGGGTTTTATTTAGGAACACGCCGGGGCCTTATTCAGTACAACCCTCAAACCCGAGAAGTACAAACCGTAGACATTGAGGCCGGTGAGATTCGTCCGGGAGTGGTAACACTGGCGACAACGGATGACAACCAGCTGTTGGTTGGAACCATTGAACGAGGAATATTGCGTTACGATAAAGCGAATAATCGCTACGAACCCTTTAATTCAAACCCACTCGGCAGTGCTGGCCAGTTACCTGCATTACCCGTATTAGCCTTGCACTATTACAACAAAAAACTATTCGTAGGAACTTGGGGTGGTGGAGTTTATGTGGCACGCCTCGGGCAGCTCCCTTTTAGAGTACTAGGCAATGGCGGTGATGGTTATAGATTAGATAATCGCAATGTGACAGCACTGTATCAAGATAATACTGAGCAGCTAGTCGGAACCTTCGGTGGCGGAGCGCAGCGACTTGATGTCAACACGGGAGCCGTTTCCGAGCAGTTAGCAACTAACGAACTCTTTAAAACTGAGGGGGTCTTGGCAATCACGCAATATGGTGATTGGACATATGCGGGAACTTCTACCGGTTTATGGCAGATAAAAGATGGCCAAGGAACATATTATCAGCACTCTATTGATGATGAAAAGTCGATTGGCAACGGATACATCAACAGTTTAGTCGCAACCAATGAAGGCGTCTGGGTGGGTACCGGCACCGACGGTTTGTACTGGAAAAATCATGAAGATGATGAATTTAAATCTTTTAAAAATAAGGCTAACGATCCAAGCTCTCTCAGCGGCTACTACATAACAACGATACTTCAAAGCGATGATAATACACTTTGGGTGGGTACGCGATCGTCAGGGCTCAACCGGTGCAGAATCACGCCTTGGAGTTGCCAGCGATTAGGTATGCATAATCAATCTAGGCATGGTTTGTTAAGCGACAATATAACCCATGTGCATCAAACGCATAACGGTGAAGTTTGGGTCGCGACCAATGGTGCAGGTGTGTATCAGCTGGTCGATCAAAGTACGATTCAGTTTAGAGCTTGGGGAGAGGCGGATGGTTTGTCAACCAATGTCGTCACCAGCATCCAGCAGGATGATAACGGAGTATTGTGGCTGGCCAGCAGAGAAGGGATAAGTCAGTTAAATCCAAAAAATGGGAATATCAGAAATTACAAAGCAGAATCTGGTCTGTTAATAACACACTTTAATAGAACAACGACTTCAGAGGATGAAAAGAATTTGTACTTTGGAGGGATTGGCGGAGTCTTAGTGATTCCAAAAGCAACGCCTTTCATCACTGCGCCGGAACCAACAGTAAAGATTACCGGGATTGAAAAATTACGTACTGTTTCAAAAGAAAAGCAATTGAATCAGGTAGCCCAGTATCACACGATGGATTACGGGGATGTATTTTCAGTCGAGTTTGCAGTGCTAGATTATTCAGAAAAGCCGCACCGATATCAGTATCGTATGAGTGAAGAAGAACCTTGGATAGATTTAGGTGGGCGACGCGAAGTGACTTTTTATAACCTTGCTCCGGATAACTATCAACTGGCTATCCGTGGACAGGATGTGTTTGGTGTGTGGGGCGAGACAGAATCCATCGATATAGAAGTGGTACCACCATTTTGGATGGAAAATTGGTTTAAGCTATTGGTCTTAATCATTCTGGCAACACTGATTATCAGTTTGCACCGTTTGCGACTCAGTAAATTAAAGGCTCGAAATAAAGAGTTGATGGCGTTGCAACGGCAAAAGGAAAAGGCGTTACAAGATATTCGTGAAAAAGAAGCTGAGTTGATGATTGCGTTTAAAGGCTTACGCAACTTGACCAATCGATTGGAAACGGCAAAGGAAGAGGAGCGTCAGCATATCTCCCGGGAGTTACATGATGAGCTGGGGCAGACACTAACGGCGACCAAAATTAATTTACAGGTTATCGGAGCGCTTGATGATGAAGCCTTAATCAAGGAACGTTTGGATCGCAGCATAAGCATGGTCGATGGGATGATTGAGCAAGTACGAAATGTATCGCTTTCTCTAAGACCGCCTTTGTTGGATGAAGCAGGGCTAGTACCAGCATTAGAGTACTATCTAGAAGTTATTGAGGAGCGGACTGGCTTAGTGGTTGAGCTTAAGGCTAGCAAGGGCGTTTCGGGTAACTCCCACGATATTAGGGTTGTTGTTTTTAGAGTGATACAAGAAGCTATTAGCAATGTGTTACGGCATGCCAATGCCTCAAAGATTACCATCAGTCTGTCGGTAGAGGATGAAGCGATGTGTATTCGGATTGTTGATGATGGAAATGGGTATGACATTAATGCTGTCAATGAACGGATTAAGCATGGCGAGCATTTAGGCTTATTAGGCATGATGGAAAGAGTTAAGGGTGTTAACGGCGATATAAAATTATATTCTGAGCCTGGAAAAGGTAGCACTATAGAAGCGAGAATTCCGCGATGAAGCATATACATAAATTGATTCTGGCAGATGATCACACCTTGGTACGAGAGGGTATCAAGACCTTGATCAAAGCAATGCCGGAAGTGGGTGAAATTTTTGAAACTGGTGACGGACTGGATGCGGTGAACTTAGCGCGACAAGAGTCACCTACCTTGGTCGTATTGGATATTACGCTGCCTGGGCTTAATGGGTTAGAAGTGGCGCAGCGCATAAAGCAACAGAATTCAGCCATTAAAGTGTTAATGTTATCGATGCACGCTGGGCCAGAGTATGTAGCCCGTGCCTGGAAAGCGGGAGCGGATGGTTATTTAATTAAAGACTCAGCTTTTGCGGAGTTGGCTACGGCAATAAAAGCCGTGATGAATGGCGAGCAATATTTAAGTCAGGATGTGGATGCTGAAGTGGTAAAGCGGTTTACGAAAGAGAAACGCGGCATGCACCAAGAACTCGATATTTTAACGCCAAGACAGCGTCAGATTTTGCAATTAATCGCTGAAGGAAATGCTACCCGTGACATTGCTGATAAATTATTTGTCAGCGTCAAAACTGTTGAAAGTCATCGCGCCCAGTTGATGGATCGCCTGGGCATTCACGATGTCCCCGGACTGGTGCGTTTTGCGATTCGTATTGGACTAATCGAAAACGAAAGTTAACCACAAGTCTAACTAATCCGAGTTCTAAGGGAATCCCCCATTTTCTAATAAATCAGGGATTCCCCTATATTTTCAGAAAGCCTCCTGCTCTATGGTGATATGTGTTCATAAAAAACATATCACGAGAGACCCACGGAGGTTAGTCAATGAAACAATTACAAAGCACAGTACTTAGTAGCATGGTTATGCTTGCTAAAGTCGTCATTGTGTTAGGTTTGCTAAGTGCATTCAGCGTTGATGCCACTCAGCTTAGAAAACAAAACCTGACGCAATTAATCGACCAATCTAACAGCATCATTCACGGCACAGTAACAGCAGTCAGTGATGGTATTTCTGAGAAAGGTATTCCTTATACTGAGGTTACTATTTCAGTTGCGGATAGCGCGAAAGGGAAAGTCAAAAAAGATAGTGACTATACTTTTCGTCAGTTTGGCTTACTCAAGCCACGTGAAATGGACAACGGTAAAAAACTACTGGCCGTTGCCCCTGAGGGTTTCCCTCGTTGGCATAAAGATGAAACGGTAGTCGCGTTTCTTTATAAGCCAGCATCGAAAACAGGTTTCCAGACAACAGTCGGTCTAGCTCAAGGTAAACTGGCAATGGTTAACGGCAAGCTCTCTAATCAATTTAACAACATCGGATTATTTGATGGCGTTAATGTCGATCAAGCGCTTCTTACAAGCGAAGAATCAAATATGTTGACGTTAGAAGGTGCGGTTGATGCCGGTACATTCATGAATTTAGTGAACCGTGCAGTATCTGAAGGTTGGATTGAAAATGGGGAGATGAAGTAATGAAATTATTGAAATTATCTGCTGCTGTCGCCCTAGCAACGATGGGTGGAACGGCACTTGCTGCGGGACCATTGTACACAACTGACGATGAAACTCCGCAACCACTGAAGTGGAATACGAGTAATGGCCCAATCCCAGTGTATACCGATGGTGGTGAAGCTTTTACTTTTGATTTTGATGGCGTTACTCCTTTTATTACGATTGAGCGTGCCAATGAAATCACGCAGTTTGCGTTTGATCAGTGGAACAATGTTCCTACCTCAACATTTAACGCTCAAATTGCAGGAACCATTGAAGAGCAAATCGGTATTGCTGATATTACGGCGGACAATGCGGACTCAGTGTATTACACCGAGAACGGTTACGGCTTTTGGGTTATCTACGACACTGATGGTTCAATTTTGGAAGATATGTTTGGTGTGCCACGTTCAGCAGTGTTGGGCATCGCGTTTCCAGAGTTTGCCAATGATAAAGGCGAAATTGTTGAAGCAACAGCTTTGATGAATGGTTGGAACGTGGATGTGAACGATCCAAATGGAGAGCAAGTTGCTGGTGTATTTACGCATGAATTTGGTCATGCCATTAACCTGTCACACTCACAAGTGAACGGCCAAATGGCTTATCAAAGTTATTTATTTGCACCAAAATATCCAGGCGTGAAAGGCTGTGTTGATCCGGTATACCATTATGCTTATCCATCGTCAGTCGGCGAGACTATGGATCCGAATAACATCGAAACCATGTTCCCATTCATCAATCACCGAGGTGTCGCAGGTCGTGCTCAAAGCACTGTTGATATGCCTGATGATATCGCGGCGATCTCGAATATTTATCCAACGCCAGAGTACGCGTCTTCGACAGGTACGATTACGGGAACGTTAAAGCTTAAAGACGGCGATACGGAGTACAGCGGAATCAACGTCATCGCACGTAATGTGAATAACCCATTGGGTGATGCTGTATCGGACATGTCTGGTAGCGCTACTCAAGGTAAAGTTGGCCCAGACGGTCGTTATACTATTCGTAACTTAACACCAGGTGAGCAGTACGTTGTTTACATTGAGCAAATCAATTCAGGTGGTTATCCAACAGCACGCACGGCATTAGTGTCGGAAGCTGAGTACTGGAATGACGGTGAAACTCATTCGCCAGCAGATGATAATGCGTGCTTATCGACAGCGATTGTAGCCGAAGCAGGTGTCGAAAAAGAGGCGAATATTATTTTTAATGGTTACACCGATGGTGTGCAGTTTACGCCTATCGTAAATGGCTTCTTAACCGACATGTCGAAAAATGGTCGTCGCGCTGCGGGTAATGTTGGCCCTACGGCTTTCTTGTGGGATGTGGTTAAAGGCTTCTCTGTATTCCCAAGCGAGTGGGGCACCACTAGCGCCGATATTGATCGAAATGGCCAGAACTTCTTAGTGGGTGGCGTTGACTTGGATCAAAATGGAATCGGTGAGCCTGCGATTTATCACTATGGCAAAGGTCTAACCTTGCTTGGTGATCTTAACGGTAACACCTGTGGTGGCCAAAGCCAGACTGGGATTAACGCGGCAACGCCATGGGCGATGGATGACTCTGCTAAAACGGTTGTCGGAACGGCCTATGTGGATAAAAACGGTAATGGCTCATGTCAGGAATACTTTGCGAAAGAAGTTGTGCCTTTTGTCTGGAACGAGAAAGAAGGTATGACGGAATTGCCAACTGATGGACTGGGCTTGAATAATACTTGGATCCGTGCACATGCTATTTCAGGCAATGGCGAAGTGATTGTTGGTAACGCCGGAGGCAGTAAAGCTGTAGGTTGGTATCAAGGTCAGGCTTATAACTTGAATCAAATGGTTGGAGCGACGGAAGCTTATGGTACAAATTATGATGGCACAATGACTGCTTTAACGACAATTCGTGATGGCGTGATTCTGTGGAACCCATCAAACTCAGCTGAGTCATTTACCAACATAGGTGGCTTAGAATACTGTGAAGACATTGCCGCACCTTCGTTCTTCGGCGGTGATTTGTGTCAACAGTATCCAGCAGATTTTGTGCAACAGCAGCTGGGTATACCTCCGATGATCGTTACTGATATGTCAGACGATGGTAGCGTTATGATTGGTCGTGCAGGCAACTTCCGTACGGGCTTCCATGGTGCGATGTACCTAGAAGGCCTTGGCTGGATTACCCTGAATAATTTCCTAGCCTCGCAAGGTGTGGTGGAAGCCGTTTATGGTATGGACAACCCGTATGCGATTGATGCGAACGGAAATAAAATGATGGGTGGACTTGCCGGTGCACAAATAACTTGGTTTGTTGATATGGATCATGCTTATGTTTGTGACAATGGTCAATCCATTCAAACAGGTTTCCCTCGCGGCTTTGTCAATAAAGTAAAAGCTGGCGCAGAAATGGGACGTTGTGAGCATGTCCAATAAGGCACGGCCTAAAATGTAGAACCCCTAAAAAGTTATCCTACCCCTTAACTTTTTTACGGAGCCTTCGGGCTCCGTTTTTTTGTATAGGAATAAAACCTACTGGCTTATGACAGGCTTTTGATATTCTTCGCCATGCCTTCAATTAAGCGCTGCTTGGCTTCGTGGCTGGCCCAGGCGATATGCGGTGTGATTGAAAGATTGGGAACATCAGCAGCCAGTAGAGGGTTGTCAGGTGTTGGCGGCTCGACGGATAATACATCCAGCCCCGCTCCAGCAATGGCACGATTTTTAAGCGCCACGGCTAAGTCTGCTTCATTAATGATCGGCCCGCGGGCGGTATTGATAACATAAGCGGTGTTCTTCATCATCTGAAAGAAATCTGCGTTCAGAAGTTCCTGCGTTTCGTCCGTTAATGGGCAGTGCAATGAGACGAAATCTGCTTGCGGTATCGCTTCTTCTAACGTGGTTTGATTGTCGCGCATCGGGCGTCCCGGAATATTGGCGACCAAAACCTTCATGCCAAACGCTTTGGCCAGCTCCTCAACTTTTTGTCCAATGTTGCCGTATCCAATCAGCGCTAAGGTTTTTCCTTCAAGCTCCATAATCGGGAAGTCGGTCAGGGTGAACATGCGACTTTTTTGCCAAGCACCTTGCGCGGTGAGTTGGTAATGTTCACACGCTCGCGTCGCGAAGTTGAGCATAAACTGTAGCGTCAGTTGGGCTACCGCAAAGGTGGAGTAATCGGCAACATTAAAGCATTCGATGTTGTGTTCTTTCGCCGCCTCTAGGTCAATATTATTCATGCCGGTAGCCGCTAACTGGATCGCTTTAAGCTTTGGTAACTGCTGTAGCGTGTCACGACCTAGCACGACTTTATTGGTGATAACAACGTCAGCATCTTTGCAGCGTTCGATGACTTCTTCGGGTTTAGTCAGGCCATAGACGTCAAAATCGTCAAAACACTCCGCGAGTGGTGTTAGGTCTGCTACTGGCTGACTGGATTTGCCTTGCCAGTTACCCAGTGTGTCTGCATCTAGAAATACGGCGCGCATGAATACTCCTGAATCTGAAATGTGTCTATTAGCGAATAGAAAAAGCGATGATGTACGTTTCGTGCTCTTCCATGGCGTCTGTGCGGAAACGTGCTTCGTACTGGCCTTTCTCTGCCGGCAACATTGTGCCAAGAGCGCCCGTGATCAGCAAGTTATCTTGGTTGAGCGGGTAACCAATGGCCAGTAATTTATTGATCATCCATACCAGAGCCTCTTGTTGATCGCCCATGGCATCAGTCGCTTTCCCGTGCATGATGATCGTGCCGTTTTTACTCAATGAGGTGGTCAGTTGATTCACTGTATCTGGCTCATAAGCCATGGTGTTGCCCATAATAAAATGGTTGGAGCCGACGTTACTGGTGATGAGGGTTGCTGCCGTCATTTCGTCTTTGCGGGCAAAACGCAGGTTAGGTAGCTCAACGATCGGGACGATGGCTTTGATGTAGTGTGATAATTGGTCAGCTTCAACAGGTTGAGTGATCGGGCGTTTCAAGATATAGCCCAGCTCTACTTCAAGGCGTAAGTCGTGGTAGTTACCTAAAATATACGCGCCTCGGTTGCGACTAAAGCCACTTCTGAATAAAGCGCCGACTAATGGCTCGCCAACATTAAAAGCCTCTTGCCCTTTTTCGCTGGTTAAGCCTGCTTTGTAGCCGACGATGGGATCATTGATGGCATGCTGGAGGACGCTAACCCGTTGTAAAGAATAGGCATCTTGCATCAATTTTTCTTCGTCGGATGGCACTAACATTGAACCGCAGCCTGACAAAAGGAGCGGAGCCAATAAAAAGGATAAGAAAAAGGGTAATAATAGTGTCGCTTTTTTCATACAATAGCCCATCAATTTACAATTAGACCAAGCATAGCCTATATGGATGCCTCAAGCATAATCGAATCGTTAAATGACGCACAAACCGAAGCCGTGACCGCGCCCAATAAGGCATTATTGGTGTTGGCGGGCGCTGGCTCGGGTAAAACTCGCGTATTGGTACACCGCATTGCTTGGTTGGTCAAAGTAGAGCAAGTATCGGCACACTCGATTTTAGCGGTGACTTTCACCAACAAAGCGGCGAAGGAGATGCTTGGGCGGGTCGAAGATATGCTCGCAATGCCGGCGCGAGGTATGTGGGTCGGCACTTTCCATAGCATTGCCCACCGCTTATTGCGGGCGCATTATCGGGATGCGGGTCTGCCGGAAGGTTTTCAGATTTTAGACGCTCAGGATCAGCTGCGCGTGATCAAGCGTGTGATGAAAGAGTTGAACCTCGACGACAACGAGTGGCCACCAAAACAAGCGCAGTGGTTTATTAATGCCAAAAAAGACGATGGTTTGCGTCCGGGCAATATCCAGCATCATGGCGATTTCTTCGTCAGCACCATGGTCAAAGTGTATTACGCCTACGAAGAAGCGTGTAAAACGGCAGGCTTGGTCGATTTTAATGAATTGTTACTGCGTGCCTATGAGCTTTGGGCTAACAACCCACATTTATTAAAGCACTACCAAGAGCGTTTTCAGCATATTCTGGTGGATGAGTTTCAAGACACCAACGCCATTCAATACGCTTGGATCCGTTTGTTATGCCACGACAATAACCGAATCACTATTGTTGGCGACGATGATCAGTCGATCTATGGCTGGCGTGGCGCCAAAATTGAAAACATTCAGCAATTTGAGAATGATTTCCCGGACTGCAAAATTTCACGTCTTGAGCAAAACTACCGTTCGACCAGTACTATTTTGAAAGCCGCGAATGCGGTTATTTCCTATAACAGCGACCGCATGGGAAAAAGTTTATGGACTGAGGGCAATGAGGGCGAACCCATTACCGTTTACTCAGCTTTTAATGAACAAGAAGAAGCGCGCTTTATCGCCGCTCGAATTGATGATTGGGTAGAGCAGGGGAATAGTTATAACGATATTGCGATCCTGTATCGCAGTAATGCGCAATCGCGGATCCTAGAAGATGCGATGCTCAACCGAAATATTCCTTACCGTATTTATGGCGGCTTACGATTTTTCGAGCGTGCGGAAATTAAAGATACCATGGCCTATTTACGCTTAATGACGAACCGTGATGATGATGCATCATTCGAACGAGTGGTTAACACGCCAGCCCGAGGTTTGGGCGAAAAGTCGGTCGACTTAATTCGTGCACAAGCTCGTGAGGATGAATCCTCTTTATGGCAGGCGGCCAATAAAATGGTGGTCGATCAATTGTTGCCACCACGGGCACGCACCGCCATGGCAGGTTTTCTGCACCTCATTAACGAGCTGGATTCGAGCACGCAGGAAGTCGACTTGTGGGAACAGACCGAGGTGGTGATCGAGCACTCGGGTCTGATGGACAAAGTCAGTAAAGAGAAGGGCGAAAAGGCGCAGGCGCGAAAGGAAAACTTGCAGGAACTGGTCAACGCAACTCGTGAGTTTGATCCGGATGAAATGATTCCCGAGGAAACGCCGGACATGACGCCATTAATGGCGTTTATCGCGCATGCTTCGCTGGAGGCAGGTGATACCCAAGCGGATGAATATCAAGAGTCGGTACAGATGATGACCTTACACTCGGCCAAAGGCTTAGAGTTTCCGTTGGTCTTTATTGCTGGCATGGAGGAAAAGCTGTTCCCGCACCAGATGTCGTTGGATGAACCGGGCGGCCTGGAAGAAGAACGGCGTTTGGCCTACGTTGGTGTTACGCGTGCGATGAAGCAGCTATATCTGACGTATGCTGAAAAGCGTCGAATGTGGGGTCGCGAGACTTATCCTTCGGTATCGCGCTTTATTAATGAAATCCCTGCTGAGTTGATGACGGAGGTTCGCTTGAATACTCAAGTACAACGTCCTGTTTTTCAAAAGCAATCACCGATTAAGCGCAAAGGGCCTGAAGGATTTCACTTGGGTCAATTGGTCCAGCACCCTAAATTCGGGAAGGGCATCATTATTAATTATGAGGGAGAGGGGCCGCAGGCTTCTGTGCAGGTGAATTTTGAAAAAGATGGGTTAAAAAAACTAATGTTAGCATATGCTAAATTAGAGCCTTCTTCATAAGTAATTGATTTATAATGAGATAATCTGAGGTATATTTGTCTTGTAACGCTTGGTAGCAAATTTGTAAAATATAAAAACTTATCCTTGATCTGTGGATTCATTAACTGCTTTAATCAGTGCCAGCCTTGTTGACTAGGGAAGAGTCAAAGTACTCTCTCTGGGAAAAACAAGGCTTTTTTGTTTATAAAGAAAAACTTTATGAAGAAAATCCCACTACATTAAGACACATACTTATAGGGGTAGGTTTAATGAGTTTTAAATTAAAATTGGCTTGCACAGCCACAATGTTAGCCATGGGCGTTAGTGCTCATGCCTCAGGCGCAATGGGTAAGACCACAATCGCAGCGCCTACGGCTGATAAAGAAAATCAGCGCGTTATCGTCAAATTCAAACCTGGTCACGGCAAGCAAGCCAAAGCAATGGCTATGAAAGCTGGCGGCCAGATGAAAGTGAGCCTAAAGCAACACAATGCGTTCGCTATCGAAGTTTCTGCAAATGCACTAGAAGCACTTCGAAACAATCCTAATGTTGAATATGTGGAACCGGATTTTAAGCGTAAGTTGTACGCGACAAATCTTGATACGACTGAAGTAGAGCCATGGGGTATTTCTCGTGTCCAAGCGGATGTTGTCTCTGACAGCAACGCCGGTAACCGTACAGTGTGTATCATTGACTCTGGTTACGATATCAACAACTCAGATTTATCAAGCAACAACCATTCAGGTACTAACGATTCTGGTACCGGTAACTGGTTCGAGCCAGGCGGATCGCACGGTACTCACGTAGCGGGTACGATTGCAGCAGTAACGAACAACTCTGGTGTTGTTGGTGTGATGCCAAATGCTAACGTTAATATCCACGTGATCAAAGTCTTTAACGAATCAGGTTGGGGTTACTCATCGTCGTTAATCTCTGCGGTTGACGAGTGTGTGAACAGCGGTGCTAACGTGGTTAACATGAGTTTAGGTGGTGCGGGTTCTTCTACGACAGAGCGTAACGCATTCCAAAACCATTTTGATAATGGCGTATTGAATATCGCAGCAGCAGGTAACGATGGTGATTCTAGCCACTCCTACCCAGCGTCGTATGATGCCGTAGTATCGGTTGCAGCGGTTGATTCTGGCAACAAGCACGCGAATTTCTCGCAGTTCACGAACCAAGTTGAAGTAGCCGGTCCGGGTGAAGCAATTCTTTCGACGGTTGGTATCGGTGACGGCTTCCTAGGTCAACTAGAAGTTGGCGGTGTTGATTATTTTGCAAACGGTGTTGTGCCACAAAACTTCTACAACAGCAGCCTAAGCTTCGACAACGCTGCTAACGTTGGTTCTGCGTCAGGCACGCTAGGGGTTTGTACGACTTCAGGCACGACTTATAACTGCCCAAGCATGACCGGTAAAGTTTGTCTAGTTGAGCGTGGTGAAAACCAAGGCGACAACACAAGCTCTACGGAAAATAACTATCCTGAATACCGTGGTGTCGATGCGTGTATGGACGCAGGCGCTGAAGGTGTTGTGGTTTACAGTAATGCTGACCGTCCAGGTTTGCAGCATCCTTTCCTTATTGACTTCAACAGCAAAATTGGCACGACGCCAGTGGTCTCTGTGGATCGTGCGACAGGTCTAGAGCTTGCGAACAAAGCGGGTCAAAACGTGACTATGGCGAAAGAAGGTGGTCAGGATTGGTCTTACTACAACGGTACGTCAATGGCGACGCCACACGTTGCAGGTGTTGCGGCACTAGCATGGAGCCACCATCCAACCTGTACAGCGGCTCAAGTTCGCCAAGCACTTAAAGATACAGCGATTGACCTTGATGTAGCGGGACGTGATGACCGTACTGGTTATGGTTTAGTCCAGACACAAGCAGCGATTGCTGAGCTTGATTCAGTCTGTGGCGGCGGTAACCCACCTCCACCACCAAGTGGTAACGAGTTAACTAAAGGTGTAACGGTTACGGGTATTAGCGGTGCACAAGGTTCTGAAGTGTTCTACACACTAGAAGTACCAGCAGGCGCAACTGACCTATCGTTCGACATGGCAGGTGGTTCTGGTGATGCTGACATGTATGTACGCTTTGGTTCAGAGCCAACGACTAGTACTTACGATTGCCGCCCTTATAAGAGTGGTAACTCTGAGAACTGTTCGTTCGCTTCTCCACAAGCAGGCACCTATCACGTTATGATCCGTGGTTACAGCTCATATGCTGATACAACATTAGTTGGAGATTACACTGACGCTGGTAGTGAGCCAGTAAATGACACAATTAACCAGTCTAACTTGTCGGGTGCTCAGGGCAGCAGTCAGTACTTCACATTAGAAGTACCAGCAGGCCGCAGCTCAGTAAGTGTTTCAATCTCTGGCGGTTCTGGTGATGCTGACTTATACGTTCGTTATGGCAGCCAGCCAACAACAAGTACTTATGATTGCCGTCCGTACAGAAACGGTAACAATGAGACCTGTACGTTAAATGCTCAAGCAGGCACTTACCACATCATGTTACGTGGCTACCGTGCTTACTCAGGAGTAACATTAACGGGTAGCTCAAACTAATCAGACCTCTTGATTAGCATCTAAAAAAGGTCGCTTCGGCGGCCTTTTTTTGTGGGGTAAAACCAACAAAAACAATAGCTTACCGCTTTATCTCGCATCTTAGATACATATGCTTTGTAACGCTTTGTATCAATCTGACGAAAATTAAAGCATTAGAAAAAATACTGTTTGACATTAGATTAACTAAACTGGTTTAATCCATTCACGAGCTTCATCGACTATGGACAGTTAAAACCTCACCCCATAGTGATGGAGCTTTTTTATTGTTTAAAGAAATACTGTTTAAAGTGATACCAAAGGGGTAGAGATGAATTTTAAAATTAAAATGGCTTGTGCAGCGACTATCTTAGCGCTTGGCACAGCGGCACACGCAGAGCGTGTAATCGTAACGCATAGTGATAATGGTCAAGGATTGAAAAAAGGCCAAAAAGTATTGGCTCAAGGCAAAAACTGGTTTGCCGTAGATTTAGATGAGAAGGGGAAAAGCTCTATCCGTGGTCAGAAAGGCTTCAAAAAGATGGAAAAAGATCTGAAGCGTTTCCCAATGGCTATCTACAATGATGACGCAGGTGACCCAACTGCTCAGCAATTAACTCCTTATGCTGTGTACCAATCACAAGCGGATCAGTTAGTGCTTCAGGGCGGTCAAAAAGTTTGTGTTATCGATTCTGGTATCGCGGGCGCTCAAGGTGAGACTGGTGGCAAGAACAACGATTTCGATTGGTCTGTTATCACCGGTGACAACGACTCAGGAACAGGCGACTGGTTCCGTGACGGTGGCCCACACGGTACTCACGTAGCTGGTACAGTCGGCGCAGCTGACAACGGTATCGGTGTTGTTGGTATGGCTCCTGGCGTTCCAATGCACATCATTAAAGTATTCAACGCTGCAGGTTGGGGTTATTCATCGGATCTAGCACAAGCTGCTAACCTTTGTACTCAAGCTGGCGCAAACATCATTACTATGTCATTAGGTGGCGGCGGAGCGAACAGCGTTGAAGAATCAGCGTTCGATACGTTCACTGCTAACGGTGGTCTAGTATTGGCAGCAGCGGGTAACGACGGCAACAGCGTTCGTTCATACCCAGCAGGCTACAAATCAGTGATGATGATTGGTGCTAACGACGGCAACAACAACATTGCAGACTTCTCGCAATTCCCATCAAACACAATGACTTCTGGTCGTGGTAAGAACGCGACAACTGAAACGCATGACGGTTATGGCGTAGAAGTAACAGCGGGTGGTGTTAACACACTATCGACTTACCCAGCAGGCGGCGCGACAATTGCAAGTTTGACTGTTGACGGTGTTGGTGTAGCAGCAGCGGCAACTGACAACACAGGCGCAGTATCTGGTGCAACTTATTTCATGGGTACAGCTGAAGCAACTGACGCAGGCGCTAGCGGTAAAGTCTGTGTGATTGACCGTGGTAACATCTCTTTCGCAGACAAAATCAACAACTGTGGTAACTCAGGTGGTATCGGTGCTGTTGTGATTAACAATGTTGCTGGCGAAGGCGTTATCAACATGGACATTACTGGTGTTACGACAAGTATCCCAGCAGTGGGCACAGCGTTTGAAGATCGTGCGGCAATCGTTGGTTCTGCTAATGCAAGCATCAACTCAGGCGCGAGCGACTACGGCTACATGAGCGGAACGTCTATGGCGACTCCAGCGGCGGCAGGTGTTGCAGCGTTAGTATGGTCAAATCATCCTAGCTGTTCAGGTACGGAAGTTCGTACTGCGATGAAAGCGACGGCTGAAGACCAAGGTGCAGCAGGACGTGACGACTACTTCGGTTACGGTATCGTTAAAGCGAAACTTGCGAGCGACTACTTAACTGCGAACGGTTGTACTGGTGCAGTTGACGGCGGCGGCAGCGGCGGCGGTGACCCAGAGCCAGAACCATGTCGTGGTGGTCCTAAAAAATGTGGCTAATAACTGCTTAAACAGTTAAAGCTTACACAAAAGGCAGGGTTATCCCTGCCTTTTTTATTGATGAAAAAATATAATTGGTTCAACCAGTTAGCATAATTAAAAATAATACTTGATCGTAAAATAGCCAGTTGTTATAAAGTTTGAGTCGTGTGGATTTCGTTATAAAAAACACGCTGAAAATAGCAGGCGAAATCCAAATTCTAAAAAACCAAATGGGGTAATATCCAAATGAAAAAAACAGTAATCGCTAGTGCCGTAGGCATGGCAATTGTATCGACACAATCTTTAGCTGTGGAACCAACGTATTCATCAAGTGATGAGTTAAATGTTCAGAATCGTTGCATCATCACGTTGCAGGATAGCTTGAACGGTGATGAAGTAAAAGGTTTAGCAAAAGGAATGGCTCAACGCGCTCAATCATCGGTTCGTCACGTTTATACTAATTCAATCAAAGGCTTCACGGTAAACGCTCCTTGTCACGCTGCTGAAAAAGCATTCGGCGGTAACATGAACGTTAAGCGTATGTCTCCTGATGGCGTTGTCAGCGTCAGCTTCAAAGGTAAGCCAGGCGGCGGTGGCGGCGGTGGCAGCCAAACAACGCCTTGGAGTGTGACTCGTGTTGGTGGCGCTCAAAGTGGCGCTGGTTATACAGCATGGGTACTTGATACCGGTATCGACACGGATCATGGCGATCTTAATGTAGACACCAGTCGTGGCTTTACCGCCTTCACTAAAGGTAAAGACGCCGATACCGACGACGGTAACGGTCACGGTACTCACGTAGCGGGTACGATTGCTGCAATCGACAACACTCAAGATGTGGTTGGTATTGCTGCGGGCGCAACCGTTGTTCCTGTTAAAGTACTAGACTCTCGCGGTTCTGGTTCATACTCAGGCGTCATCGCGGGTGTTGACCACGTTGCGGCTAATGCATCTGCTGGCGACTGCGCTAACATGAGCCTAGGTGGTCCAGTAAGCCAAGAGCTTGATGACGCGGTTAAAGCGGCGGCTCAAAGTTCTGGTGCTTACTTCGTACTAGCAGCCGGTAACGATGGTGATCACGCGAGCAATCACTCGCCAGCACGTGCCAACGGCAACCGTGTTTACACAATCTCTGCGACAGATTCAAACGACAACATGCCTTCATGGTCTAACTATGGTAACCCACCAGTGGACTATGCAGCGCCAGGCGTAAGCATTCTGTCTCTGCGTAAAGGTGGTGGCACAACAACCATGTCAGGTACTTCTATGGCATCGCCAGCAGCCTGTGCTGTGATTATGTTGAAAAACGGTAATCCAAGCACAGACGGTACTGCGGGTAATGACCAAGACGGTAACCCAGACCCAATCATTCACCTGTAACGGATCAGAATGATGAAAAGGTCGCTTCGGCGGCCTTTTTTTATTTTTAAAGGATAACAAAAGCGCGAAATGGGCGGAAAAAGGTGAACGAGATCACAGAATAAATGCAGATTTGACTCAAAAATAAAGGGGTGTGGGACAATAATGGATATAAAAGTTATCTTATAACCATCACAAGTGTTTTACTTTAACACCAATACTACCCCTTAGTGTTAAAGTCTTCGGCCCCGCGTTTTCGCGGGGCTTTTTATTGGAGACTCATTTTATTGAAGACTCATTGTACTGAAGCGTCGCTTAAGATTGAGTCTGGTTATTATTGTTATCAGCGTTTTGACCGTACATGTCACCTGCGCGCTGATATTGCACCCAGCTGGTCAAAATATACTTATCGCCTGACACCGGCTTCATGCCTCGATGGGTATGGGTAAAACCGGCGGGTGCAATGACTAAAGAGCCTTGCTTGGGTTTGCTTTTAACCTGCTGGTAGAAGAACTCGGTTTCTCCGCCTTCTTCAACATCGTTGAGATAGAACATCCACAACAACGTACGGTGCAGTGAGTCCTGATTTGGATCATTAGGGTGAGGATAATGTTCTGAGTGCCAGTGAAAGTAACCCCCTTCGCCTTTATCGTATTTTTGTGCGTTGACTGGCCCTAAGCGGTAAACTGCCTGAATAAACTGAGCAAGGCTTTGATCGTCCATCTTCTCAACATCCACATAGCTCAGCTGTTCCATCTCGCCTTCTTGGTTTTGGAACATTAGAGATACCGCACCGGCTAATAAGAACGGATATTGGCGAACGTAATGAATCATGCCGCGAAGAACAACATTTTGAATATGCTGCATTTCTTCTTGCCACTCATCGGGAAACTGAGTAATCGTGATATCGGTACTATTTTTTTTGATTTTATCAACGCCATGGCCGGTTTCACCTTGACGTTTGTGAGAACTTTTTTCAAACTTCTCAATACATTTGTTACAGAATTCAGGATCGAGCGCTTGCTCGTAAATATTAATAAAACTCGACATCAATGCCCCCGCATGGTCTTTTTTTAATCAAAGTTGCCATAGCTTAGTATAGTCGGTACATTGATGCCAGAAATCGCCCAAAAAACTTGTGTTTTCGGGAAAATTCAACGTAGGTTAATCATGAAAAGAAGAAAATTTATTGGGGCTTTAGGGGCTGGTGCCGCGGTTGCGGGGCTGAGTGCTTGCACAGGTGGCGAGAAACAAGAGCAGACAGCGCCTGTCGAGAAGTGGGATGGTGAAGTCATTAAGTGGACAATGATCACCACTTGGCCGAAAAACTTTGCGGGTTTAGGAGAAGGAGCAGAGTATCTCGCCAAATTAATCAACCAGCTAAGCGGCGGACGGATGGAAGTCAAAGTCTATGGCTCTGGTGAATTGGTGCCAGCGTTGCAGGTGTTTGAATCGGTGGCTAGTGGTGCAGCGCAAATAGGTCATGGTGCGTCGTATTACTGGAAAGGAAAATTGCCAATGACGCCATTTTTTGCCGCTGTGCCGTTTGGCCTAAACGCACAGGAAATGAATGGCTGGCTATTGCATGGCGGTGGACTTGAGTTGTGGCGAGAACTGTATGAACCTTTGGGTTTGATCCCTGAGCCATGCGGTAATACTGGTGTTCAAATGGCGGGTTGGTTTAATAAAGAAATTAATTCGTTAGACGACGTGAAAGGGATGAAAATGCGGATCCCAGGTCTCGGTGGGGAAGTGTGGCGACGCGCAGGAGGCATTCCGGTTTTGATGCCTGGAAGTGAAGTGTTTACCTCGCTCGAAACTGGGGCGATTGATGCCGCTGAATGGGTGGGTCCCTATAACGACTTGGCCTTCGGATTATTTAAAGCAGCGCGTTATTATTATTACCCGGGTTGGCACGAGCCAGGGACGACGCTTGAAGCTTTGATCAACAAAAAAGCCTATGAAGCTCTGCCGAAAGACCTGCAGCAAATCGTTACCATGGCATGCCGAACTGCCAATGCGGATTTACTGGCTGATTTTACCGCGAAAAATAATCAGGCGTTGCAAACGTTGATCAATAAACATGGTGTGGAGCTACGAGAATTACCCAAAGAGGTATTACAGGAGCTTGAAGCTATTTCAGAAGGCATGCTTAGCGAGCAGGCGGAAACTGAGCTTGACCAAAGAATTTTGAAATCATTTACCGAGTTCAAGGAACAAGCCAAAGAGTGGCACCGCGTTTCCGAACAAAGTTATTATCAAGCACGTCAATAGTTCC
This sequence comes from Kangiella marina, assembly GCF_039541235.1. Classification (NCBI taxonomy): domain Bacteria; kingdom Pseudomonadati; phylum Pseudomonadota; class Gammaproteobacteria; order Kangiellales; family Kangiellaceae; genus Kangiella; species Kangiella marina. The sequence goes on along the minus strand of NZ_BAABFV010000001.1, from coordinate 1,294,478 downwards.
AGTGGGAGGAAAAAGGAGTGACTGAAGTTCGTCACTCCTGATTGTAGAGCCTAACTTTGGTCTTTAGCGATGCCATCCAAAATTTCTCGTCCTTTCTTTAAGGTTCTCGCGCCCTGTCGATAACGCCCTCGACCGTTTAAGGTATCCGCCAGCTTAATGTAAGCATTTCCAAGAGCCGTTTGTGTGTCGGCCAAGAGTTCGAAGTCAGGTGGTAGAGACTGCGATAAGGGCTGCATTTCTTGTGCAATGTTATCAAGAGCTTGGACCGATTCAGCTTCAGAAATCTGCTGCTCAAAACTGTGGAAGGTTTTATTGTAAAAGATGGCTGCCGCATCATAAGGGAAGGCCAATTCTGGGTTCTCGGCAATATCTTTTTGATATGTTCCGAGTTTATCCGCAGCCGAAAGGTATTGTAGGCTTTCGGATTTAAGCGTTTGGAAATGGTCGTTGTGTGCGAAAATCTTATCGCCGACGTGCTGGTATTGCTGTAGCTCGACAAAATTATTAGTATCCATCGCCTGTTGCAGGGAGCTTAAGAAAAGCTCTTGCGCTTGTGGGCTGATGTCGGGTTGATATTTAGGTGCAATTTGTTTCATTTCTTCCTGCAAACTATAAATATCACCACCATTTTGTTTAACCGCGTAATCTTGTAGTTCAAGTAAGTTATTGAATTTAAGTTCAATACTGCTTAGTAACTGGTTACGATTGGATAAAACCTGGGCCTTATAATCATGTAACTGCTGTGAGTCCGTTAAATAGCCTTCAGCTTGTGTCAATACCGCGAGCGCTGCCGGATAATTAGGGTACTTACCATTACTATTTTTTAAAGCCTCAGTGGCTTTAGCAGTAAAGTGATGATAAATGGGTTGGCGCAATTGGTTGAGCGCACTCGATTTATGGTTATCGGTCAAAGTGCTTAAATTGCTCAATGCGGTATCAATCTGATGGCTCTCGGTGTTAAGAATGGCATCAAGTTTCGACTGTTCATTTTGAAGCGCCGTAAGCTCAGACTGTAGTTGGTGGAGTCGGGTTTGATCTGTGCTCCAGATTTTATAGGCAACAAAACTTAACGCTAAGACACTTGCCGCCAAAAGGATCGGTTTGCCATGTTGTTTACTTAAGCCTTGGTAAAACAGATCGACGGTGGCAACACGCTCGTTATGTTTTAAAGCTAGCCCCTTTTTAAGACCAGTCCAGGCAAACGGATTGAGTTTCTTGCATTTAGCAGGTTTCAGTGCTTTTGCTAAGGCTTTATCTGCAGGGGAGCGATCATAAGGATGTTTACTGGTCAGCATTTCATAAGTAATGCAGGCCAGTCCATACACATCGTCTCTAACATCGATAGGTTGGTTGGAAAGCATATTAGGACTAGCGTAAGCGGGTGTGAAGCCGCCGACATCAAACTCGGGTTCATCGCTATGAGTCTGAACGGCGTATTCATCAATTTGTTGCTTTAAGGCGCGAGCCACACCGAAATCAAAAATTTTAACGTCTTGTTTGTGTGTTATAAAAATATTACTGGGCTTAAGATCGCTGTGAAGGACACCGTTTTTGTGGGCAAAGCTTAAGGCAGAACTGATCTGATGAACAACTTTCATGACACCAGCTTTAGGTAGACCATTGGGTCGACTGCGCTTAATTAAGTTATCCAAGGACTCACCTTCAAGTAACTCCATAACGATGTAACACAAATCCTTTTCGAAAATGAAATCAAAGACTTGAACGATGTTAGGGTGGGATAGCTCACGTGTCTTCTTTGCCTCACGCTGCATAATAGTAACGGCATCAGGATGATCAGCGAATTCGTTACTAAGAACTTTTACGGCGACAAATGGGGTTTTATCGCCCGCATTTTCAGCATACAAGTCCTTAGCCTTATAGACTTCACTCATGCCGCCAGCGCCTAAGCTTTCCACCAACTTGTAACGCTCGGACAAGGTATCGCCGATGCTGATTTTGGCGTGGTTTATGGGGGTTGTTTGTGAGCGGTTACTTACAGTCTGCACAATGGTTTTATCATCATCGTCATCAGAAGCGGGCTGTGGAGCCTTGATGTGTTGAGTTGCTGTGACTTTGTGCGACGGTTCCTCGGCGCTATGTTGGCTGCTTTCCTTGAGCTGGTTATCCTGGTCAGTCTGCTCCATAGGGCTTGTCGGTTGATCGTGTTGCTGGCCACGTTCGTTGACACATTCCTCGGTACTTCCTGATGTTGCCTGCTCTTCCTTGTTACGGTGTTGATCAGTCATTTTATCCTCAAACTTTCGATCAGCGACTTCCAAATTGGACCAATAATCTACATGAAGTAAAAAAAATCATCAATTACTTGTTTATCTTGAATATATGTTCACAATATTTGAAATAGGCTCTTGATTATTATTTGCATAATATTATTATCTGTGCCTTGAAATGGATTTTAGCCATAAAGTGCCTTAAATAAATCATCTCAAGGGGCTTTTTTGCGGGCATTATAGCCAGTGTAACGGGCGAGTTTTAAAATAAATTTAAAAAATGTGGACTAATTAGATAAAAATTTATCCATAACGGACAATAAATATACAAGATATTTTATAGATATTAGGGATATTCTGGATGAGCATTCTGAAGTTAAAGGTCACTAGCTATCATCGTTTAACACCGGGCCAGGTGGTTGAGCAAACATTTACTGAACAAGGCGCCAGCATTGGGCGTTCGGCTAAATCGGATTGGTTATTGCCAGATCCAGATAAAGTGATCTCCAGTGTCCATGCTTATGTAAGTCATCAAGCAGGTCAGTTTTACATTACCGATAATTCGACAAACGGTTTATTCGTAAATCGTGCCGTACAACCTTTGGGTAAGGGAAATAGCCAGGAATTATCGGATGGTGACTATTTGCAGCTTGGTGACTATGAAATCGAAGTGGTAGTTGAAGCAAAAAGCAACGAGATAGACCTCCAACCATCGCGGCAAGCACAACACTTGCATACACCACCGCCGGTACGCCCGGCTGCGGCAGCTCCCGACTTTGCTGCTCAGACAACGGTAGACTCGCAGCAAGCGCAGCCAAGCCATGCTGAGACATTAAGTCAGGATCCTTATGCAGAAAATTTTACCCCACCGATGGCACAAATTCCGGAAGACTGGGATGCGCAAGCGGGAGCAAACTCTGAACTCAATACGCCGATGGAGGATCAGCAATCAGTGCCTTCAGCGGTGCAACAGCACAATACTGCTGACACAACAAAGCAGGCAGTGACAGAAGCGAGTTCGCCTGAACAAACCAGAGTAGCGGCGCCGACCGCCCCAGTTCAATCGGCAACTCAGGGAGCATCCGCAGAGTCAGTGGTTGCAACACAACAACAGCCTGATGCCTATGGGGCAAGATCACATTCACAGCAAACGCCACAGCATCCGCCGCCAAATGCTGCAGCCAGTTTTGACAGTATCGGTAGTGAGCAGGCCAAAGCGTATCTGACGGCGTTTTTAAATGCAGCAGGGTTACGGGAAGATGATTTGCCGCGGGAAATATCCCCCGCATTGTTCGAAGCCATGGGCGGGGCTTTGCGTTTCTCGTTACAGGGAATGCTCGACATATTGCGCGCTCGCTCAGACATGAAGAGTGAATTCCGCGTCATGCAGACGACCATCAGAACCCAAGAAAACAACCCTTTGAAATTCTCCATCAACGTTGATGAGGCCATGCGAAACCTCTTTTTACGTCAAGTACCTGGGTTTTTGCCTTGGTTCCAAGCGATAGAAAGTTGCTTTAAAGACATGAGTACCCACGAGTTAGCACTCATGGCGGGCACACAGGGTGCATTACAAGGGGTGCTGGATACCTTGGATCCAAGTGAAATCACACGAGCGAATCAAAGCGAATCGGCGTTGCATAAAGTTTTACCAGCAACCAAAAAAGCAAAGTTATGGGATGTCTTTGCGGCATTGCATAAGGAAGTACAAGAAGAAGTGGGACAAGGCTCGGATAAAACGTTTTCAGAAGATTTTGCTGCGGCTTATGAGGCCCAGTTGAAGAAGTTAGGCGCCAATTAATTTATGAAAAAAATAGTAATAGAGGAAACAATGAAACAACTATTAAGAAGTATTTGGATCATCGGAGCATCGCTTATGATTGCAAGTTGCTCGTTCTTTGGTGGTGATGATGGTGCAGATGTACAGTTGGATATTATGGTCGACAAGCAGGTTAATCCTGACCCATCGGGCAGAGCGTCACCGTTAGTCATCAAAGTGTATCAACTGAATGATAAATTGGCTTTTGAAACAAAGGACTTTTTCTCGATTTATGATGCGACTGATAAAGACTTGGCTAAAGCCATTGTGACGCAGAAAGAATATCAGTTGAACCCGGGACATGAGATTCACCAAGGATTAGTGACCGATCCACAAACCAACTATATCGGTATTGTAGCTGCTTTTCGAGATATAGAAATTGCAAAATGGCGAGCAGTCGCCAAGGTGATACCGGGTGAGGAACACAAGGTGGTCTTCACATTAAAGGGTGTCACTATCGATGTTGCAGCGGAAGAACTATAAAGGTGATTGATGGATAACAGGGTAGTATGGGCTGAAGGGATATTTTTATCACCACACCATTTTCAGCAGCAAGAACGATTCTTTGAAAACACACTGAACCAACGTGTCGCTGTGACTAATCCGTTTCAATGGGGGTTTCGTCGTTTAGTGATTGAGCCCGATGCTTTGCTCATGGGACAAGTCTCATTGTCAGAAGCAAGAGGTATTTTTGCAGACGGTACAGTTTTTAATTTACCGCAAAATGATCCGGTGCCGGCGGTGTTGGATTTGAGTGAGGAAAAACAACTCGCAGGGAAGCGTGTATTTTTGGCAGTACCGAGCCTTCAAAACAATAAAGCCTTGGTCAATAAGCGGTTGGATAGTCAGGAGAGTTTTCGCTACAACCGCTTTGATATTGAGTTGATGGATTACAACGAAGGTGATCGATCCGCAGAATCGCTGGAGCTAGCAAGCCTTAATGTGAAACTGGTTCTAGAAGGTGAGCAAACTAAAGATGACGGCAACGTTCGGTTACCTATCGCCAAGATTAAAGAAAGCACTAGCAACGGTTCTTTGATCTTAGACGAAACTTTTATTCCTCCTTTGTTGGATATCAAAGCGAACAACCATCTGTTATCGGCTGTAAAACAATTAATTTCAACATTATCGGTGAGGGCAACGACGCTATCCGAGCGTGTGGTAAATGTGAGTCAGGGAGGGTCTAACACCATTCAAAACTTCTTGTTACTGCAACTATTTAATCGATATGAAGGCTTGTTTAAGCATTATTTGTCATTGCCATTGGTGCATCCCGAAATAATGTACCGTTTATTGGTTCAGTTTGAGGGTGAGTTAGCGACTTATTACGCGGCGAGTCGTCGTGGAAATAGCACCGTCATGTACCGGCACGATGACCTGAGCCAAAGTTATAAGATTATTGATAGTGTGCTTAAGGACTACCTCAGCGCAGTGATAGAAGAGGCTGCAAGCCCCATTACGATAGAAGAACGGCGTTATGGGATCAAAGTCGCGACGGTCCACGATAAAAAATTATTTGAGCAGGCAGTATTTGTATTAGCAGTAAAAGCAGACCTGCCAATAGATGATTTGCGTAACCAGTTCCCTAAACAAACCAAAATCGGAACGGTTGAGAACATACGAAGTTTGGTCAATAACCAATTACCGGGAATCAGTTTAACCAGTTTGCCAGTAGCGCCGCGCGAGATTCCGATTAAGCGTGAGTATGTTTACTTTCAACTGGATGGAAGCAGTCCACATTGGCAACACTTGGGCGCGTCTGGTGGTATTGCCTTTCATGTGTCAGGAGAGTTTCCAGAATTGGAATTAGAGTTCTGGGCAGTAAGGAAATAGGAATAAGGATATAGCATGACACAAACATTTGATGACTCAGATAAGACAATCGTTATACCCAGACCTGGTGGTATACAAAGAGCGGTGACCAAGCCTACCGCTGAAGATGAAACCATCGTACCTGAGTTAAATAAGACAAGTTTAGGGGCAACCTTCTCGGTGTCCGGTATTGGTACCAATGCAATCCTGGACGCGGCGACTACCTTAATTGCTTTAGCGGTCGAACTTCGCAACACGCCAGTGGTGAATAATGTGGACTTGCTACATAAGCAATGCCTTAACCATATGCGGGATTTTGAAAACCAACTGCGCAAAGCGGATGTAGATATGGATGATATCGCCGACGCTCGATATTGTTTATGTACGGTCATTGATGAGACGGTGCTCAATACGCCTTGGGGAACCAACAGTATGTGGAGCACGAAAAGCTTGCTCAGCATTTTTTACAAGCAAACCTGGGGTGGTGAACAGTTTTTCGCAATATTAGAGTCGCGACTGGCAAACCCGGCAAAGCATAAAAACTTACTGGAGTTTATGTATGTGTGTTTGCAGTTAGGCTTTGAGGGAAAATTTAGGGTCGATCCGAACGGTTATAAGCAGTTGGACGAATACAAAGATCGATTATATCGAGAATTAGCAAGACTAAAGGGTGAGTTAAATCGAGAGATGTCCCCGCGTTGGCGATCGAACGTACCTGAGATTATCAATAGCAGTAAAAACATACCCGTATGGATGGTGGGGTTAGTACTGTCTGCTGTTTTGCTTGGGTTGTATATGACGCTCAGTTACCAACTGAGTGAACAAGCGGACCCTGTGTATAAAAGATTTGCGACGTTAATACCTGAAACTCAGATTGAATCCGAAAACAGTCAGATGTATGTCGATTATGCCAAGCAATTACGGCAGTTATTGTCGACTGAAATTGAGTTAAATAAATTGATAGTTGTGGAAAAGGTTGACCGTGTCAGCATCGTCATTTTAAACGGTCAGATGTTTGATTCTGCTAGCGCCAGCTTAAACGAGTCGTATATGCCGTTGCTGGAAAAAGTCGGGCAAGTATTGACCACTGTACCAGGGAGCATTGAAGTGATTGGGCACAGTGATGACCAAAAGATCTTTACCGCACGCTATCACTCAAACTGGGAGTTGTCATTAGCTAGAGCAAACTCAGTGGTACGGTATTTAAGTGGTAATGATCGTCTGGCTACACGAATAACGGCAGAAGGACGAGGCGATGCCGAGCCGATGTTTCCCAATGATTCGGAAAGTAACCGCGCGAAGAATCGCCGTGTAGAAATCATGGTATCTATGGAACAACGCAATCATTACCAGCAAATTGAAGCGAATACTGCGCAGACAGTAGGCGAGTAAAGGAAACGGATGTCATGAGAAAGATTTTGAAAGCACTAAAAGCATTTTTTACCAATAAATGGGTCGTTGCAGTATTGGTAATCGCAGCAGTGGTAGCCCTAATTTGGTTTGGCGGTCCATTAATTTCAATTGCTGACGTTAAGCCATTGGAGAGTGACGTTGCGCGATTAGCTACTTTATTTGTAATGGCAATGATATGGGCGTTGTACAATTTTTTCCAAAAGTCGAAAGCCAATAAAAACAATAAGAAATTGGTCGAGAGCATGGTCGAGCAGCCGCTGGAAGACGATGAACATGAAAAGCTCTCAAAAGAGGAAGTCGATGTCTTACAAGATCGAATGAAGCAGGCGCTATCGGTCTTAGAAAAGAATAAGTTAAACGGCAAAAATATTTATCAGCTGCCATGGTTTGTGATGATAGGGCCACCGGGTGTTGGGAAAACCACAACGATCATGAATTCAGGCGTCCGATTGCCGCTAAAAGACTCCATGGGTGGAGAACCCGTGAAAGGTGTTGGTGGAACACGAAATTGTGACTGGTGGTTTACCAACGATGCGGTACTGTTGGATACAGCGGGCCGTTATACAACACAAGATAGTTATGAGGAAGTAGACAGTCGAGCGTGGCATGGTTTTTTAAATCTGTTGAAAGATACTCGCCCGATGCGTCCGGTAAACGGCGCTATCTTGGCGATTAGTTTGGCTGAAATTGCGGGTCAAACACAGACGGAGCGAAATGATCATGCACAAGCAATTCGACAACGAATACAAGAACTGAAAGTCCACTTAGGTGTCAATGTTCCGGTTTATGTGATGCTGACCAAAGCGGATCTATTGGCTGGATTTGAAGAAACATTTGATGACTTAAATAAAGAAGAGCGTGAGCAAGTTTTTGGTTTTACGTTTGACATTGATAATAACGATCATGAAAAAGGAGCGATCGGAAACTTCAACCGTTACTTTGTTGAATTAATCAAGGATGTTGAGGCTCGGGTCTTAAAACGGTTACAGCAGGAGCGAGATGCTGAACGAAAAGCAGCGATTTTTAATTTCCCTAGACAGTTACGGATGGCGCAAAAGGGCATCGATGATTTTCTAAAAGAAGTATTTTTGCAAAACCGGTATGAAGAACCTTTTGTCTTGCGCGGTATATATTTAGTGAGTGCGACTCAAGAAGGATCGCCGATCGATCGTATTTCGAGTAATTTATCAAAGAACTTTGGGTTTAAATTAAAAGCTCATAAAAATGGTGACAATACAGGTAAAGGCTATTTTATAAAGAAAGTCTTTACCGATTTGATATTTAGAGAGTCTGAGTTAGTTGGGACCAATATAAGGTATGAACGTCGGCAGCAGCTGTTTCGTTATATCGGTTACGCGGCTTGTGTTTTAGTGTCTGTTCTCGCCAGTTATTTATGGATAAATAGTTACTATAACAATCAAAACTTAATTGAGCACACTGATCAATTAGTCGAGCAGTACGATACGGTGACTGAGGGAGGCTTAGAAACTGATTCAAATATTCTTGAGTTGAATGATGGTTTAAACGTATTGCGACAATTCCCAGAAGGCTATGCTCCTGAAAAAGAAGCGCCCGTGAGTATGCGTTTTGGCTTATACCAAGGCAGCAAGTTCGGCAGTCAGGCACGAGAAGCCTATCAAAAGGCATTAAAGAATTTTTTCGGGCCTTATTTACAAAGCAGTATTGAGGGCGAGTTAGCGAATGCTGAAGACAATACAGATTACCTTTATGAGATGTTACGTCTGTATTTGATGTTCTATGAAACAGAACATATGAGCCATCAGGATATTAAAAACTTTTTTGGGCTGTTTCTAAAACGAGAGCATGGCGGTGAACTAAACAATCAATTTCGAGAGGATATGCAACAGCACTTATCATCCTATCTAGAATTGAAGATTCCATTTCCGAAGCGCGACATTAAATTGGTCAACTATGCGCAAGGAAAATTAAATGATGTGTCTTTAGTTGATCGAGCTTATGCGCGTTTAAAAGAAGAGTACCGCGATGCGATGCCGAGTTTCCAGCTGAGTAATAATATTCCTCTTAATATGCAGCAATACTTTTATCGCAAAAGTGGCAAGAGTTTAGAGGAAGGTATTCCGGGGCTCTTTACCTATGCTGGTTATCATGGGGTATTTAAATCGGAAAGCGAGAAAATTACGAAGTTGTTAGCGGAAGAGTCGTGGGTATTACCAGACCAGCAGATCGAGACTTTGGATAATAGGCAAATCACGAAACTAAGACTAGAGGTACAAAACAAGTACTTTCAGGATTATATCTATAAATGGCGTAACCTGATCAATGATATCGAAATCCAAGAGTTTTCGACACCGGCGCAAGGTGCTTTGATGCTAGAAGATTTAACGGGCGTGAACTCACCCATTAAAAGAATTTTTAGTGCAGTGAGAGATAATGTCATGTTATCGAAAGAAGAAGGTGGTGGCGTTAACGATATGGCTAAAATGGCTAATAATACGCCAGAAGGATTGCGCCAAACGAAAGTCGGTAATCGTGTCGCTAGAATGAATAGAATGATGCCAAAAAACATGGATGCTTATTCTCAAGAGGAAAACCCTGAGAAAGTAGTGGATCGGGCTTTTGTTGATATTGTGGATTTCGTTGGAAAAGACAGTGATGAGCCAGCAAGACTGGATACGACGCTAGATTCCATGAAAGATCTTAAATCCTTTTTAGAATCGATCAGCAATGCCAATAACAAAGCAGAAAAAACGTATAAAGCTACCAGTAGCCCTGAAGCTGCGACCGTCATCAACAACATCGGAATGCAGTCGCGATCAACGCCGAAGCCGATGAATAAGTGGTTAACAAAAATTGAAGAAAGCGGCAAAACGTTAACCACGAGTGGCACTTATAGTTATCTTAATAACACATGGCGCAGTGAGTTATTGCCGGAATGTCGTCGCGCTATTGAAGGCCGCTACCCCGTCGATAAGTCAAGTGCCCAAGAGATTACATTAGATGACTTTAGTCGCTTTTTCGGCTATTACGGGAAAATGGATAGCTTCTTCAATCAACATCTAAAAGTGTTTGTCGATACTTCGACCAGTCCTTGGAAGCTGCACCGCGATATTGGAATTAGTCGAAACTCTCTTCGTCAGTTTGAGCGAGCTAAGAAAATCCGAGAAACTTTCTTTGCAAAAGGAAGCGAGCAACCAAATATCAAGTTCTCCCTAAAGCCAACCAGTTTAAGCGTTAATGTGAAGCAGTTTTTCCTAGAAATGGAAGGGCAGGTTCTGTCCTATCGTCATGGGCCGGCTCGACAGTATTCGATGCGCTGGCCGGGTCCTGATAGCAGTGGGTTAGCGACGGTGACTTTTACGCCAGCAAGTGGCTTTAAAAATGAAGTCATTCAAGGCAAGGGTTTCTGGAGTTTGTTCCGATTGCTTGATAAGGGTGATGTTCGTGAGTCAGTTTCTTACGACAAATTTTTTGTTGAGTTTAAAGAAGGTGACTACAGCGCCATCTTGGAATTGCAGGCCAACAGTGTGAAAAACCCGTTTTATAAATCGGTGTTGGAGGGATTCCGTTGTCCGAGCAACTTGTAGAGCAGCAGACGACAGGGAAGATCGCTTGTTTCGGTAAGATCCGGGCGAAGGGTGATTTTGTCTCAAGAAACTTGGAGTATTCAGTGCAGGAATACTTTGATAGCTGGCTACAGAGTGCAATCAATATTAGTCAGAAGCAAATTGGAGAGAGTTGGTTAAAACATTATCTGACCAGCCCAATTTGGCGATTCATTATTAAGCATGAAGCAATGGATACCGATATTGTAGGCTTTATGATGCCGAGTATCGATAAAGTTGGGCGCTACTATCCATTATTTATGCTTGAAGTATTCAAGGAAGGAAAACTCAGTGGTGAAGACCTTCATTGCAAGAGCTTTGAAGAGCTTGAAGAGCTTGCAGTAAGCACACTTGATGGTGCTGGTGAAAGCTCAAGTTTTTTTGACGCTTTGAATCAAGCTGGTTTTCCACTGTTTGAAGAAAGGCCTCCGGTATCTGAAATATTGAACCGGTTAGATGCTAGTGAAAGAGTCATAGAGAAGGATGTTATGAATTACCTTTGGCAACAACGAGAAAGTTTTTCGAGTTACTGGTTTGAAGGTGATGAAGAGAGACATTGTAAAGGTATTTGGTGGACAGAAGGATCAAAGTCAGTCAAGCCATCATTAATATACTGTTGCGGTTTGCCGCCTGCTGAAGGATTCAGTGCGATGCTCGATGGAGATTGGGCGCACTGGGGCTGGCACGATAATACAAACAAAGAAGAGGAAGAATCTTTTGCAGCAAAGTGATTACTCATGGATATCAAGTGGTACTTCGCACGTGGGGACAGTGCGAGAAGTGAATGAAGATAATTATATTGAACGACCTGAGTTGGGGCTTTGGGTTGTCGCTGATGGTATGGGTGGACATAGCGCGGGTGATATCGCAAGCACAATGGTTGTTGATGCGCTGTCAGTACTAGAAAGAACAGGTTCGAACGAAGCCTTTATCCAGAAAATTGTTGATACTCTCAGTATCACCAACCAGAAACTGCGTCAGATGGCATTCTCACGTTTTGGCAAAAAGTCCATGGTCGGCTCGACAGTCGTTGTCCTCGTGTGTTTTGACAATAAATACACCATTTTATGGGCGGGTGATAGTCGAGCGTATTTGTATAACTCAGGAAAGCTTGATCAGGTAACCAGAGATCACAGTCATGTCAATGAACTGGTTGATTCAGGAGCATTGCCACAAGATGAAGCGGAGGCACACCCTTTGGCTAATGTGATTACACGAGCCATCGGTGCCGCTCAAGACTTGAATATTGATCGACTGGATGGAGACCTCAATTCTGGAGATATCTTTCTGTTATGTAGTGACGGTTTAAATAAAGAGTTAACTGACGGTGAGATACAGCAATTCTTCACTACAGAGAACGTGGTCGATATTAATAAGGCGTTGATACATTCCGCGCTTATTCGAGGGGCGAAAGACAATATTACTGCAATATCGGTCAAAGTGGATATGGATGATGAAAAAGATGATTACACCATCCCAGCACAATCCTTAAAAACAAGCGATATGGTGTAGGAGTTTAAAATGTTTGAAGTCGAAGAGTTAATACAGCCCATATCTGAAGAGCATCCTTGTGGTGAAGATTTACGCTTAGATGCTAGCGTGGAATCGATTTACTACAAGCTAAGGGATTACCGCAATAGCGCTCGTAAAGAAGAAAGGCAAGCGCTGATTGACCCCGATAACTTTGATGATATCGCAGATGGCTGGGAGCAGCTGGCCGAGTTAGCGACAGAAGCGTTAAAAACCAAAACAAAAGATCTGGAAGTTACGGCATGGTTAATCGAAGCATTAACGCGCTTGCAAGGTATCGAGGGGTTGAATAAAGGTTATGAGTTAGCGTCAGAGCTAATAACTCGATACTGGGAGCAAGGTTTATACCCAGAGGCTGATGAAGATGGAGTAATGACGCGAGTATCCCCCATTAGTGGTTTAAATGGTTACGATGGCGCGGGATCGTTGATCATGCCGATCAAGTCAATTCCAATGACTAACGCTGCTCAAGATAATAACTATGTGGTTTGGCAGTACGAGCAATCGCTGCAAATAGAGCAAATTTCCGATCCAGACAAGCGACAAAAACGACTGGAGTCTGGAGGCGCAACCTTGGATCAAGTGATTGGTTCCGTTAATGCGACCAATGGAAGGTTTTATCAAGCACTTGAGCAGGCTCTCATCTCAGCGAAGGAAACTTATGCGAAATTTACGGAAGTATTAGACGCTGTCACGGAAGAGCTGCCTCAACCGACATCCAATATCAAAAATGCCTTACAAGAATGTCACGACGCATTAAATCATTTAGCTAAGGATAAGTTGGCTCAAAAAGACGAGATTGAGCAAGCTTCACTAGAAGCTGAAGGTGAGAATCCTACTCCTGAAACTCAATCAAATAGTCAGAAAGCGGTTGCCGACAGACAGCAGGCGCTGAAAAGGCTGGAAGAAATTGCGATGTTTTTTAGAAAGACAGAACCGCATTCGCCAGTATCTTACATGATTAATCAAACGGTGCAGTGGAGCCAACTGCCTTTACCAGAATTGTTACAAAAACTGATCCCAGATAACGATGCTCGAGAGAACTACTTTAAGTTATCAGGGATTCCAACGGAAGCGGAAGAATAGAATTTCATTAAACAGGCTATGGAGGAAATAAGAAATGGCTAGTATTCACGATAGATTGAAAAGGGTGCGTAAACCACGGGTTCATATTACTTATGATGTTGAGACTGATGGTGCCGTACTGGAAAAGGAATTACCTTTTGTTGTTGGCGTTATGGGTGACTTTACGGGCGACTCAACAAAGCCTTTAAAGCCATTAAAAGATAGACGATTTATTCAAATTGATAAAGACAACATCAATGAAGTCATGCGTAATATGTCGCCAGGCTTGAACTTGAAAGTGGACAATACACTTGAAAATGATGGCTCAGAAATGGCGGTTAATCTTGAGTTTAATTCGATGGATGATTTTGAGCCTGCAGCGATTGTAGAGCAGGTCGAACCGCTAAAGAAACTGATGGATACACGAAATCAGCTGCGTGACTTAATGACTAAAATCGATCGTTCTGAAGAGCTTGAAGGAATTATGGAGAAAGTTCTCAAAAATACTGACGATTTGGATGAGCTGGCGAAGGCACTTGAGGCCGCTGGCGGTGACAAAGGAGAGTAATGATGTCTGATACTAAACTAGAAGAAAATCAAGAAGTTGCTGTTGAAGAAGCGGAAGGGCTTTTAGGTCAGGCCATTGCAGCAACAAAACAAACTGAATCTAGCCGTGCCGAAGAGTTGCTGAGAACCTTAACGCAAGAAGCGATGAAGGGTACAGTGACATGGAATAAAAATCTGACTGTAACTTTCCGCGAAGCAATAAAAGTGATTGATGAAGCCCTGTCGACCCAACTGTCACAAATTATGCGACATGAAAAGTTCCAAAAACTGGAAGGTTCATGGCGAGGATTACAGTATTTGGTACAGAACACTGATACTTCGGTATCAATGAAATTAAAAATATTGAATATTAGTAAGCGTGAATTATTCAAGGATTTAAGCAAGGCTGTTGAATTTGATCAAAGCCAATTATTTAAGAAAATTTATGAAAATGAATTTGGTACTGCTGGTGGTGAACCTTATGGCGCATTAATTGGTGATTATGAGTTCACGAATCATCCTGAAGATATTGAGACTTTAGAGTTAGTGTCTAATGCATCAGCGGCAGCGTTCGCACCGTTTATCTCGGCATCGTCTCCTGAGCTGTTTGGTTTTAACGATTGGACTGAATTGTCTAAACCTCGTGACTTAGAAAAAGTATTCGATTCACTAGAGTATGCCCGCTGGCGTGGTTTCCGTGACTCAGAAGATTCACGCTTTGTGACTTTGACCGCGCCACGAGTTTTAGCGCGTTTACCTTATGGTGAAGCGACTCGCCCAATTGAGGAGTTTGCGTATGAAGAGCTTAATGTCGATCCTGAAACAAAAATTGCGCAGAATGCAGAAAATAGCGATTACTGCTGGATGAATGCTTCGTACGTTCTGGGTTCAAAATTAACCCAAGCGTTTACGGAGTACGGTTGGTGTACCGCGATTCGTGGCGCCGAGGGTGGTGGTAAAGTTGACTCATTGCCGATGCACAACTTCTTAAGCGATGATGGCGACTTAGACATGCAATGTCCGACAGAAGTAGGTATCACCGATCGTCGCGAAGCAGAGCTAAGTAAGTTAGGCTTCTTGCCACTATGTCACTACAAGAATACGGACTACGCAGTATTCTTTGGTTCGAATACAACCCAAAGACCAAAGAAATACGATCGTCCAGAAGCGAATGCTAACGCAGAAATTTCTTCACGCCTCCCATATATCATGGCTACATCACGTTTTGCCCATTATCTAAAAGTAATGGCGCGAGATAAGATTGGTTCATTCATGGAGCCAGAAGATTGTGAAGCGTGGTTAAATCGTTGGATCTTGAACTATGTCAACGCTGATGAAGATGCGGGCCAAGAGTCTCGTGCCCGTTATCCATTAGCAGAAGCGAAAGTGGAAGTTGAAGAAGTACCGGGTAATCCAGGTGCCTATCACGCTAAAGCATGGCTAAAACCATGGCTACAGCTTGAAGAACTTTCTACGTCTCTACGATTAGTCGCTAAGATCCCAGAAAATAAATAATGAGTTGTACGGAGAAAAGGCTGCTTTGGCAGCCTTTTTTGCTATATGAATAAAGAGCAGTTAGAAAAACTGAAAATAGAAAAGTCTATAAAGAATATTAAACTTAGAATTAATATTTTTGTTCCCATAGCTATAGGTTGTATCTATTTATATTTTGCGTTCACTTTATACAGTAAAGAATTAGAAAAAAGAAAAGAGGAAAAATTACATGAAAATTATAGATATGACTATATTAAGGGAGAGTATGTCTGTAGGGACAATAGAAGTTGTGAATAAACATTATTGAAAGTGATTTTTTCTGCATTTCACTTTATTATCGATTGGAGTCGGTATACGGATCAAGAGCCTATCAAAAGCCTCAGGCAGGAACTCTCTTATACCTAATGTCACTATTATTCCAATAATTGAGCTTATTCCAATAGCTAAGTCGAAGTCGTCTAAGAGTGATAAAGAGATGGCAGCAATTATTATTGATGGCAATATGAATACTAAACCGGAATATGCAATTTGAATAACCCAGATTATGCTGGGGATCAAAAGCTTAACCAAAGGATAGCTTCTATAGAAACACTTAATACAGAACAAGTCTTCAACGTTAAGCAATATGTGGAATTTCTTGATAAAGTCTCCGGTCCTATACTCAAGAACAGCAAATCGGGCTTCAAAGCTCTCCTTATGCCTTGGTGCTTTATTGGGGTTTCCATTTTTCATAAATCCGAAGAAAATTGGCTTAAACCCTACATGACACTTTATAAATTCATGTCCATATGTCATATAAACGTTTCTATAACGTCCTAGTCCAGTTGAATAAGTGTCAAAATAGCTATCAAAAATCTTAACTTCTGGATAGATTACACAGTGGTGAGGCCTACCCCAAAGGAAGCAAACTCCTAAAACTGCTGCGCCAATTATAAATAAACTAACAGACATTCCTATTGACACCCAAAGGGCTGGAAATATAGAAAACATGATCAAATATATTCCACACCAAAATACAGTTGGGATAAAACACATCTGAAAACGAGAGACACGCCTAACATATTTTAATTCTAAGTCAGTTAATAAATTGTGGTTATAGTTTTTCATGCTAAATAATCAAATTAATAAATAATATTAGGTCTTATGCTCTAACCATTCATCAATAGCTTTATTAAGTTTCTGCTCTTGAGGAAAGCTTCTGTCTTTGACCAATGTTTTCTCAAGGAACCCTCTTTCGGGTTTAAAATCACTGGGCATAGTAGTAAAGCCATTGAGATAGTTTTTGATAAAGCCCAAGAGTTGATGGTTCTGGTAATTAAATTTAGGAATGTAGGAACCGATTGATACTCGTTTGGCTTTGTTCAAACCAGCAGGATAGAGTGAAATAACTAATGGTCCCCAGCCACCTCTGACTTCGAGAAAGTGAGCAGTTTCTTGTTTCTTAGGATTGAGATCATCAAAGCGAGCAGCATAGAGCTTGCCCCAACTCCATGTATAAATAAGGTTGCGCTCTTTATCAACTCTGACAGGGCATTGTTGTGGCCAGAAAAGGTAGAGAAGCCAAGGCAAGATAATGACGAAGGACATTATTAACAAGGTAATTAAGTCATTAATATATGTATCTTTCATTTCATTAAGGAATTGCTGGAAAGTCGTGTTAAAGCTACCTTCACCATATAAAGATATCATATTTTTTTTATGCTCAAGAAATTGAGAATAAAGCTGCTCTTTATAGTTTATGGAGTCATATAAAAAAGAGTAGAATTCTTGGTCGAATAAAACTAAATATAATAGAACTGATAGAATGGTAAGCCCAAGAAGAATATGATTAGAGCGGAAAAATAATATTTTAAAAGATTTAACATCGACTGACTTTCCCCGGGGTATAAGGCAGCGCTCTAATTCATTGGTCTTACTTATCATAAGATTGTTAACTCGATTCTTTTTCTAACCATTCATTAATGGCTTTGTTGAGCTTTTCCTCTTCAGGAAATCCTCTGTCTTTAACCAATGTTTTTTCAAGGAGACCTCGTTCGGGTTTAAAATCACTGGGAATAGCAGTAAAGCCATTGAGATAGTTTTTGATAAAGCCCAAGAGTTGATGATTCTGATAATTAAACTTAGGAATGTAGGAACCGATAGATACACGCTTCGCTTTACTTGAGCCAGCGGGGTAGAGTGAAATAACTAATGGTCCCCAGCCACCTCTGACTTCGAGAAAGTGGGCAGTTTCTTGTTTCTTAGGATTAAGGTTATCAAAACGAGACGCATATAGTTTGCCCCAACTCCATGTGTAAATAAGGTTACGCTCTTTATCAACTCTGACAGGGCATCGCTGTGGCCAGAAAAGGTAGAGGAGCCAAGGTATAATAAGTATAAAAAACAACAAAAAAATAGCTATAAATTCATCATAGTAATTAGGAAATTGTTCGGTATAAAATTCTTGGTATGTACCTCCTCTTGCGTCAATGGCCTCTTTGTAAAATTGATAAGTAGACTTTATAGAATCTTCATAGTTAATTGTTTCTTTGATATATTCTTTAAATTCAGGATCCGAGAAATAGCTGTATGAAAGTGCAGCTAGTACCACTAACCCCATTAAAATATGATTCGATCGAAAAAATAATATTTTAAAAGATTTAATATCGACCGATCTTGCGCGGGGTATAAGGCAGCGCTTCAAGTCATTAACTTTATTTGACATTATATTCTCCACTGAGGCATGTGTACAATTTTGCTTGGCACGTCGCGTTGTATATCATATTTGTCTCTGATGATTTTTGTTGGTTCTTTGTATTCATACAGAGGATGATCATCAATTTCCATGGATGACTGTCCTTGTTGTTGGTATTCGGCATTGATAATGATTTCTTTGATGTAACCAGGGCCTTCGGGAAGGAACTTGCTAAAATCTATTATTGCTTTTTTTTCTTGGTAATTAAGTTCATAGTTAAACCTGCTGAGGGTGATATTGTCGTCGAAGATGTATGAGGAGTCGAGCCAGTATTCAATTTCTATATCGACTTCTAATACAGAGGTTCCTTTTGTCGGATCAAGATTTGGTAAGTGGAGTTGGAAAGTAGTCGGTTGAGAACTTTCAGGCTTTAAAACCATAAATTTATCAAAAAGATTTTGATACTGTTCTAGCTCTTTTTTATAGGCTTCCTGAATAACTTGAGATTTTGGATCGTTTTTTGACTGGAATGAGCGGGACTCGAATATTTGGTCTGATATTCGTTTAACTCGTTCTTCTCCCCAGTATTCATCAGAAGACCCCCAAAAGCTGTGTTTCGCCCAGTCTTCAATGTCGTTTAATCCGCCGAAATACTCAATTGCAATACCGGATAGAATAAGGGCGACCCCAGCTATGGCTCCGTAACCTGTTAATCCAGTGTATAAGAAGAGAGCCGAACCTAGCGCGATCAGACTATTACCCCAAGCTTTAGAGTAGTTCCTAGTTTTAATACCTTCTGCTGTTTGGAGCAGACTCAAGAATACACCGGCAGCACCTGCTAGACGCCCTAGCCATTTGGAGCTAAAGTCTGCTACTGCAATAGCTTTTTGGGAGAATCTTGGGATTACTGTCGATTGAGCTTTGAACAAGGCATTGTTTGATAATGATTGAAAAAGTTTCTGACCTAAGGCTCTTGCTGAAGATTGGGCATAACCCCCTTGCGAGATGGCTCTTCCTGCTTGGTATGTATCTGTCACCGCTGAAGTGTATGCAATAGTAATATTAGCCCAGAAGTTATCTGCAATCCGGCCAAAATTTGTCTTCGCTTTGGATGGATTGTTTTTTTGATGGTGTAAATCGGCAATCGTGGCAGAGTTTAGAAAGAAAGCTATACCAGCGCCAGCTAATCGAAACTTTTCTTGTATAAGAGCTTTATTCTGGAATCCTGCAGCAGGGGTGATCTCAGCATCGGTTTGAAGGTGGAGTACATGCACCTCTTGGGCGGAGGCGTTGGCTGTAGTGATTCTTTGTCCATCCGCGAAAACTTCAATTTGATTCGTTTGAACAGTACCAGAGTTTGGATTGAGGCTAGGCGTTTGGCCGCTAAATATTTCTGTGACATTTTCTAATGAAACAGGTTTATGATTTAAGTCGGTAAACTTAAAAGTAGAGAGAGTGGCGTCCCTGATAACAGTGTTATTAAACTGTATCATTGAGCGGGAAAGCTCGGTACCTGTTGTTTCTAAGAGGTAGTCAAACGCCTCTAATGCTCTCAGGGATGCGTTCATCCCAGTATCAATCCCTTTATGGATTGTGGCTGCCATAGTGTGCCACTTGCTTAGCAATAAATTGTAAATATTTGCTATATCAGGATTGGCTTCTCCATTGACAGTTTCAAGAATATAGTTTGAACCTTCTTTGGAACTATTCAAATTAAGGGATACCTGGGCCATTAACTTGGTAACGTAGGTGATAATTTCGGTGTCACTCTTATCACTAATACCAAAACCGTTTTCTAAGGCCTGGGTCTTTTGGTGTTTTATTGAATAACTTAAATCATGGGAAAGAGTATTTCGATGAAGTTTGACCAAGTTTTCTTGCATGGTGGTCATTCTTTCATTAGCGTCAACAAAGTTATTCCATGTGTCAGAATCAATCGGGTGATCGCTAAACCATCCTTTGATACTGTTCCAACTTTCGTCAATGGAATCTTTAACATTAGCGATGAGTTGAGCGATAGTTAATGGGTATTGATAATCAGAAGCAAACTTCATCTGTGTATTACTAATGACTTTTGCTAAAGAGTTAATGTCAAGAATGCGTCCCATTGGATCATGAAGTGAGACGATACGCCCTTTTGTTTGGCTATGTTCACAAAAAGCGACAGTTTTTTTATCTTCAGGGGCAATACCAGTTTGTGATATTAGATAGTCTGATATTTTATCGATAAGCGTTGGTTTAAATTCTTCAACATGTTGATCAAGATCGCGCATTGGTGCGGAAAACTTGGTTTGTTCTGCGCTAAGATCTACAGGTGTCAAAATATTTTCTCGGAAGGAAGGGTTTCGTACGGCTTCTTCAAAGAAGTATGATGGCCAGCGAAACTCGCTATAGCCAATTTCAATTTGTGTTGTGGCTTCTGGAACAAAAGCATAGGGGTAGATTCTTGAGCTATCGAGTTCCCACTTTCCTGCAGCGTGTCCATCTGTCCATTTGTACATTTGGAAGGTGTATTGACCGCTTCCTTGAGTTTCAGTGTCATTACGGATTTCACACGAGTTTTGATCTTCAGAGCTGGTGTGATAACGAAATACGAGCCAATGTCCTTTGGAGCAATCCGAGCAAGACTCCAGGTCGTCAACCGTGTTAGGAACGTAAATATAGACGAAACCTTGTCTAATACGTCGAAGACAATAGTCATTTTCATTGTGCATATCATCTTCAGCACCTGTTTTACGAAATTCATTAGCAACTTCCATTAAAACTTCGGGTTTAAAAGCAAACCTCACTGGAAAAATTGGAATGATATTCTGATCGCATGGGGCGACTGGGTCGTTGGTTGATTGTGTTGATGATAAGTTTTCGCGTGGCATAGTTGTTCCTTAACGGGTGCTTCCTGATGTATAACGCTCCACGGCGTCTTTTGTGCTCTGGTACAGTAGTTTGGATTTCTCTAGGTGGCTTGTAGTTTGTTCTGATAAGTAGTGCTCGATTTCAGAGAGATCAAAGTTGTGAGTTTGAGCCATCAATGCTGAGTAGCAATAGTCATACAGTGCTCGGGGTGTGGTGTAACCCTTATGCTTTCCTTCGTCACACCAGAGGCTGAATTGTTGATGACTCATTTGTTGAGTTTCTAGTGGAAAATCGTTTTTTAATTCTGTCTCGATTAATTGTTTGTTGTGTTGCCAGCGGTAATCTTGAAAAAACTGAAACTCAGTTTCCGTTAGCTCGATTTGTCCGCCGTGGTTGAGCGTATGATCAGGGATAAGTTGGTAACGCTTGAGTAAGCTACCTGATTGATCTTCGCAAAGAATGGCTTTGATCAGCTCTGTACCCTGTTGTGCGCCGTACCATTTAGCGATACGTTGTGGCCAGCGCTGAATGGATTGTAAATAATGATTCATGGTTCTTGGATCGAAGAAACGAAAGTAGAACCATTGACCTTCGTTATTTCGAATTTTGATGAATTTTTTGAGATGTCGCGCCAGCTTATCCATGGGCTCGGAGCTATGAAAAAATATCCCGGTATGTTGCCCCCAATGTTTGCTAAAAAAATCGCGATGAAATCTAGGAACGTCTTCATTGTTGCTAAGTTGTTGAGCGTTAAGGGTGACATCAAGCAGGTAAGGCGCTTGCTGTTTTAGCTCTTGAGCTAAGGCTCCCGAATATAGCGACTGGATTGGAAGATCATCATATTCACCAAGATCAAACGTCGAAGTGATGGCATTGCGGCTGGTGGCGTCGATTAGGAGATACGTTTTCAGTTGAGCATTGAGGGAGTGATCAAAGATAACTTTTTTTACAGCGGGATCGATCCACGGCTGTTGCCATGAGGGTTTGGTCGGGTCTTTCTTATGCGTAACCGGGTATTCGTCGATGTTGAGCAACGAGGGGTGATCATGATTGATACCGCTTGAGGTGTCATTTGTGGCAGTAAGCTGGCCCAGCGCATAACCGTGTTGCGCTGACTGGGAAGCGAGCTGGATGCTTTCATGATCATAATAATCCAGCTTGTCTAAATGATCTTGGATCAACCGACTGTATTCAATCGCTTCAATGACAAAATCCTGGTTAGCGGCAAGATCACGGAGTCGACGATGAAGATCAACGTCATCGTTAGCGTTACAGGCA
The DNA here is from genome assembly GCF_039541235.1 of Kangiella marina. Taxonomy (NCBI): domain Bacteria; kingdom Pseudomonadati; phylum Pseudomonadota; class Gammaproteobacteria; order Kangiellales; family Kangiellaceae; genus Kangiella; species Kangiella marina. Next base: position 1,272,182 of record NZ_BAABFV010000001.1, on the reverse strand, counting down.
ATTTGGATGGTGTAGCGATGGGTAATGCCGTTGATGTCGGATTGTTTGACTAAGCAGCGACTGATCCATGTATATTCTTGGCGCAAGATTTCCCTCTATCATGCTGGTTTCAACCTGCGTATTTTATCGATAGCTGTAAGCGCTGTTAATTAAAGAAGTGTTGATTGTTGTAGACTGTGAACAATATCACATATCTTGAAAATATCTGATATGTTTTCCGAGGCTGGACCAACAGCCGTTAAGCTTTTAGAACTTTTGTGTTGGTTCCCAATAACTTAGAAAATACTGCCTGGGCAGTTTTGGCGTCCGCGCTAGTGAAAAACTGATCGTTCTCGTGGGCTTCATTATTGAATAAGTCATGAGTAGCGAGTACACGAGTCAGTTGTAATGATACGGCATCGGCGGTGTCTAGAAGCTTCAAAGGGGCCGAGTTCGCGAGTTTTTTGATGCTCTTTCCCAGGAAGGGGTAGTGCGTACAGCCAAGGACCAGAGTATCAACTTTATAGTTGAGCAGAGGGCGTAAGTACGACTCAATTAGCGCTAGAGTCTTGGGGGTGTCGAGCTCCCCGGCTTCAACTTGTTCAACAAAACCATGACATGCCACTTGGTGTATTGAGACATCACGTGCGTATTGGGCAACGAGCCGTTGGTAGCGTGTGCTGTTAAGGGTGTTTTCAGTCGCAAAAACCCCGATGTGCCCACTTCGGGTCAGTGCGGCAGCAGGTTTTATGGCAGGCTCGATGGCAATAATGGGCAGCTCGTATTCAGCGCGTAACCAGTCAGCCATGAGTGCCGTTGCGGTATTGCAGGCAATAACCATTGCTTTGGCATTGTGTTTCAAAAAGAACTCGGCAATATATTGGCAGCGTTTATGCAAGTTCTCTTTGGGCAATTTCCCGTATGGGGCGTAGGCCGAGTCTGCAAAGTAAACGATATTCTCATTGGGCAGGTGTTTACGGATTGCTTGGTAAACCGAGAGGCCGCCAACACCTGAATCAAATACTCCGATTGGATTTGTCGTCATGAGGTTGAGTCCTGCATCAGTTGACGTAAGCCGGAAGCCACGTCGAAAGCTGTGGCCAAAAAGCTATCATGCCTAACACAATCGCTTGAATCCCGATGAAAGGAATCACCCCCCTGTATATCTGTGCGGTTCGTATTTGCTTTGGCGCCACGCCTCGAAGATAAAATAAGGCAAAACCAAAAGGTGGCGTTAAGAAAGAGGTTTGCAGGTTGATGGCGATTAAGACACCGAGCCAAATCGGATCGGCACCCATCATGAGTAAAACCGGCCCAATGATCGGCACCACGACAAAAGTGATTTCGATAAAGTCGAGAATGAATCCGAGCAAGAACATCACGATCATCACAATCAATAGTGCGGTAAATAAGCCACCGGGCAACTCGGTAAAGAAGTGGCGTATCATCTCATCGCCACCATACATACGAAATACCAAAGAGAAAATGGAGGCACCAATCAAAATCAGGAACACCATGCTGGTAGTCTTGACGGTAGACTGCATCACGTCTCGCAAGCGTTTTAGAGTCAGTTGATTACGCATCAAAGCGAGAAGAATCGCGCCGAAAGCACCAATGGCCGCGGCTTCTGTAGGCGTGGCGATGCCATAAAGAATTGAACCCAAAACGGCGACAATTAAGATCAGCGGTAAGGATAGGCTTTTCAAGGCGCGCAACATGGCCTGTTTAAGTTCTGATTCATCGATCTCCATAGCTGGCGCGTGAGTTGGGCGGCGCCAAGCGACAAAAGCGATATAGATCATATAGCCGACGACCAGTAGCATGCCCGGAATCACAGCGCCCATAAAGAGATCGCCAATCGACGCGACCTGCTCGGTTTGCAAACCTTGGCTTTTCGCTTCGGTCATGGCGTTAGCTAGAACATCGCCGAGCAAGACCAACACGATGGACGGTGGAATAATTTGACCGAGGGTTCCTGAGGCGCAAATAACACCGGTGGCGAGTTCAGGCTTGTAACCACGCTTGAGCATTGCTGGTAAGGATAATAAGCCCATAGTGACCACCGTTGCACCAACAATACCGGTGCTGGCAGCCAGTAGCATGCCGACGATAGTGACCGCGAAACCCATGCCGCCTCGGAGTTTGCCGAAAAGTGTCGCCATTGACTCCAGTAAATCTTCGGCAATCTTGGTGCGCTCTAGCATTAAGCCCATGAAAATAAAGAGTGGTACCGCAATCAGAGTGCTGCGATCCATAATCTTAAACAAACGCCCAGCCATAAAGTTGAGTTGAACAGGCTCTAACATTCCCGTCATGGCACCGATAGCAACAAATATTAAGGAAGTGCCTGCGAGAGAAAAGGCAACTGGATACCCCCACAAAAGAACAGCACAAACGGCTAAGAAGAGTAACAGTGGCATTAACTCAAACATGGCTGTGCTCCCCATCATTGGCTGACTCAATGAAGTCTGGGCTATCGCTCCATCCGAATAAGAAGCTGACGCACTTGAGGCTGTCAGCGAACCCTTGGATGATCAATAGGATGGGCATAGCGAGCAACAAAGTCTTTAGGAGGTACATCAAAGGTATGCCGCCCGGCTGGTTTGAGCCTTCGCTCAAGGCCCAGCTGAATAGCACGTAATCCTTGCAGTAGATAAAAATGAACAAACAGACCGGTAACAATAAAAAGAGAAAGCCGGCTATATTGACGAAAGCTTTCTTACGAGCGGAAAAGTTTTGATAAAACACATCCACTCGAACGTGATCATTATGTTTTAAAGCGAAAGCAGCCCCAAGCATAAATACCGAAGCATGCATGTAAGTCACCGACTCTTGAAGGGCAATTGCACTCAGATCAAACCAGTTTCTCAGCATCAGAACGAGCACAACGGTTAACACCATAAACAGTGTCAGCCATGAAATAGTCCGACCGATCCACTCAGTGATGGCATCCAAAAAAGCGGTAAGTTTCAGTGTCACAGGTTTAAGCATTTATATCTCTTTTTGATGGTGCTTAAGTGATCATCCATAAGTTATCCACAGCGAAGTTATAGTGTGAACTCGCTGTGACTTAATGTAGCGCATTTACTTGGCTTTATAACTTATTGATAAATAAGGTTTAATAAGTCTCTCATTACTCCCCAAAGCAATGATTGTATAATTTTTACTGTATTTATAATCTTTAACAAAACTTTTTCACAAAGTTATCCACAGAAAGTCTGCCCTTGTGGAAAAAATAATCAAACACAGAAAAGCAAAGATACTGGAAATTATGCTAAAGATCCAATGTGTTAGAGAAGATACGACCAGAGATGAATATTTTTGGAATAATTTTATGCCTTCTTCGTTAAATCAAGGTATCTTGCTAAACAGTCAACTAAAAGCGCAAGCCGAAACTGACTCAAGAGCAGTTTAGAAAATTTTAGAAAAAGGAATCTTCAATGAGACGTTTAACCATGAATCTACCTAAGCGACTAACGCAAACTGTCGCGCTATTTGTCCTGGGTTTTACCAGCTACTTTAGTGCATATTCAGTGGCGGCTGACGAGTCTCCCGTAAAGGCTGCTTCAAGCGAAGAAGTGGCTAGCAAACTTGATCCCTACTTTATGGCGTTAGCTGAGGGTAACCGTTTGATAGCGACGGTAGCCCTCTATAAAGGGGATAAACAAGTGTATCAGTCAACCTTGGTACCGCAGGGCGAAACAACCCAGCTGGTGGAGAAGGAGCTTAAGTACAAAATCGGTTCAATTACTAAGACCTTCACCGCAGCGCTGATCTATCAGCTTGTGGAAGCTGGTGATTTGTCATTGGAAACGACTTTGGAGACTTATTTTCCCAACATTGCGAATGCGGATAAGATCACCATCAAGCAGATGCTTAATCACCACTCGGGCCTTTACAATTACACCGATGAACCAGCGTTTTTGAGCTATCACCGCTCGCCGCAAGAAAAGGAATTTTTGATCAAAAAGATTGAAAGCTTTGAACCGAATTTTGAGCCTGGCGAGAAAGCAGCATACAGCAATAGTAACTACTTGCTGCTAGGTTACATCGCTGAGAAAGTGACAGGCAAGCCCTTTGAAAAACTGTTGAAAGAGCGAGTTTATCAGCCGTTAGGGATGGAGAATACTTTACTGGGGCAAGCCATTAATTCGGAGAACGACGAAGTTTTCTCATACGGGTGGAGTGGCGAGCAATGGGAAGAAACGCCGCAGTGGGACATGTCCGTAGCCTATTCAGCGGGGGCACTAGTTTCAACTGCCGAGGATTTAAAGACCTTTATTCGAGGTTTGTTTCAAGGAAAACTTATTCAGCAGGCAAGTCTAGAGCAAATGATTGCGCTTAGTAATGGATTCGGTAGTGGTATTTTCAGCACGACTTACCAGTTAGGCGACAAGAAACTGCAAGGGTATTGGCATAATGGTGGTATTGAGTCATTTATTTCGCACCTAGCCTATTACCCTGAAAAAGATATTACCGTGGTTGTACTGACTAACGGCATGAACTATGACATTCGCCAGTTATACGAAACCATGTTAGATGCCTATTTTGGTCAGGATGTCGTGGTACCTGAGTTTGGCCAAGCAGTAGAATTGAAACAATCGGTGATGCTTCCACTCGCCGGGGATTATAAAAGTGAAACGCACCCTCTGGATATTACCATCAGTGTGGTCGGCAATACGCTTTATGGGCAAGCAACGGGTCAGGGCGGCTTCCCATTGACGGCATTAGATGAAAATACATTTGAGTTCGCCAAAGCTGGGATCGAAATCCGGTTTGATCGTGAGAATGCACAGTTTGAGATCAAGCAAGGCGGTCGCGCTGATATTTTCATCAAAGTCGATGATGAGGGCGGGCAGAGTGTAGAGACACTTGTAGTGCCAGTGGAGACCTTACAGCAGTATGTTGGGTTGTATCAAAGTGATGATTTCCCCTTGGATATTGAGGTCATGCTCAAAGGAGAAAGCTTGTATGCGCAAGCAACGGGTCAATCGGCTTTTCCTCTAACCCCAATTAGTAAAAAGAAATTTGCCTTTAAACTTGCAGATATCGTGATTGAGTTTGATGTAGAGAACGGGCAACTGACTATTACTCAGCGTGGAGTGCCTCATATCTTGATGAAGTGAGGGGGCAAGAATACCTAAAAAAGCCCAGCACTAGCTGGGCTTTTTTATGCTTGAGCGTGAGATTTGTGGATTTATGAGGCGAATCGTTATATAAGTAATTATGTGAACCAGTTCTGGTTTCTGTGGTGTCTGGTTTATCAAATTGACAGGTATTAAAAGTAAAACAATACAGAGGTATCAACGTGATACCTGTATGAACATCAATTGTTTAAAGGGGAAATAACATGGATTTTAGGATTAAACTTTCACTGGCAGCTTGTTTTCTGTCAGTTTCTACTTTTGCGACGGCAGATGAAGTAATACTTGATGATGTCATCATTAATGGCTCCGCATGTGTTGGAACTCCGTGTATAAACGATGAGTTTTTTGATTTTGATACTTTAAAAATAAAATCGGATACGCCACAAATTCGATTTCAAGATACAAGCACCTCAGCATCTTTTCCTACCCAAGACTGGTTAATGGGTATAAGTGCTGGAATGAATGTGAACAGTGTGTTTTACATTCAGGATGAAACCAGCAGTGTGAGAGTCATGCAAATTGAAAGTGGGCTCAATGGTGGGGTTGCTTTAGGTGCAGGCTCAGAGATTGTTACTGGTGCTGTTTCTGTTGGTAGCTCTGGAAGCGAGCGTAGGATCGCCTATGTTGCTGATGCGGTAAATAACACAGATGCAGTAACTCTAAGCCAGTTTAATTCCTTTGAGGCTAATGCGGCGGCGACTGCAGCTACAGATGTCGCGGCGGTAAACGCAGAAATTTCAGATTTGCAAGCTGAAATGGTTTTATTGAATCAACGGTTAGATGAGGTGATCACCCGTTTAAATGCTTTGCAATAAGCAATTGAATTCAATTTAACTATAAGTGAAGCAAACTATGAAAAAACTACTATTGATAGTACTGGTGTGGAGTTTTGTCCAAACTACATATGCAGATGTCATTTATAATGACGACTTGATTTTAACGGGACTCAGCGATGGTACTGCACCTGCATATGACTGCACAGCAGGAGTGTTACTACCAATAAACATGTCTCCAACACCTGGAAATTCAGGTTATTTTGATGTTAGTGATTTAGGGACTATACCTGCAGGTGACACTGCGATAAATGTTACACCTAAAGGCCCCGTGGTTAATGACCCTGTTACCGGAGAGCCCTCTCAGGAATATGATTGTGCTAACGCAACAGCGAATATGTGCGTAGGGCAGGATTGTAACAATGGCGAAAATTTTAATGGAGATGCCCTTAAATTAAAAGAAAATAACTTGAGAGTTAGGTTTGTGAATACTGCTTTTGGCAATACATTTGGCCAAAGTTGGAATATTGAAGCAAACTCTAGTGCCAATGGTGGACCGTCTTACTTTAACGTTCAAATCAAGTCTGTTGAGAAAGACTTCGATAGGGTCGTTCAAGCTATTGACGGTCCAGTGCCAGAGTATGATTGCTCAATTCCTGGTACCAGCAATTCCCCACCAGACCCTATAGGAACTCTTGAAGTCGGTGACCCCTATATTACAGCACAACTCATAGACTCAGCTAGCAACTGCGACTTTAGCACTCCTTTTCCTTATGTTTGTACTTGGACTTGTCAGCAGTCGGTAGACTATCAAGTAGAGAGTGCATTGTTTTTAGGCGTTTCAGATGCGAGCGCTCAATTAAATGGGGCTGTATCTTTGGGTAGCGGAAGTGGAATTGAAGTTGAAACGGTGACCGTTGGTAAAGCAGCACTATTGCGTCGGGTAGTAAATCTTGCAGAAGCTATTAATGACTCTGATCTGATTAATTTAGAAAAGATTAATAATTACTCTGTGGTATCTGCAGAAGTCGAGACATTAGCAGCTTTACGACAGCAAGTAGCAGATATGAACAATGAAATAGACAGTATTAACGTCGCAATTGATTTGATTGTTAATTTAGATGATGACGATGATACATATTCAGATATTGACGAAAATACTTGCGGAAGCGATCCACTAGACCCTACTTCTGTTCCAACAGACACAGATTCTGATGGTCTTTGTGACAATGGTGTGGATGACGATGATGATGGCGATGGTATTAAGGATGAAGTTGATCTTTTCCCATTAGACCCTACAGAAGCAACCGATACAGATGGTGATGGTATTGGAGATGCTGCGGATACTGATGATGACAATGACGGCATTATAGATTCTGAAGAAGGTAGCTATGATGCAGATGGAGATGGTCTTTCTAATGATGTTGACCCAGACTCTGATAACGATGGAATTAGTGACAAAAAGGAGTGTCCTAATGGTTCCCCTTGCCCAGACTCAGATGGAGACGGTACACCAGACTTTCTAGATGCTGTAGATAATAGTGGGGGGGGTAGTTTGGGGCTAATGGCACTATTACTATTGGTGCTCTTTAGTTTAGGTCGTAGAAGACTCTAGGACTTCCTAACCGAAAAGCACACACAATGTTTGATTATTGATGTGATCATTAAGTAATGTAGAAATAGGAAAAGCCCGGCTGTTGCTGGGCTTTTTTTATGCGTGCAGTCATCGGGAAAGATAAGCGGTTTGATAACAATCAACACATAGAGTAGGAACGTTGAAGAAGTTGCGTTACACTTAAACCAATTCCAGAAACCCTTAAATGTCATGTCAGAAAAACACAGTCCTTTCATCTTAGTCGATGGCTCTTCTTATCTATTTCGTGCGTATCATGTGCCCCAATTACAGCGCATGACGAACTCTGAGGGCATGATGACGGGCGCAGTATTTGGCGTGATTAACATGCTGAAAAGCCTGATTAATGAATATCAGCCAAGTCACATGGCGGTGGTGTTTGATGCTAAAGGCAAAACCTTCCGTAATGATTTATACGCAGATTACAAAGCGAACCGACCGCCAATGCCGGAAGACCTGCGTCAACAAATCGAACCTATTCATCAGATTGTCAAAGCCATGGGCTTGCCCCTGTTGGTGGTCGATGGCGTCGAAGCTGATGATGTCATTGGAACTTTGGCCAAACAAGCCTGCGCCGAAGGGCGTGAAACGGTGATTTCAACGGGCGATAAGGATATGGCGCAGCTGGTCAGCGACAACGTCACCTTGATTAACACCATGGATAAGAACAACCCGATCACGGACTATGATCGTGTGATCGAGAAGTTTGGCGTTAAGCCGGACCAGATCATTGATTATTTGGCGTTGGTTGGGGATAAGGTCGACAACATTCCAGGCGTTAATAAATGCGGCCCAAAGACGGCGGTAAAGTGGCTGAATGAGTATGGTTCGCTGCAGGGTGTGATGGAAAACGCTGATAAAGTGGGCGGTAAGATTGGCGAGTATCTGCGGGAAGCTTTAGAGCAGTTGCCACTGTCTTATGAGTTGGCAACTATTAAGCTGGATTGTGAACTCGAGTTTGAACCTAAAGAGTTAACCTTAAAAGAGCCGGAGTTAGCCGAATTAAAGGATTTATACGGCAAGATGGAGTTTCGTCGCTGGTTAACGGAAGTCTTAAAAGAAGGTGGGGAAGAGGTTGCTGAAGGTGAGGACGAAGCCGAAGAGTCTGCCATCGATCGCAGCAAGTACGAGACCATTTTAAGTCAGGATGCGCTGGATGCGTGGATAGAGAAGTTGCAGCAGGCTGAATTATTCGCCTTTGATACTGAGACAACAAGCTTGAACTACATGGAGGCGGATTTAGTCGGCATGTCGTTTGCGCTGGATAATGGTGAAGCGGCTTATTTACCAGTGGCACACAGTTACATGGGCGCGCCGAAGCAACTGGATCGGGATGATGTTTTAAAGCAAATGAAGTCTTTGTTGGAAAGCGAGGACATCAAAAAAGTTGGGCAGAATTTAAAATACGATATGAGCGTCTTGGCTCGTTATGACATCACGCTAGGTGGTATTGAGTTTGACACCATGCTTGAGTCTTACTGTCTGAACTCGGTCGCAAGCCGCCACGACATGGACTCATTGTCACTGAAATACCTCAACCATGCGACGATAAAGTTTGAGGAAATTGCCGGTAAGGGCAAGAATCAGCTAACGTTTGATCAGATTGAGCTAGAGAAAGCAGCCCCTTATGCCGCCGAAGATGCTGATATCACCATGAAGCTTCACCAAAAAATCTGGGGCGACTTAAAAAAAGAAGAAGGGCCGGCTCAAGTTTTCCAGCATATTGAGATGCCGCTTTTAAGAATTTTATCGAAAGTAGAGCGCAATGGTGTTTTAGTTAATGGCACATTGTTGTTGGAAAAAAGTCGCCAATTTGAGCAGCGCCTAAAAGAATTGGAGTCCGAGGCTTTTGATTTGGCGGGCAAAGAATTTAACCTCAGTTCGCCAAAGCAGTTGCAAGCTATTTTATTTGAAGAGCTAGAGTTGCCGATCATTAAAAAAACACCCAAAGGACAACCTTCTACGGCTGAAGAAGTCTTGCAGGAACTTGCCTTAGACTACCCATTACCCAAGCTGATTTTGGAACACCGTGGTTTAAGTAAGCTGAAATCAACTTACACCGATAAACTGCCGAGGATGATCAACCCAGAAACCAAGCGCGTGCATACGTCGTATCACCAAGCGATAGCCGCCACCGGGCGTTTATCTTCAACCGAACCAAACTTGCAGAATATTCCGATCAAATCGCCAGAAGGGCGAAGTATTCGTACAGCCTTTATTGCCTCAGAAGGCTGCAAAGTCTTGGCTGCGGATTACTCACAAATCGAATTACGCATTATGGCGCATTTGTCGCAGGATAAAGGCTTATTAAAAGCCTTCGAAGAAGGGGTGGACGTGCATGCTGCGACGGCGGCTGAAGTCTTCGATGTGGCGTTGGACGATGTGAGTGCTAATCAGCGTCGCGATGCAAAGGCAATTAATTTTGGACTGATTTATGGCATGTCAGCGTTTGGCTTAGCCAAGCAGATTGACGCCGATCGCAATACGGCACAAGATTACATAAACACCTATTTTGCCAGGTACCCGGGCGTAGAAGCTTATATGGACAACACGCGGGAAAAAGCTGCTGATAAAGGGTATGTAGAAACGTTGTATGGTCGCCGCTTGTATCTTCCAGAAATTCATTCGAAAAATGGCATGCGTCGCAAAGCGGCGGAACGAACCGCGATCAACGCGCCGATGCAGGGCAGTGCCGCCGATATCATTAAGTTAGCGATGATTGAGGTCGATAAATGGTTAAAAGACCAGCCGGGAATTACAATGATCATGCAAGTTCATGATGAATTGGTCTTTGAAGTTGAAGAGCAATACCTCGATTTAGCGAAGAAAAAGATTCCAGAGTTGATGGAGGGCGTGGCGGAACTATCGGTGCCTTTAATCGCCGAGGTCGATGTCGGCGATAACTGGGATGAAGCACACTAAATACCGGCAAATCCAAAGGCATAAACTTGCGCCATTTATCACTTAACGTGTGATATAGCGCAGGTTTTTGCTGCGATCGTCGGTTAATGTCACACTTTGAAATTTTCTTTACACAACCTTACAAAACTCTTGAAACAAACGCCCTAAACGTGGGTCTATCTTAATGAGCACAATGAAGTGCTCCCCGCGACTCCCTCCTTACAGCGGGACTTTGCAATTCGGTTTCCCCAAGCTGAATTGCGTATTTGGGGTGGTTCCTATGTTCCCTCAGGCCACCCCTTTTTTTATGCCTAAAATTTATGATTCTCTATAAGTAAGACTAGAGTATAGCGAAAGAGAAGGGGGCAGTAGAAAAAGTGATTGTTCCTAGAATACAAAAAAGCCAGCGTTTGCTGGCTTTTTTGTTGGGAAAGTTATTACGCTTTGGGTTTGAGAGCTTCGAATTCTTCGAGTTTGTGTAAGTCTTCGAAGGCCGCTTCTCGTTCCAATTCGTCGACTAATTTAGGTGCTTTGGTTATGGCAATTTTGATATCGTTGATGGCTTCTTGGGTAGCACCATTAGCCGCATTAGCACAAGCACGCTGCCAATAAGCTAGACCATAATCTGCGTCTTGTTCAATCGCTTGGTTGGAAAGGCTGAATGCCCACTCGTAATCACCCAGTTCAAAAGCGGCGTCTGCTTTGTAAATTAAGGCTTCGATGTCTTCTGGCTTAATGGCCATGATTTCATCATACAGTTTAATCTTTTGATGCAGGTTGCTTTCCAGTCCGGCGCGCATCCAAATCGAGTGGACTTCATTGGAGCGTGAGATATCTTCTTGAGCATCGATGATTTCTTGCGAACGTTTGCGCAGTTTACCTTCGAGTTCGTGTAGACGATCTTCGTACTCACTGGTTAGTTCATTAATTTTAGTTTCTACTACTTCGTTAAGTTTGCTGCGAACATCGCGCATCGAGCGCCAGCCCATCAAGACTAAAATTGATGCTGCCGTGGTGATAATGATGAACATGTTGTTGAGCGTATCGGAGGTATATCGAATGGCTCTGTCAGAAGCATCCAGTCGCGCATGCGCAACTTTTTCCTCCATTTCAGCTCTGAGTGTTTGCTGATCCTGACGGACCGCTTTTAATTCATCGAGGATATAGCGTTCGATTAACGGTTGGTAACTACTGGTCTTCTCGGGTTGGGTAGCTTTTTTGTCTTGATTTTCTGCGGCAAAAGTCGCTGCACTGACGAAGAGAAGCAATACTGAGAGTGTGGTTTTAAGTAGTGACTTTAGCATGATGGTTAATCCTTATCTTGCAAAGACTGTTCAGGGCGAGCGTACCATGCATCAAGCTTTGCGAAAAGTTGGCTTAAGCCATCTTTCTTGGTGGATGAGAAGGCTTGTACGCTGGCCTCGGGGTGCAGCTCATTAAGTTGCTTTTTACATTGCAGCAAGGCTTTTGCTTTGGCGCCTTGTTTCAGTTTGTCGGCTTTGCTGAGTAGGCAGTGCACGGGCAGTCCGACGTCATACGCCCATTTAAGAATTTGTTGATCGGTGTCTTTGAGGAAGTGACGAATATCCATCAGCAGAACGAGACCACGCAAACACTGGCGTTCTTGTAGGTAGCGAGAGAGTTCTTCCTGCCACAAGAGCTTGGTCGCTTCCGGGACCTTGGCGTAACCGTATCCGGGTAAATCGATTAAACGAGCATCCTCTTCAAGCGTAAAAACGTTGATGAGTTGAGTGCGGCCAGGGGTTTTACTGGTGCGGGCGAGGCTTTTCTGTTGCGTAAGCGCATTAAGGGCGCTGGATTTACCTGCATTCGATCGCCCAGCAAAAGCGACTTCGATCCCTTCATCAGCCGGAAGTTGGCTAATTTTGGCCGCTCCAAGCAAGTATTTGGCCTTTTGATAATGCATAAATATCGATTTTTTGTCTTAGGATATTGGCATTTTAACGGTTAGTTCCCTATAATTCACCGAGCTTTTCGATTTTATTTTGTCAGCGGCCATGAAGCCGCAGATAGTTTTTATATTTTAGTAGGTAACCTGATGAGAAAGTTAGCTATTTTTGCTTTTGTTTTTGTAGCGTGGAGTACACCAACGACAGCCCTAGAGGGTGATGTTACTAAGGGTGCGGAATTGGCTTCTAGCTGTGCCGCTTGCCACGGTAAAGACGGTAACAGTGGTAATCCAATGTGGCCTAAGTTAGCAGGTCAAAGTGAGCAGTATCTTGAGAAGCAAATCAAAGACTTCCAAGCTGGTAGTATCGATCAAAGCCAAGGACGTTATGACGCCTCAATGGCGCCGATGGTTAAGAACCTTAGCGAGCAAGACATTGCCGATTTATCAGCTTACTTTGCATCGCAAGAAGTCCAAATGGGCGCAGTGAAGAAAGAATTCTTGGAGTTGGGCAAGAAAATCTATTTCCAAGGCGACGCTGAGCGTAAAGTTCCGGCTTGTACCGCCTGTCACGGTGCTACCGGTCAAGGCCTTAACCTAGCGGGCTACCCGGTTGTTTCTGGTCAACACCCTGAGTATGTGATTAAGCAATTAAAAGCGTTCTCACACGGTGAGCGTGCTAATGATGCTAATGCGGTGATGCGTGATATTGCTATTCGTATGTCAGATCAGCAGATTGAAGCGGTAGCTCACTTTATGTTGGGTTTACACTAATTGACTTGCATCTAACGCAAGATTCAAGGTAAAAAGGCGACTCATTAGTCGCCTTTTTTGTTACTGGCGCAAAGAGTTTTTTTGAGAGTTTGAAGATAAAGGTGAGTACATGCGTAAACTTCTGATAGCTTTAGGATTGGCATTGATGTCCTACACCGTTACTGCGGAATTCACAGAAGGTAAAGAGTACTGGGAGATAGCTCAGCCTGAAGGCATACCCGTCGCAACAGATGATAACTTGTTTTTCACATGGCTCGGTTGTGATTCTTGTCGAAAAATCGAGGCCGAGTTAAGTCAAGATTTGGAAGGCTTTGAAGTGGTGCCTCTAATTGCGCGTCAAAACTGGCGACCGGCAGCTAAGGTTTTCTATGTTATCCAGATGTTGGACGGTGAGGCAGAAGCACTTCTTAAGATAAAGCAACAAATTGATGAGGGTGAACTTGATCCGACAGATCAAAAAGCATTGTTTGAGGCAATCTTTGAGCTGGGATATGACAAGGAACAAGTCGCAGAATTATTAGAAGATCGACGGCTCTATAATCGCATTAGCCAAGCGGAAGCCTTGGCTAAAAACTATAAGATCCAATATGCGCCAACGGTGGTGGTGAAAGGTCAATATGCAACAGATGCGCGTAGCACCATGACCATTAAAAAATTCCGTGAAGTTCTTAACTTCTTGAAATCGCTCTAAAGGCTGACTCTAGTCACCACTTAATATTTTTTCATTACTGTGGTGACTGGCGTTATACAGCGCGGCCAAGGTCGCTGAGCGAAACTCACGACGATATAAAACACCGACAACGATGGTTGCTGCAACCATAAAAACAATCGGATTAAAGAACCAACCCAAGGTCGCCAAAGCGAAGGTGTAAGCTCTTAAACCGTAATTAAAGGAATTCGAGGCGCGGCTGAGTAACCAGTTGGTGTGTTTAATGAAAATGTCTCTATCTTCGGCTGGGTCTTCAGCATCTGGCGCCGAGCCAAAAAGCACAATGGCGAAGTTATATTGACGCATAGACCATGTGAATTTAAAGAAAGCATAGGCAAAGGTCACTACTAATATTAAGATTTTCAGTTCCCAAGTGGCGCGGGAATCAATTTCAATCCAAGGCAAAGCTTCAAGCAGCGGGATCGCTTTATCGGTAGAGCCGAGTACTGTCAAAAGACCGGCGATGATAAAAATCGTGGTTGATGCAAAAAAAGTCACATTACGCTGTAAGATTCCGAGCCCGCTCACATCCGCCATACGCACTTCACGTTGAATCATCCGCTCGAGCCATTCGACACGGTTGGCTTCTAGCTGATTGGCAATGGTCGAGGTGTTTCTTTGCTTGATGCGAGCAAAATAGGTGTACCCTATCCAGCACACTAAAAACCAGCCAAGCGCGAACCAATCGAGGGGTGGCATGAAAGAAAAAGTCATAAGTGTTGTGTCGTTTTGCGGTTGCATTGATTAGGGTAAAAGTGCCATGCTTTATGATCTAATACAAGCAAATCTTAGTTATCAAGGTAATAAGGAAAAGTATGCGCAATACTTTGAGCGAAGCGAGTAGTCCCTACTTACAGCAACACAAAGATAATCCCGTTCATTGGCAACAGTGGAGTGATGAGGTGTTGGCGATGGCGAAACAGCTGGATAAGCCAATCCTACTATCCGTTGGATACTCTTCTTGTCATTGGTGTCATGTAATGGCTCATGAGTCATTTGAGGATGACGAAATTGCGGCGGTAATGAATGATTTGTTTATTAATATCAAACTTGACCGTGAAGAGCGTCCAGATCTCGATAAAACTTACCAATTGGCACATCAGTTATTAAATCGTCAGGCGGGTGGCTGGCCGCTGACCGCTGTGTTAGATCCAAAAACGCTAGTACCATTTTTCAGCGGTACCTACTTTCCAAAACAACCGCGTTATGGGCTGCCAGCATTTACTGAGCTGTTGACCAATATCAGCACCGTGTTTAAGCAGCGAAGAGACGAAATTACGGAACAAAATGGTCGTTTATCAGACGCGTTGAAAACCGTTGCCAGCGGAGGCGCCGAGGAAAAAGGCGAGGTGGACTCGCTTGCTCGCGAGTTAGCTGAGAGTATTATCGAGCGACACGACAGTCGTTATGGTGGGATGGAAGGTGCGCCAAAGTTTCCACAGCCAGCAGTGTGGCATGCGGCCCTACACTTAACCCAATCAAAAGAGCTTATCGCTGTAACCGCGGAACAGTTAGAGCAGGTGGTGAGACGATCCCTCGACGGCTTTAGTCGTTATGGCCTATTCGATCACTTAGCAGGAGGCTTCTTTCGTTACTGTGTCGATGAGCGCTGGGAGATTCCGCATTTTGAGAAAATGCTGTATGACAATGGCCAGTTGCTTAGCCTGTTATCAGAAGCCGGACATTATTTTGCCGATGGCGATTTAATGCAGTCGGTAGATTTAACTATTGGTTGGTTACAAGAGCAAATGCTGTCGCCAGAAGGAGGTTACTATTCGGCGTTAGATGCTGACAGTTTAGATGCTGAGGGGCGAAGCCGAGAAGGTGCTTACTACTGTTGGGATGCAAAAGAAATGGAGTTTTTAGACGAACAGGAACAACGATTTGCTAAGGCATATTATGGGTTGGATGAAGCCGCAAACTTTGAGGGCGAGTGGCATTTGGTGACTCGAAAACCATGGCGAGAGATTGCTGACGTTTTAGATATTCATCAGAAGCAGGCGCCGATTTTGATGGAGTCCGCTCGGCAGCAATTGAAAATGGTGCGCGATAAAAGAGAGCTGCCTTTTAGAGATGACAAGGTCATTACCAGCTGGAATGCGCTGACCTTACAAGGACTCCTGTTGGCGAAGAAGGCGGGCAGTAAAGCCGTCAGTGAGGAGCGAGTGAATGAGTGTCTGAACTTCTTGCATGAAAAAGTCTGGCGAGATTCAAAACTCACGGCTTGCTTTAAAGATGGTCAGGCTTATCAAGATGGATTTTTAGATGACTATGGCTATTTAGCAAAAGCTTTGTTGTTACGCTTAAGCGATCGGTTTGATCAGCAGCATTGGCAGTGGTTGATGCTGCTTTGCCAATCATTGTGGGAACAGTTTGCTGATCAGCAGCAGGGGGGATTTTACTTTACCGCCAGCGAGCAGGAAGTGGTTATTACTCGCCACAAAAGCTGGAGTGATGATGCGATGCCAAGCAGTTCGGCACAGGCGCTAGAAGCGCTTTGGGTGGTGGCAGAGATGACTAACAATACCGAGTGGTTGACCTTTGTAGAAAAGAGTCTTAAGCAAGCAAGCGTAGAAGCAAAGCAAGCGCCATTACAATACCCGTCAGTGATCCGCTTGCTTGAGGTTTGGAGTCAAGGGTTAGAGTTATGGGTCATACGCGGTGAATCTTTCGAACTACCCTCCTGGCAAGAATATTTGTCCACCGGATTAAAACCAGGGTGTTGGGTTTTCGGGGTGGAGCATGGTGTCAATGATGTCTCCCTGGAAAGTAAGTTCCCAGCAACCGACGGCATGGCCGCTTATTGTTGCCGGGAGCGTCAGTGTTTTCCCGCACTGAATGATTTTGAAGCGCTAAAACGTTTCGTCGAGAAACAAGTTTAGGTGAGCATTTGGGCGATCTTATCAACTAATTTATCGATGCCTTTTGCGGCCTCAGAAACGCTTGAGGCAAGCATATAGGCTGGCGTCGTGACTAAGTTTTTGTCTTCGTCGACCACAATATCTTCAACAGGACACGCTTGGTGAACACCGCCCATGGCTTCAATCGCATCGGCAGTGTCCGCATCATTGCCGATTGTCAGTTTGGTTCCTTGGCCATAAATATGGGGTAGCATAGCTGGCGAAATGCACATAAAACCCACGGGCTTTTTAGCCTGAGCAAAACCTTTGATGAAAGTGACAAGATCGGGGTTCACGGTGCAGTCGCTGCCTTTGACAGCAAAATTGGATAAGTTTTTCGCTGCGCCAAAACCACCGGGTAAAATTGCTGCATCGAAATCATCAGCTTTAGCTTCGGCAAGATCCTTAATGTTACCGCGAGCTATTCGAGCTGATTCTACTAAAACATTGCGTGACTCGCCTTCTGCGACATCGCCAGTTAAGTGATTGATCACGTGCATTTGTTCACTATTCGGTGCAAAGCATTGATACTCAAATTGATGCCGTTCGAGTGCTAATAATGTTAAGACACTTTCATGGATTTCTGCGCCATCGAAAACGCCTGAACCTGACAAAACTACTGCAATCTTCTTCATGGATAACTCCATATCATGAATGTTATCTTTGATGATAATATATAAAACATAAGAAATTAAAGTACAGAGTTTTGATTTTTAAAGTTATTTAGTTGAAACTAAGGACTTATATAAAGGTAGTGTCTGCCTACATAGGAAATTAATGCCCAAAAAAATCTTGGCCTTACTGACTTTGCTCCTAGGATGCTGGTTATTGACAAGCAGCATTTTCGTGCGCGCTCAGTCAGCCGCCGCCCTGCTCGAAGGTGAACTCTCACAAAGCACGGTTACTTCGATCGTTGAAGACCAGTATGGATTCTTGTGGATCGGGACCCAAGATGGCTTGAATCGGTTCGATGGCTATAGTGTAAAAATCTATAATAAGCAAAATAGTCAGCTGCCGAGCACTCGAATAAAAGACTTGGCACTGGACTCGAATGGTGACTTATGGATTGCCACTCAAAACGGACTCGCCTTATTTCAGCAAGACTCAGCAAAAATTATTAACTTTTACCATAACGCACAGGAACCGTTTTCAATCGCTGATAACTTTGTGTCTAGCTTAGCGGTAGATAATCAGGGCGGCGTTTGGGTGGGTACCTACAGCGGGCCGTCTTATTATGATCCTAAGATCAAAGGATTCCGCACTGTACCAGTGATGAAAAATCGTCGGATTCCGGCAACCTTATCTGAAGTTAGGGACATCATGGTCGACAGTCAGCAGCGAGTTTGGTTGGTGACGACGCGAGGTGACTTAGCCAGGTATTTGCCGACCATGAATCACTTCATGGTTATTGAAAACCCAGAGATGTTGTCATTGGGTTTGGTTGATTCCATGGTAGAAACACCAGAAAGTAAGCTGTGGTTACTGTCGAACCAAGAGCGATTGGTCGAGTTTGACCCCGATGATTTAAACTTTTCTCGCGTCAAGTTGACGGAGCTGGGCTTTGAAAATGAGCAGGTTCAGTTAAACAGTCTTTATTTTGATAAAGAGCAACGATTATGGGCGGGTACCTTACAGCAAGGTTTATTTACTTTAGCTGAAGGTAAGATTGTTGAGCACCATACTTACGGCAAAGAAGGTGCCGTGGGCAGCAACAAAATTAATGTGCTATTTCAAGATAGCAGCGACATCATGTGGATCGGCTCTTCATCGTACCTGAATAAAATTAACCCCAATGCCATTAACTTTGTTTTCCTCGATCATAACCCAAGAGAACAAGGCTCACTAAAAGAGGCCATTACCTACTCTTTGCTGGCAACGAGTTACGATCATTTACTGGTCGGTGGCAGTGTTAGTGGCTTGACCGTTCTAGGGCGAACGCCTAATGGGGTGGAGTCTATGGACGTTGAGCTACCGCCTGAGCTGGAAGGCAAGAGTATCAATAAACTGATTGAAATTGGTGCTGGAAGGCATTGGTTGATTGCGGAACAGTCGGTGTGGAAGTTTGACGAGCTAAAGTTATCATTTGAATTAATCTACCAAGCGATAGGGGCTCAGGATTACTTCACAACGGCACATTATGATGGGCGGTATTTATGGCTCGGTACGGGAAAAGGCCTGTGGCGTTTAGCGAGTGATAATTCCGTTCAAAAATACCGACTAGTGGATATCGACTATCATCGTGATAATCGAGTCAATGTTTTATTAAGTGATGACAATGAAGATTACTTGTGGATTGGCTCTGATAGTGGGGTCTATCGTTTTAGTAAGAGTGATGAAAGCTTCATTTCGTTAGACAACTTATTTACCAACCTCCCCCCGCAGGCCCAAGATGCTATATTAAGCTTAGCCATGGATCAGAACTCAAGACTGTGGGTAGGAACTTTCGGTAACGGTTTAGTTGTGGTTGACCTCATTAGCCAGCAGCATACTATTTTGAATAATGCGGTGAGTAATCTGCATGAAACCATTTATTCATTGCTACAAGATGAATCGGGAACGGTGTGGGCTGGAACGGGTGGTGGACTTTACCGTATTGATGCTTCGGATTTCAGCATGTCACAGTTTTCAGTGACGGAAGATCAGCCAATCATCGAATTTAATACTGGCGCCACAACGAGAGACCGTCAGAATAACCTTTATTTTGGCGGGATGAATGGCGTCATCTATTTTAATCCATCGTCGTACACTGAGGATGAAAAACCGCCAAAGCCCGTTATTACCGATATCTTAGTGAACAACAATTCGATTGTGGTTGGCGAAGAAAATCGTCCGAGATTAAGCAAACCCGCCAATATCGCTGAAGAAGTAAGAATTTATCCACAAGATACAGCCGTAAGCTTCGATTTCTCAGGGTTTAACTACACAGACCCTTGGAGTAACCGCTTTCGCTATAAATTAGAAGGGTATGACAATGACTGGACCGAGACCGACGCCCAAAGTCGCCGTGTCACTTATACCAATCTGAAGCCGGGCTCCTACCGCTTTAAAGTCTATGCTGCTAATAAGGATGGTGTTTGGAGTGAAGAGCCGGCGGGAATTGATGTTGAGGTTCAAACCTTATCCTGGTTATCACCCTTTGCTTACACCATTTACGGATTCTTGCTGGGCTTAATTATTTTGGCTTTCTCTTACCTGATCTGGTCAAGAATGCGTGAGAGGCAGTTTGCAGCTATGCAGCTTGCAGAAAGTGAAGAGCGCTTGAAGCTGTCGTTGTGGGGAAGTGGTGATGAGTTGTGGGACTGGCAGGTCAATACAGGAGCGTTACACCTGTCCAATGAATGGCCGTTTGATTTCCCGCGTGATGGTATTCGAAGTGGTTACTCGATGGCGAATTCTAATATTCACCCGAATGACCTGCCGTATGTGAAGCAATCACTTAATGCGCATTTAGCGGGTAAATCGATGCACTTTGAAACCACTTATCGTATCAGCAACGAGCGAGGTGGGTGGATTTGGGTTTTAGACCGCGGCAAAGTGGTCGCCCGAGATGATGATAAAAAGCCGTTACGGATGGCGGGAACGCTCAAAAATATCAGTGACTTAAAGGATACAGAGCAGCAGTTGAGTATGGTGGTTAAGTCATTCGATAATATTTCAGACGCGGTCTGGATTCTGGATGAAGATTATAATTACATCGCCATCAATAAAGCATACACCAAAATTACAGGCTTTGAGTCGGAGGAGGTTATTGGCCGTCCTATCCGAGAATCGACTATTGTAAACGCACCGGATAATTTTATTGATGAGCTGAAAGAGGTATTGGTTTCTGAAGGGAGTTGGAGTGGTGAGTTAGAAGCAACACGGAAGAATGGCCAGATTTATCCGATTGAAATTAACATTGACGTGGTGCGTGATGGTGATGGCAATATTATCAACTATGTTGGCGTATTCTCAGATATTACGTTCCGTAAAAAAGCGGAGAAAGAATTACGTCGATTGGCTACTGTCGATCAGCTAACCGGGTTGCGTAACCGCAATAGCTTTAAACAACGTTTTGAGGAATTGCTGGCCTTATCGGGCGAGTCCGATCAGCACGCGCTGTTATTCATTGATCTGGATAACTTTAAGCGAATCAATGACTCCTTAGGGCACGGGGTTGGTGATGAGTTACTAACCTCGGTAGCAAAGGCACTGCTGGATATTACGCGTGATAATGATGGTATTGTGGCACGATTGGGTGGTGATGAATTTACCATCGTATTGAGTAATGTCGATACTTGGAGCCAGCCTGCAAAATACGCTCAAGAAATCTTAGATCAACTCTCCAAGCCTCTGCCTTTATCCAGCGCAGAAGTAGTGGTGTCGCCCAGTATTGGTATTGTGATGCACCCAGAAAACGGTGAGACAGCAGAAGAGTTGTTAAAAAATGCGGATATGGCGATGTATTACGCTAAGAAGAAGGGTAAAAATACCTATCAATTCTATACGCGCCAAATGAATGAACAGGCACAACTCCGGATTAACCTTGAAAGTGAGTTGCGCCAAGCCATTGAAAAAGATGAGTTTGTGGTCTTCTATCAACCCAAAGTAAGCCTTCAGACTGGTAAAATCACCAGTATGGAAGCGCTTATTCGCTGGCGTAATCCAAACCGCGGCCTGGTGATGCCAACCGAGTTTATTTCGCTTGCTGAAGAAGCAGGCTTCATTATTCCGATCAGTCAGAAAGTCATTGAGAAGACATGCCTTCAAATACGTGACTGGAAAAATCGGGGTATTTATGACGGTAAGATTGCGGTCAATCTTTCCGCGGTGCAGTTCTATCATGAAAATTTGTGGGAAACGGTGAAGACGGCGCTACACATTGCTAAAATCGATGCTTCAGCGCTTGAGTTCGAAATTACTGAGGGCATGGTTATGCAGGACTTGGCGCACTCGATTGAGCAAATGAGAACGCTACGAGAAATGGGGATCAGTTTGGCGCTTGATGACTTTGGTGTGGGCTATTCGTCGCTCGGCAATCTCAAGGACTTCCCTATTGATACCCTAAAAATTGACCGCTCTTTCGTGTGGGACTTAGAAGATTCTGAACGTGATCAGAAATTAGTGGCATCGATTGTGACTCTGGCCCATAACCTCGATATCAAGGTGGTTGCCGAGGGAGTGGAAACCGTGTTGCAAGTGGAAGCTCTGCGCGCGATGGACTGCGAAGAAATCCAAGGCTTCATCTTTAGTAAGCCGGTACCGCCGTGGGAAATAGAGGCCATGCTGACCGATCCTGAATGCAGCTTGTTCAGTATTCTCGAAGAGCTACGAGAGGAAGAAGAAGGTTAGATCGGGCGTAAAAGTCACTTTCGGTACTAAACCGCTGCAAAAGATCGTTAATTTGAGCAAAAAACGCCCAATTTATTTGATTGGCTGAGCACGGTTTGAGACAATAAGCGCCCTAAAAATTGCTGGCCTTACTCACATCTATTAGGAGATTCGATGCCCACTTCTGGTAATGACACGCCGAGTCGTTTTCAATTAGCCAATGCCATCCGCGCACTCAGTATGGATGCCGTTCAAAAAGCCAAGTCAGGTCACCCTGGCGCCCCAATGGGGATGGCGGATATCGCTCAAGTTCTTTGGAGCGATTTTTTAAACCACAATCCAAGCAACCCAGACTGGGTAAATCGTGACCGCTTTGTGATGTCTAATGGCCATGGCTCAATGCTGGTCTACTCTTTGCTCCACCTTACGGGTTACGACGTCAGCATTGAAGACATTAAGAATTTCAGACAGTTGCACTCGAAGACTCCTGGTCACCCTGAATACGGTTACACGCCCGGCGTTGAAACCACCACAGGACCGCTGGGTCAGGGCATCGCCAATGCGGTGGGTTTTGCCATTGCTGAGAAAACATTAGCGGCTCAGTTTAACCGCCCAGGCCATGACATTGTTGACCATTATACCTACACGTTCATGGGTGATGGTTGCATGATGGAAGGTATTTCCCATGAAGTGTGCTCGCTGGCGGGGACTTTGGGCCTGGGTAAGCTGATTGCCTTCTGGGACGACAACGGTATTTCGATTGATGGTGAGGTCGACGGCTGGTTCTCTGATGATACACCGAAACGTTTTGAGTCGTATGGCTGGCAAGTGATTGCCGACGTTGACGGTCATAACCCTGAAGCGGTCAAAAAAGCGATTGAAGAAGCGCGTGCGGATGACAGCCGCCCGACCCTAATTTGCTGTAAAACAGTGATTGGTTTTGGCTCGCCAAATAAACAAGGTAAAGAATCATGCCACGGCGCGCCGCTTGGCGACGATGAAATTGAGTTGGCCCGTAAAGAACTGAACTGGCCACATGCTTCTTTCGAGATCCCAGCAGATATAGCCAGTGCATGGAATAAGCGCGATGCCGGTCAGCAGTTAGAAAGCGACTGGGATCAGAAGTTTGTTGCTTACACAGAAGCACATCCCGAATTAGCCGCTGAGTTAAAGCGTCGTTTGGATAAGCGTTTGCCAGACAACTTTGCAGAAGAAGCGGATAAGTATATCAAGCAGCTACAACAAGAAGGCCAAACCGTTGCCAGCCGTAAGGCATCACAGATGGCGTTAAACGCTTATGCGCCTTTATTGCCTGAAATGTTAGGTGGTTCTGCGGATTTAGCAGGTTCTAACCTGACCATCAATGAACAGTCAAAAGGCATCACAGCCAAAGACGCTAGCGGTAACTACCTTTACTACGGTGTTCGTGAGTTTGGTATGTGTGCCATCATGAATGGTATGGCCTTGCATGGTGGATTAATGCCGTATGGCGGTACTTTCCTGATCTTCATGGAATACGCGAGAAATGCGGTTCGCATGGCGGCGTTAATGAAGCAGCAAGCGATTTATGTCTTTACTCATGACTCCATTGGTCTAGGCGAAGACGGTCCGACGCACCAACCGATTGAGCAATTAGCGAATTTACGCACCACACCAAACTGTTCAGTATGGCGTCCTTGCGATGCGGTTGAAACTGCTGTGGCGTGGAAAGCAGCCATTGAGCGTCGTGATGGTCCGACAGCGCTAAGCTTAAGCCGCCAAGGTCTACCGCATCAAGAGCGTGATGCGCAGCAATTAGCCGATGTTGCTAAGGGTGCTTATGTTTTAGTTGATAGCGCGGAAAAGCCTGAACTGATCTTGATCGCCACAGGCTCCGAAGTCGGTCTTGCGGTAGAGGTCGCTGCAACATTAACGGCGAAAGGCAAGCAAGTTCGCGTGGTTTCGATGCCGTCAACAGACACCTTTGACGCCCAAGACGCGAGTTATAAAGAAAGCGTACTCCCTGCCGATGTTCCAGCACGTATTGCGATTGAAGCGGCGATGGCGGACTATTGGTACAAGTATGTTGGCCTTGAAGGTCAAATTATTGGCATGACAAGCTTCGGCGAGTCAGCGCCAGCTGGTGATTTATTTGAGCATTTCGGTTTTACAGTGGAGAACGTATTAGCTGTGGCTGAAGACATGTTAGACGAAGGTGGCTTACTCGATTAATCATAAACAGTAGGGAAGCACCCACGGTGAGCGAAAGCCATAAGCGTGGAGCTGACTTGCTTAGCATGGTTACAACATAAGCCCTAAACTGAAAAGATTTGGAGAATCAAATGACAGTTAAAGTAGCAATTAATGGTTATGGTCGTATTGGTCGTACAGCGTTACGCGCAATTTATGAGCACGGTTACCGTGACCGCATCGAAGTTGTGGCGATCAACTCATCGCACCCAGCAGAAACAACCAAGCACTTAACAAAGTATGATACGACTCACGGTCGTTTTAATGCTGACGTTTCGACGGATGGTGAGCACCTAATCGTTAATGGCGACAAAATTAAGTTGTACGCCGAGCGTAACCCTGAGCTAATCCCTTGGGGTGATCAAGATGTTGACGTGGTATTCGAATGTACTGGTGTCTTCAAAGACCAAGCAGGTGCATCAAAACACTTCAAAGGTGGTGCAAAGAAAGTTCTAATTTCTGCACCTGGCGCAGCAGACGTAGACGCAACGGTAGTGTTCGGCGTTAACGATGACATCTTAAAGCCAGAGCACAAAGTTGTTTCAAATGCATCTTGTACAACAAACTGTCTAGCACCACTAGCGAAAGTATTAAACGACACAGTCGGTATCAAATCAGGTTTGGTGAACACGATTCACGCTTACACCAACGACCAGAAATTGATCGATAACCAACACTCTGATTTGCGTCGTGCACGTGCAGCTGCACAAAGCATCATCCCAACGAAAACAGGTGCTGCTAAAGCAGTAGGTTTAGTGCTTCCAGAATTGAATGGCAAGATGGACGGTTTCGCCATGCGTGTACCAACGATCAATGTATCGTGCGTAGACTTAACCTTTACTGCAGGCCGTGATACGACGGCTGAAGAAATTAACGAAATCGTTAAGAAAGCAGCAGACGGTCACGTGCTTGATTACAACGATGAGCCTTTGGTTTCTATCGACTTTAATCATACTCCAGCGTCTTCTACGTTTGACGCAGGCCAAACTCGTGTGATGGACGGTAACTTGGTTAAAGTGGTTACTTGGTATGATAATGAGTGGGGTTTTAGTAATCGTATGTTAGACGTCGCTATCAAAATGATGAGTGTTTAAGGCTAGTTACTCGTAATACTTCGTTACGGCTGATTTTCTCGATGCTCACGTACTTATATACGCTACGCATTCAAAAATCAGCCAAGCCTCGTCTTCCAAGTAACTATCTCTTAAACACTAGTTTTTAAGTGCTATGAGAGTAAGGCGACGCTTGATTAAAACAAAAGACTTTTTGCGGAAAGTCTTTTTGTACTTTAAAGGTATCTTTAAAGTTACGTTTGAAATAATGAATAAAGGTTCTAAAACATGAACGTTTTGAGAATGTCAGATTTGGATCTAAACGGTAAGCGCGTACTGATTCGTGAAGATCTGAATGTTCCAGTTAAAGATGGCAAAATTAGCAGTGATGTTCGAATCCAAGCATCGTTACCGACGATCAAGTTAGCGCTGGAGAAAGGCGCGCAGGTGATGGTGATGTCGCACCGTGGTCGTCCGACAGAAGGCGTATTAACGGAAAAAGATTCGATGGCTTTAATCGCTGATTACTTAAATGATTCACTGGACGCACCAGTACGCTTGGTCAGTGAGTACCTTGAAGGGGTAGACGTTGAGCAAGGCGAAGTGGTTGTTTTTGAAAACGTCCGTTGTAACGTTGGTGAAAAAGCCAATGATGAACGTTTGTCAAAGATGTATGCAAGTCTTTGCGATGTGTTTGTTAACGATGCATTTGGTACCGCGCACCGTGCTCAAGCGTCGACCCATGGTGTCGCTAAATTTGCACCAGTGGCGTGCGCTGGCCCCTTATTGGCTGGCGAGTTGGAAGCATTAGGTAAAGCTTTGGATAATCCAGCGCGCCCGATGGTGGCGATTGTTGGCGGTTCGAAAGTGTCGACTAAGCTAACGGTTCTTGAATCGCTTTCCACAGTTGTCGACCAGTTGATCGTTGGCGGCGGTATCGCCAATACCTTTATTGCTGCGACGGATAAGCCAGTAGGTAAGTCACTGTGCGAAGCAGACTTAATCCCTGAAGCGAAGCGATTGATTGAACAGGCGCAGGCCAAAGGCGGTGAAATTCCGGTGCCTGTGGACGTCGTTACCGGTAAAGAGTTTTCGGAAGATGCGGCAGCTGAAACAAAGTCTGTGGATGATGTAGCAGAAGACGATATGATTTTTGACATCGGTCCAAAGTCAGCACAGCATCTAGCCGAAGTATTGAAAGACGCTAAAACCATTGTGTGGAATGGTCCAGTGGGTGTTTTTGAGTTTGATCAATTTGGTGCTGGTACCGAAGCGATTTCTAAAGCGATTGCACAAAGCGACGCCTTTTCAATTGCCGGTGGTGGCGATACGTTAGCGGCGGTTGATAAATACGGCATCAATGACAAAGTGTCGTACATTTCAACCGGTGGCGGTGCTTTCTTAGAGTTTTTGGAAGGTAAAGAGTTACCGGCAGTAGCGATTTTAGAAGAGCGTGCGAAGTAGCTATTTAAATAGCTGACTGACAGAGCGTGAAGCATTTAAATATTAAACAGTTACAAAGTTTAAGAGGATAACAAGATGGCATTAATTACATTACGCCAATTACTGGATCATGCAGCAGAAAATGATTACGGTATTCCGGCATTTAACGTGAATAACCTTGAGCAAATGCGTGCTGTGATGCAGGCTGCGGATGAAACTGATAGTCCTGTTATCGTTCAAGCGTCAGCGGGCGCTCGCAAGTACGCAGGTTCAAACTTCCTTCGCCACTTAATTTTGGCGGCGACAGAAGAGTTCCCGCATATCCCAGTGTGTATGCACCAAGACCACGGTGCGTCACCAGCGATTTGCCAGCAGTCGATTCAATTAGGCTTCTCATCAGTGATGATGGATGGCTCACTTGAAGAAGACATGAAAACGCCAGCAAGCTATGAGTACAACGCACGAGTGACTAAGTTAGCGGTTGATATGGCGCATGCGTGCGGTGTGTCGGTTGAAGGTGAGTTAGGCTGCCTTGGGTCATTAGAAACCGGTATGGCTGGCGAAGAAGATGGCTCTGGCGCGGAAGGCAAGTTGAGCATGGATCAGTTGTTAACGGATCCAGAAGAAGCGGCGCAGTTCGTAAAAGATACGGGCGTTGACGCATTAGCAATCGCCATCGGTACGTCTCACGGTGCTTACAAGTTTACGCGTCCACCAACAGGCGACGTGCTTTCGATTAAGCGCATCAAAGAAATTCACGAGCGTATCCCTGACACGCACTTAGTGATGCACGGTTCTTCGTCAGTACCGCAAGACTGGTTGAAAGTGATCAACGAGTACGGCGGTGACTTGGGCGAAACTTACGGCGTGCCAGTTGAAGAAATTCAAGAAGGTATTAAGCACGGCGTACGTAAAGTGAACATCGATACAGATTTACGTTTAGCAGCAACAGGTGCGGTACGTAAATTCTTGAAGCACAACCCGAAAGAATTTGATCCTCGTAAATATAACAAAGCTGCACAAGACGCGATGCAAGCGATTTGTAAAGCGCGTTATGAATCGTTCGGCACAGCGGGTAATGCGGCTAAAATTAAGCCGATTAACATGGAGCAAATGGCTGCGGACTATAAAGCAGGCAAACTTGATCCTCGCGTGAAGTAATCACTTCTGCTATCTTACCAAGGCCAGCAACTTGCTGGCCTTTTTTGTAACTAGAACAGCCGAAGGGAATAATAATGAATCAAAAAGCAATTTTAATTGTAGCGCTTAGAGTGACGGCTCTAATTTTGTTGGTTACTTCTATTGATGATATAGGTAAACTCTTAGTGCGAGATGTACCTATGCTTGAGTTCGGAGGCTATAATGATAACCCTTTAGAGAAGAAGCTGGTTGTCGACTATTCCGTATTACTACCCTTCCTTGCCAAGGTTTTATTAATAATCATTCTTTGGTTTTTTCCAACATTACTACTAAATAAGATATCGGGCCTACCTAAGGAAGATGTATATCCAACGGCTGAAAGCTTCATAATGCCTCTGGTTTCAATAATCGGACTGTATTTTGTCGCCAGTTCTATAATTGGTTTATTAACTGTAATATTCATGCCCATGTTTGGTCAGGGGGTTAATATCACTGCTTTTTTCTTAATACCGATGATTATTGAATTTGCTGTAGGGCTATGGTTATTGTTAGGAAATAAAGGGTTAGTCGGCTTAATTTATAAGCTGAGAAGTACCAAGGTAAGTTAGCTGTAGTGGCATAGCCCCTTATAAATAATCTATAATTTTTCGTCATTCCCGCCTTCGCGGGAATGACAGTATAAAATATTAATACAAAATTCTGGCTCGAATAGTGCCTTCAATTTGGCGCATTTTTTCGAGTGCAGTTTCGCTCGACCCATCTTCTATATCAGTGACCACATAGCCAAGCTCCCCTTGCGTTTGCAGGTATTGTCCTGAAATATTGACGTTATTGTCAGACAAGATGTGGTTGATCTGGGTCAGGACGCCAGGTCGATTGTGGTGAATATGCAGGATTCGGTGACGGTTATCATGCTCCGGAAGCGACACTTGGGGGAAGTTCACTGCTGACATGGTTGAGCCGTTGTTACTGTACTTGATCATCTTATCGGCAACTTCAATCGCAATATTTTCTTGTGCTTCTTGGGTGCTGCCACCAATATGCGGCGTTAAAATCACGTTATCAAATTGACGTAAAGGCGATTGGAACTCTTCGTTATTTGACTTAGGTTCTGTCGGGAATACGTCGATTGCTGCTCCGGCAAGACGTTTTTCTTCGAGCGCTTGAGCGAGTGCATCGATATCAACCACCGTGCCTCGTGAGGCATTGATTAAAATGCTGTTGGTTTTCATTTGTGCAATCTGTTTAACCCCCATCATACCTTTAGTTTCAGGCGTTTCAGGGACATGCAGACTAATAACATCTGAAGTGGCTAATAGATCGTTAAGCTCTGTAACTTGCTCGGCGTTACCCAGCGTTAACTTGTTCTCAATATCAAAAAAGCGTACTTTCATACCGATACCTTCGGCCAAAATACCGAGTTGGGTACCAATATGGCCATAGCCGATAATGCCTAAAGACTTACCGCGGGCTTCATTGGAAAGCGTCGCTGTTTTTTGCCATTCTCCACGATGAGCGGCGGCATTTTTAGCAGGAATGCCACGCAATAACATAATCATCTCGCCTAACACCAGTTCGGCGACACTGCGGGTGTTTGAGTAAGGGGCGTTGAAAACCGGAATGCCTTTGAGCTGAGCAGCATCGAGGTTAACTTGGTTGGTGCCAATACAAAAACAGCCAACAGCGACTAATTTATTGGCGGCTGAAAGCACCTGCTCACTCAGTTGGCTGCGAGAGCGAATACCAACAAAGTGGTAATCACCAATCGTTTGCAGTAATTCTGACTCGGAAAGTGCCGTTTTATGGTAGGTCACATTCTCATAACCGTCGCGACGGAAGATATCTTCAGCAACAGGATGAACCCCCTCTAAAAGGAGAACTTTTAAATCGTGTTTGTTGAAAGAGGTGTTAACTGGCATGGCAATTCGCGAATGCGTTCCTTCTTGGTTACTGTGGTAAATGGTCTAATCAGTTCATTTAAGCAAAACAAAAAAGCGATAGAAAGGGTTTCTGTAAATTATTGCATTTGAATGACAAAAAAGGTGTTTGCGAGGGTTGTTTTTGCTACAATTTGCCGCCAATTAGCCTCTAAAGGCTGTGATTCACGTTATTTAGGCCTTGCTTGAGGCTTGCTTGAGGAGAGTTGCCGTATGGCATACGAAGTCAATATCAATAAAATGATTGAGTTGTTAAGCGATACCTTGTCGCTTTCTGCTGATGAATTATCTGCAGATACTCAACTTATTGGTAATCTGCCGGAATTCGACTCCATGGCAATCGTCTCAATTTTAATGCAGATTGAGGAAGACTTTGGAATTGAGATTCCTGACGATGAATTATCCGGTGAGGTGTTTGAGTCGGTACAGTCGTTGACTGAGTTCGTTGAGATACAGCAAGCTGCTACTGCAATTTAGCCATTTCTGGCACTTCTAAATAAATACTATATTATTGATTTTTAAGGCTTAAAGAGTGGATCTTTAGGCGCAATTCTTTTATAACAAAGATTCATTCAAACGAATAAAATACCATGGCAGGTTTCATCGCCAGTATTATTCTGGCTATTTATCTTTTAGTGTTAACAATAATGCGCTGGCGGCGTATTGCTTTGTTTTGGCCGCTATCTGTGGTTGCGCTGACAATGGCAATCTGGGGTGGCGCAAAGTTACTCGAAGATGTCTACAATTTGCCATTCTGGTTGTTAGAGTGGATTCGCCTTTTCGGTTTTTTCTGCACCTTAGCACTCTTCATGTGGAAGTTCGCTCGTCCAAGCCACTGGGTTAATTTGGCTGTCTGCGTGGTACTGGCGGTGTGGCTGTTTGCCCAATTCCAAGATTTAGACGCCGTTGGGGCATTAATCAACCCGGGTTTTGCAGGACTGATTTTGCTCCTTCTGCTGCACTTGGTTGAGATCGCTGGCAATCAGTTCGCCGAAACTTACCGACGAGAAATCGCTACATTAGCCGGAGCAATCGGCTTTATTCTGGTTTGGGACTTGATGTGCATGCTATTGCTGATGCTCGATCAATCGCGCACTCCAGAAGTTTTGGATATCTCACGCTCTATCGTTACCTCGCTGGCCATCAGCTTTAGTATTATCCACCTGCAAGGGATTGAGCATAGCCGCTTTCAGCTGAATGAGGTGTTGCCAAGGTATCGCCCTGAGAGCGGGTTGAATATTTTTGCGATTTACTGCTGGATTGCGGTGGTTGGCTATATCCTAATTGAAAGAGCAACCCATAACGCCGAATTAGCGCTCGCCTTCTTACTGACGGCGGGTATTGGCTTTATGGTTTTGGCCTATAACAAACGTTTCTTTGGCCAGCTAAAGATCTTATACCGCAAACTATTCTCCGCCTATAAATACGATTACCGCGAAAGCTGGATACGATTTAACCGAGCGCTGGATGAAGCCAATGTTACTGGAAATTATTACCAGCTGTCGATTAAAGCGATTGGCAATATTATCGGCAGTCCGGCAGGAAAGCTATGGAGTTTGCGTAACGACAGTTTTGGTTTTGTTGATCACTGGGAGTCGCCGCTCTCAGAGGACATGAGCTACCAGCTACCACGATCACTCAGCGATTTTATTGATAAAACTAACTGGGTCATTGATATTCAGGAGTATCAAAAGAATGCCGATATGTATCGTGGGCTTGAGATTGATCTAGCGGATACGTTATTCAGAAACCATCGTATCTTTATCCCGCTACGACGCAATGATGAGTTGATCGGTATCGTCGGCTTGGCGTCGAGTTATAGTAAGCCTATCTTAAACTGGGAAGATCATGATCTGTTGAAAGCAGCTGGGTTACAGATGGCCAGTTATTTAGCCATGTTTGAGGCGACCACACAAATCTATGAGCAACAACACTTCGATGCTTTCAACCGTCTTTCGGCCTTCGTGGTTCATGATATAAAAAACGTAACCGCACAACTGGAGTTGATCACTCATAACGCTGAGCGCTATCGGGACAATCAAGAATTTATTGATGATACTTTTGAAACCGTAACCAGTGCGACCAATCGTCTGAACAAGATGTTAACGCAACTCAAGCGGGGCCGTTCCACTACGGACCTGCGCAAGGTTTGCGATTTAACCTGGATTGTGGACAGTTTTCAAAAGAATGCCGAGCGACTGAAGTGGACAGGAGATGTCCCTGACGTAAAAGTGATCGCGGAAAAAGATGCACTATTGAATATTATCCAGCATTTGCATCAAAATGGACTGGAGGCAAGTGATGGCGAGAGTCTTGTCACGCACCGAGTTGAGTTACAAAATGATCAGGTTCACTGGCATATCTATGACCAAGGAAGTGGCATGGATGGTGAATTTATGCGAAAGCAACTGTTCAAACCGTTTGTCACCACAAAAGGCAACGCAGGGATTGGTATTGGTGTTTATCAGTGCCGCTATTTGCTACAAAGCTTCGGTGGTGATTTAATTATCCATAGTGAAGTTAATCAAGGTACGCATTGTATCGCGATTCTAGCCTCTCCAGCAGGAGAGAGGGATGGGGAATATGGCACAGAATAAACCTGAATTATTAGTCATTGAAGACGATAAAGGACTCCAAAAACAGCTCAAATGGTCACTGGATGAGTACCATGTTGTGCTGTCAGAAGATAAAGACACATCACTGGTTGAGCTGCGACGGTTTCAGCCCAAAGTCATCACGCTCGATTTAGGATTGCCGCCCGACCCAGCCAACGCTAGCGCGGGCTTGGAGTTGCTTGAAGAGATTTTAAAGCTATCACCTGCCAGCAAAATCATTGTTGTTACGGGCAACGATGAGCGTGAAGTGGCGATGCGGGCTGTAGAGCTTGGTGCCTACGATTATTACCATAAGCCGATCCAACCCGAAGAGTTGAAGTTGATCATTAATCGGGCTTTTGAGTTGGCCAATTTGGAAGAGGAAAGTCGTGTTTATCGTCGCAATGAGAATATGCGTTTTCATGGCATTGTCGCGACCAGCCCGAAAATGTTAGCCGTTTGTCAGAAGATTGAAAAAGTTGCACCGACCGATCTTAGCGTGATGTTAGAAGGGGATAGTGGTACGGGTAAAGAGGTTTTGGCCCGCGCAGTTCATAACCTGAGTGAACGCAGTGATGGCCCGTTCTCGTACTTAAATTGTGCAGCAATCCCAGAAAATTTATTGGAAACCGAGCTGTTTGGTTATGACGCGACGGGGTTTAGCCAAGGCCAAGCGAGTAACAGCCAAGGCAAAATTGAAGAAGCTGATGGCGGGACTCTATTTCTGGATGAAATAGGGATGATGCCAATGTCCTTACAAGCAAAGTTCATGCGAGTGCTCACGGACTCTGTGGTAGAGCGTGTCGGTAGCCGAGACGCTAAAAAAGTGAATATTCGCGTGGTCTGTGCTGCCAACAACCAGCTGGAAAAGCAGGTTCAGGAAGGCAAGTTCCGAGAAGACCTGTTTTACAAGTTGAATGAAATTAATATTGTGATTCCACCGTTGGCGGAGCGTGATGGCGATGTGGTTCTGATTGCGCGAGCCATGCTAAACCGCTTCAACAAACAGTTTGGTCGAAATATTCGAAGCTTTACGAAAGACGCGGTACAAGCAATGGAGGCTTATGCTTGGCCGGGCAATGTTCGTGAGCTGGAGAATAAAATCAAAAGTGCGGTGGTGATGTCTGAAAATACGCAAATATCGTCAGAAGACCTACAAATTGAAGAGTCTCAGCTGCGCGAAATGCCACTGAACTTACGTCAGGTACGCGAGGCAGCTGAAACACGAGCGATTCAAAGGGCTATTGTTCTGGCGGATGGGAATATTTCGCAAGCGGCTAAACTGTTGGGGTTAACTCGACCAACGCTATACAGTTTAATGGATAAATACAGTATCCACTCTTAGCTCTTATTAAAGAGTGGTTCGAACGGTGCTCTGTGTTTAGCGCGCTAGAGCTTTAAAATCTGCGCTAACAATAGAAATAGGCTACCGATAAAAAGTGTCAGCAAGCCAAAAAAGAGCAGAGTATAGTGGGTTTGCTGATAGCTTTCTGCATCCCCACGAATGACATTGTTCGCTTTGCGCTGTTTTCGCACCACTTCCAATAAGGATGCGTTTTGAGCGGGTCTATTACGTGTCCTGTTGTCAAAAAGTTCATTGAGGTAGCTCTCATAGTGAGAGCATTGCCGAAGTTTGAGATAGCCCGACTTTAGTTGCAGTGACTGCCAGCCGAGTAATATGCAGGCGAAAAATAAGTGGCTGTAGGCGATCAAGTCAGCTGTCGACGGCTCCATAAAATCACTCCAAGCAAAATTTACGCCATGGAACAGCAGCCAGCAACAGGCCACATACAAAGGGTAAAAGAGCAGTAAATGGTAAAGCGCCAACCAGGGTTTGGCCATCGGTTGTGGCGTGGATTTTATGGAATGCGACATCTCTTGGATTCTAATGGAGCTATTTTTAAGCGGTTAATCATAGCGGAGTTTGGGCTATGGAACTGCCGAAGGAATCAAGTTTTGGTGAGTTTAGGAGTAATAGGAGGCTTTGAGGGTGAATCAAAGCTTCCCCACAGAGTAGGAAAGCTTATGATTGAGCCCCGAACTCTAGCGAGTTAAGGTTTCTACTGAGTCAGCCTTTCCGAGTAGTAAGACATCCGCCGCTCTATCAGCGAAGAGGCCATTGGTGACAACGCCGACGATATTGTTGAGGATGCGTTCTAACTTTATAGGCTCGTTGATTTCTAAACTGTGCACATCGAGAATCACGTTACCGTTGTCAGTCGTAAAGCCTGAGCGATAAACTGGATCACCGCCCAACTTCACGATTTCCCTTGCGACATAGCTCCTAGCCATGGGGATCACTTCGACCGGCAATGGGAACTCACCCAAGCGACGTACGAGCTTTGATTCATCAGCAATACAAACAAACTTTTCAGCGACAGCGGCAATGATTTTTTCGCGTGTTAAAGCGCCACCTCCGCCTTTTATGAGTTCGAGCAGGTGATTCGATTCATCAGCGCCATCGACATAAACTGGAATTCTATCAACATCATTAAGCTCAAATACTTCGATGCCGTGAGACTTTAACCGTTTGGTTGAGGCTTCTGAACTAGAAACGGCGCCTTGAATCTTGTGCTTTATCGTCGCTAGCTCATCGATAAAGAAATTGACGGTCGAGCCAGTGCCGACACCAACGATTGAGCCTTCTTCGACATAATCGATGGCGGCTTTGCCAACCAACGCCTTGAGTTCGTCTTGGGTCATGCTTTGTCGTCCTCAATACTTAATATAAAGTCCCATTCGTCTTTCTCAATCGGCATAATCGATAGGCGATTGCCTTTTTGAACAAGACGCATATCGGATAATTCCGGGTAACCCTTAAGCTCGTCCAACGGGATTTCACGTTTTAAATCACGGACATGGGTAACATCAACCATGTACCAACGCGGCTTATCAGGGTTGCTTTTCGGATCGTAATACTTTTCGTCGGGATCAAACGCGGTATGATCGACATAACCCTCTTTCGTTACTTCCATGACGCCAACAATCGCAGGTGGCTTGCAGTTCGAGTGGTAAAAGAAGACTTGATCGCCAACCTTCATATCATCACGCATCATGTTGCGTGCCTGATAGTTGCGCACGCCATCCCAATGGTCGGTTTTTTTAGGCAAAGCTTTAAGGTGCTCGATACCAAAAACATCAGGCTCAGATTTCATTAACCAGTAGGCCATAATTCTCGTTTGGTTGTTTTATTGATGACGCCAAGTATAAAACATGGCAGAGGAAAATGTTAGGGGCGAGCGGTTACTGGTCGAAGAACCGATGGTAGTGATTAGGTGTGATGACGCCATCCATCTTTAAATCCCACTGTTCAGTGGGCACTTTGGAGATTTTCTGCAAATTATAGGCTAAACCAATCAGGAGTGGTCGCTTGTCAGTGGGCATATCGGAGAAAACGGTATCGTAATAACCGCCTCCCATACCCAGTCGATTGCCGGTACCGTCAAAGGCAACCAGTGGCATAAAAACTAATGACAGCTCACTAGGAGCGATGGCTTTGCTAGAGCTGGCAACGGGTTCTAAGATGCCATACTTCCCTTTTTCCACGGAATCTCGTCCAGTGTAAGGCAGAAACCACATGGAACGTTTGCGTCCGCTGCGAATTTTTGGGACATAACATTTTTTGCCTAAAGATAAGGCGTATTCAATGATAGGCAAGCAGCTAATTTCACCGGCTATTGGTAGGTAAAAAGCGATATTGTCATGGTTTTCAATCAGCTCGGCTTTGGAGACATGGCCCATTAAGGCAATGGCTGAACGTTGCATAAAGGGCGAGGTAAGGTTCTGCCGATCATGCTTGATTCGTGTACGAATATAGTTTTTTTGTGCGACAAATTCGTTCATAAAAACCCAGACTGCCGTTGTAGGTAATAGCCCTGAAACCCGGAGTTTCAAGGGGGGAGTCCATGTGCGGGATCAGGCTTTCCGGTCTAAGCGGACTTGCGCAACACCCACATTGAGGAATCCCTAAATAACAATTATCGGCTCGAGGACGGTCACTACTGACGAACAGCCCAGGTGAGCCCAGTATAACAAAATCAGGGATTATCCGTCAGCCCTATTTGTTCGCTTTCTTGGAGTGCGTCATCAATTTTATTGCGTATCAGTTGAATACGCTGTTCCATATCTGACATCTCGTCCGAATCGATACCTGGCGAGTTTAGGAGTTCATAGCTTAGATTGAGTGCTGCCATGATAGCAATGCGCTCAAGCCCTAGGACCTTTCCAGAGGAGCGTATTTCTCGCATACGCTTATCTAAAAAGTTAGCGGCTTGTAACAAGGTTTGGTGCTCGTCTTCAGGACTTGCAACCTGAAATTCTTTCCCCAGTATGGTGATATTCACCGGAGTAGCTTTGGATTTAGCCATGGTATCAGCCATTTCTTATTCATCTTCCTGTCGGTTAAAGTGTTTACAGGACGCCCCCGAAAATTATGTAACTGCAAGCTTGCTTGTGCTTTTTATAGTGAATCGCTCTTAAATAGATTTTAAGCGAGATATCATTAAATCAATCTGCTTACGAGCAGACTCGTTACGACTGTGCAAACGATCTCTTTCAACACGAAGTTCATTGACCTGTTGTCTAAGTTGTTTATTTTCAGTATCAATGGTGTTGAAACGCGCTAATAGTGCATCAACTTTTTCTTCTAACTGTTCAAATTGACTTTCTGTCATAGTGAGCCGAGATAGCAAGTTACCCAATTTTGTTAAAGTATACTATAAAGTTCTGAGAATGAGTGGTCAATCAATAATCAATTACAAAGCCAACTGTTTCGCGACATATCGGCTAAGTTTTAGCGATAAACTGGGTTTTGTCTTTAACAAGGGTTACACTAACGCCAGAATTAACCGTTTTCACTGTATTTTTCTATGAACTACACTCAAGCAGCTGAGTTATGTCAAAATTTCTTCCCCGATCTAACGCCATCAGAGCTTGCAGGGATGATTCATGGTCTCTTCGGCCATGGTTTTGTGATTGAAGCTGGCCGTTGGCAACAGCACATGAGCGAATATTTAGCGTCTGGTGAGCCGTTGCCTGAACCTGCATTAGAGGGACTGGAACAACTCATCGCCTTTTGTCAAAAAGATTACCAGGCCGACTCTTTTTCGATTGATCTGATGAAGCCTGAGGACGATTACCCACTGGAGCAACGCGCCAAAGCCATTGGTGAATGGTGTCAGGGCTATTTGGTTGGTTATGGTCTTGTGCCGAGCAAGGACAATAAAGAACTAGAAGGCGAGTCTAAAGAGGCCTTACAGGATATCGGCGAAATAGCAAAAATTGATTTTGAAATGTCTGAGCCTGACGAAGCGATGGAAAAAGCATTTGTGACGGTGTGTGAACACATTAAAATGTCAGCGCTTATATTGTTTCAGGCAAACCAGCCTGAGCCGATTCCTGATCCAGAGCAGCAACAGATTCACTAACCAATAAGCATTGTATGAGAGCCATTAATTTCGCCGCGCGACGCAAAAAGTTAATGCAATGGATGGGGCCAAACTCTATTGCGATTTTACCGGCTGCTGAAGAAAAAGTACGCAGTCATGATGTTAACTTTCCCTTTCGACAAGATAACAACTTCTGGTATTTGACCGGTTTTAATGAGCCTGATGCGGTTATGGTGTTGATTCCCGGCCGTAAACAGGCGGAGTTTATTCTCTTCAACCGTGAAAAAGATACCACGCAAGAGCGTTGGCACGGTAAACGCTTAGGACAGGATGGCGCCATTGAGCAGTTGGGTGCGGAAGATGCTTTCCCCATTGATGATATTGACGATATCTTGCCCGGATTGATGGAAGGGCGTGATCGGATTTATTTTGCATTAGGCGCGAACTCCGAATTTGATCATAAGGTCATGGAGTGGCGCAGCGAGCTGATGACTTCACCAGCAAAACGTACTGCCTCGCCGGGTGAGTTGATTGATATTGGGCATCATTTACACGATATGCGCTTAATCAAATCAGCAGCCGAGATACAGCGTATTCGCCATGCAGCAAAGACTTCTGCGAAAGCTCATATCGCGCTCATCAAAGCTTGTGCCCCGGGGAAGTCAGAGCGAGAAATGGAAACTGAGTTACATTACCACTTTGCCAAAGGGGGCTGTCGCTATCCTGCTTACCCTTCGATTATCGCGTCCGGCGACAATGCAAATATTTTGCATTACATCGAAAATCAGGATGAGATGGTAGAAGGCGACCTGTTGTTGGTTGATGCCGGTGGTGAATTTGAGCACTATGCGTCTGATATTAGCCGGACCATTCCGGTGAGTGGTCAATACAGTGATGCGCAGGCCGCGCTGTATGACGTGGTGTTAGAGGCGCAATTGGCGGCGATTGAGATGGTCAAGCCGGGAAATCATTGGGATCATATCCACAATAAAGCCGTTGAAGTGTTAACCAAAGGGTTAATCAAGCTTAATATTCTAAAGGGGGATGCAACCGATTTGATCAAACGTGGCGTTTACCGAGAGTTTTATATGCACAAAACGGGACACTGGTTAGGATTGGATGTGCATGATGTTGGTGATTACCACTTGCACGGAGAGCCTCGTGTATTGGAGCCTGGGATGGTTTTAACTGTCGAGCCAGCGCTCTATATTCCGCATAGTATGACTCGCGTTAACGGGCATAATATTGCTAAAAAATGGCGTGGAATCGGTATCCGAATTGAAGATGACGTATTGGTGACCAGTAAGGGTTACGATATTTTATCCAAAGATGTTCCTAAAACACGGGACGAGATCGAACGTTTAATGGCAGGTTAAGCAGAGCATGACAGCAAAGCCTAAAGAAAAATATCCCGTCGTCATTGTCGGTGGTGGCATGGCTGGGGCGAGTTTGGCCTTAGCTTTGGCTCGGCAGGGTATTGCTTGTGCTGTTTTTGAGGCTTTTGCTGCAGACACTCCAAGCCAGCCCAGCTTCGATGATCGTACCGTCGCATTATCTGCGGCATCCTTAAATATTCTGCGCCACCTTGGCCTTAACGATAACCTTCTACGTGCAGCTGAGCCGATTGAACAGATCCATGTGTCTGAGCAAGGGCATATTGGGTTTTCGAGGTTAAATGCCGCTGACTTTAAGGTCGAGCAATTAGGTGCGGTGATTGAAAATTGGCAGTTGGGCAAGATTTTGCATCAAGCGATCGATCAGCAGGAACTCATTGACTGGTTTGCACCGACAAAGGTGGTGGACCTTGAGCAGAGCAGCGAGCAAGCAGAGTTGCGAATTGAGACTGCCGATGGAGACGTTGGCGTTAAAGCTTCGCTGGTGATTCTGGCGGATGGCGCGCGCTCGCCACTGCGCGAGAGCTTACACATTGATTGTGAGCAACGCGATTTTGGAACTTCTGCGATTGTGTGCAATGTTGCAACGCAACAGCCGCATCAGGGCTGTGCTTTTGAGCGTTTTACTCAGCATGGGCCATTGGCGTTGTTGCCGTTAACGCAAAACCGAATGGCGTTGGTGTGGTCAAAACCAAACGAGCAAATCGAACCGTACTTATCCCTGTCAGAGAGCGACTTTGCCAAAGCCCTAGAGTCAGAGCTTGGAGCGCGTCTAGGCAGTATTACCAAAGTCGGTAAGTGCAGTGCTTTTCCTTTGGTGCAACTGAAAGCGGAAACGCTGTTTCGTGGACGTTGTGTGCTCATTGGGAATGCGGCGCAATCATTACACCCGATTGCGGGACAAGGCTTTAACCTGGGTTTAAGGGATGTGGCCTATTTAAGTCAATGCCTAGGGCAGGTTGATGATGAGGACTATGGCAGCTACTCAACCCTAAGACAGTACGCCGAGCAACGGCAGACCGATCGGGAGCAAGCTTTGTGGGTGACGGAGTCCTTGGCGAGACTTTTTTCTAATCCATGGGCACCGTTGGCCTTATCGCGAAATGTATTGTTAAAAGGCTTGGACTTAGCCCCTTTTGCTAAAGGCGTGTTTGCCCAACAGGCCATGGGCTTTAATTTCAATAACAGTGAGCTAGCAGCTAATGACGAATAAAATTATTGGGCTGCTTGCTGCGGTGGTGATCGTGTTGGCGTTGGTGGCCTATCATTTATGGAGTGAAGACAAGGGTGTGTTGATTGAAGACGTACCGACGACGCCAATGGAGAACACTGAGGCTTCACAACCAGCGAGAGCGACTGAAAAAACTGATGCATCGGTTGAGCTAACTGATAAGGACGAGCAGCCAACGCCACCTAAGGCAGTGGTCGCTAAGCGTCAAAACGAGTCGGCATCCGATAACGAGAACAAGGAAATTTGTCAGCTGGTAGATCAATACGATGATTGGTACCCGAAAGGCGATAGTTATGAATCCGAAAAGTTTATGGACGAAGTAAAAGCGTGGGCATTCTCGCGTGGGTATTTTGAAACTGAGTACAGCAAAGGCAATCTTGATATAAAGAAACGCTCGGATTACGACTATTACGAAATCGATGATCTGGAAGAAATGGCCAAGGCGGGCGATTCGATGGCCAATGTCCGGCTTGCTTATCGACTGTACATCAAGGGTGACAAAGACAATATGAAGCGCGCACAGCCGTATTGTGACCGAGCAATTGCTGATGGCTACACAGCGTTGGTGATGTGTAAATCTTCCTACTTAGCGACGAGAATTTATGAAGAGCGGCGTAAAGAGGGCGAAGAGGCCGATCGTGGGCGCTTGAAAGCATTGGAGTTGGAATATTTAGCGTGGGAGCAAGCCACGGATCGTCTTGGCGACCAGCTGGGCGGAAAAATTACCGGAAACATGGTCAACGAGATTGAAAATGAATTTGATGAACAGCTCATCAAGCAACGGACGGATGCTTTAGTTGATGACATAACAAAGCAACGACAGCGATTAGGGATAGAGCTACGAAACCATCCGCCGCTACCAGAACTTTTGGCGTTTGTGATTGGTGAAACTGGAAATCCGTTGGAATCGTTTAAAGCGTGTTTTGAGGATGAAAAGGGCTCACGATGATAGGTAAGAGTAACCGACAAGCTAAACTCGATTATGATGTCATCATCGTTGGTGGTGGCATGGTAGGGTTGGCGTTAACGGCTAAGTTGGCGCAACTCGATTTGCGTGTGGCTGTTATTGATCCGAAACCTGTGGAGCTCAGCTGGGACGAAAAGACCGTGGATGCTCGTGTTAGCGCGATGACTCGTGCCAGTCAGAAGCTGTTTCAGGACGTCGGTGCTTGGCAGCTAATCGAAGCACCGTATCGGTCTGATTATCAGCGAATGTTTGTCTGGGATGGTGAATCATCACGTGGCAAAATTGCGTTTGATGCCAGCTTAATTGCGGAGCAAAATTTAGGTTACATTATTGAGAATCGAGTGTTGCGTCGTGCCTTGTATCAGTCGACTGAGAACGTTCGAACGGTGGATTGGCTGTGCCCTGAAAAGTGCCAAGCTGTTGATTATCAAGAAAACTATGCGGAGCTTACCTTAGCTTCAGGTAAGAGAATGAAGGCCTCGCTATTGGTCGCCGCGGATGGTGCCTTTTCATGGCTACGCAAAGCCAGCGACATTGGTCAAGAGCAGCAAGCATACGGACACAAGGCTATCGTCTGTACGGTCAAAACCGAAAAGCCCCATCAGAAAACGGCTTGGCAGCGATTCGACCATCATGGTCCTTTGGCTTTTCTTCCCTTGGCGAACAGTCATCTGT
Source organism: Kangiella marina (assembly GCF_039541235.1). Classification (NCBI taxonomy): domain Bacteria; kingdom Pseudomonadati; phylum Pseudomonadota; class Gammaproteobacteria; order Kangiellales; family Kangiellaceae; genus Kangiella; species Kangiella marina. Next base: position 1,230,098 of record NZ_BAABFV010000001.1, on the reverse strand, counting down.
GTTCAATTGTATGGTCGGTTGATGAAGCTTATGCCGAGGAATTATTAACGCTCAACGTCGCTGATTTTGAAAAGCGCTTGAGTCAGACCTTTGAAATGAGTTTGGGGCAAGTGACGCTGGAATCTAGGCCAGTGTCTTTCCCATTGTATGAGCGAACAGCGAGCGCCATGGCTCTGCATCGATTGGCTTTAATCGGTGATGCCGCTCATACCATTCATCCGCTTGCGGGGCAGGGCGTGAACCTTGGATTTTCCGATGCCTTAGAGCTTGCTAAGGTGATTGAAACCTCATTAGCGAAAGGCGCGGATATTGGGCTAAAGCATCGTTTGCGACCTTTTGAGCGAGCGCGCAAGTCAGAAACTAAGGCGATGCAGTTGGCGATGCAGAGCTTTAAGCGACTGTTTGAGCAAGAAATACCAGCGCTACAAATGGCGCGCAGTTATGGCTTAGCTATGACCGATAAACACCCCCTACTAAAGCAAACCCTGATTAGAAAAGCGATGGGCTTGTAAGTGAGTCGCTGAATAACGCGATTGTCATAAAACTCTGCTTGAAATTACAAATGATAATAATTATCATTTGTGCATTATATCTCTACGGGAAATCCCCAGGATTTTTTAAATGAAAACAATGAATAAATGGCTTGTTTCAATAGTAGCGGCTTCTGCTTTAACGCTAACGGCTTGTGGTGACTCTGAGAAAGAGCAAGCTAAAACTAATGAGCAATCTGCTACACCAGAACAGCAGTCTCCAGCCGCTGAAAAGCAAGGTGCGGCGCAAAAAGAAATTGTGGTCTATTCCTCGCGTAAAGAACACTTGATCAAACCGTTCTTTGAGCAGTTCACGAAAGAAACCGGTATTCCAGTGGTCTATATCACTGATGGCGCAGCACCCCTAATCAGTCGATTAAAAGCTGAGGGCGAGCGCTCGCCAGCGGATATATTGATGACAGTCGATGCGGGCAATTTATGGCAGGCGACTCAGGAAGGTATTTTACAGCCGATAGAATCCGATGTACTTGAAAGCAATATTCCAGAGAGTCTTCAAGATCCCGGTAACGAGTGGTTTGGTTTAACGGTGCGTGCGCGAACGATTGTTTACAGTAAGGAGCGTGTTAATCCCGAAAACCTGACAACCTATGAAGCTTTGGGTGATGAGCAATGGAAAGGTCGCTTGTGCTTAAGAACCTCGAAGAAAGTGTATAACCAGTCGCTAGTGGCAATGTTGGTTGCTCGTCACGGCGAAGAAAAGGCGCAAGAGATTGTTGAAGGCTGGGTCGCCAACTTAGCAACGGATCCTTTCTCAAACGACACTAAGGTCATGAACGCGATTGAAGCGGGCGCTTGTGATGTGGGTATCGTTAACACCTATTACTTTGGTCGTTTGGAAAAAGAAAACCCAGAAATACCGGTAGCATTGTTCTGGCCAAACCAAGATACGTCGGGCGTCCACGTTAATATTTCTGGCGCGGGTATCACCAAGCACTCTTCTAATGTCGAAAATGCGACAAAGCTGATAGAATGGCTATCGAGTGCAGACGCACAGCAAATGTACGCTGGTCACAATATGGAATATCCAGCGAATGCAGAGATTAAGCCTGTTCCAGAAGTGGAAGCTTGGGGAAGTTTTAAAGCCGATGATATGAATTTATCAAAAGCGGGCGAGCTTCAACCGCAAGCGGTTAAAGTGATGGATCGATCAGGCTATAAATAAATACACTTGTCATTCCGTCGAAGGGCGGGATGACAAAATAACAATAGGTGTCATTGCTAGCCTAAAATGACTTCAAATAATGATCGGCAATAAATTATTAAGATCTAACGACGCCAGCGTTCATCGCTGGCGTCAACGTATGGGCGCTTGGTTGCCGGTCATATTGCTTTCCGCCGTGTTTGCAATTTGTGTCATGCCGTTGGTGCCTCTTTTAGCTTCATGGGGACAGGTTGAACCTGAACTGTGGTCACATCTTTGGCAAACCGAGTTACGACAACTCTTTTCTAATACGATTATTCTGATCACCTTAGTAGGCACAGCCAGTTTCCTGCTCGGCGTCAGTTTGGCGTGGTTGGTGGTGATGTACGATTTCCCCGGGCGTAGTATTTTACAGTGGGGTCTGATGCTACCGCTAGCGATCCCGCCCTATATATTAGCGTTCGTCTTGTTAGGCTTTACTGACTTTGGCGGGCCGATGCAGCAGTTTTTGTTTGCGCTTGGACTGGGCATTGAGTGGCTGCCAGATATGCGTAACCCTTTGGGCGTGGGCTTGGTGTTCACCTTATCGCTTTACCCGTATGTGTATTTACTGATGCGCAGTGCCTTGCAACGAAAAGGCCGCTCAAGTTACGAAAGTGCCCGCACATTAGGTTACAGCAAAGCCGCCGCGTTCTGGCGGTTGGTTATTCCGCTAACGCGTCCTGCATGGGTGGCGGGTCTGGCGCTGGTGTTGATGGAAACTTTGGCTGACTTTGGTGCTGTGAGTATTTTTAATTACAACACTTTTACCACTGCCGTTTATAAGTCATGGTATGGGTTTTACAGTCACGGCACTGCGGCGCAGCTCGCGTGCTTGTTATTGCTTTTTGTCAGTATGGCGGTGATTGCTGAAAAATGGGGCCGCGGAAAAGGGCGTTATGAACAATCCGGAGCAGCGCTGAAGCAGTACCGTCAGCGTTTAAGCGGTGGCTGGGGCCTAGTGGCACAGTGCGGTGCTTGGTTGGTCTTCGCCTTAGGCTTTATATTGCCAGTCATTCAGTTGGTATATTGGGTCGTCAGTAGTTTTGAGCAACACACGGAGGGTACCATTGATTTACTGATCAACACGGTACTGTTAGCCGTGCTTGCTGCGGTAATCACACTGCTTGTCGCCAGTATTATGGTCTGGGCGCAGCGTCATAAGCAAACCAAACCACGAGGCGTGATGACCGAGGTCTCGCAGCTTGGTTACGCCATGCCAGGAACCGTATTGGCGGTAGGCATCATGATGGCGCTCAACGGTATCGACAGTTGGATTGCCGATATTATGGATGATCAAAGCCAATGGTTAGCAACTGGATTGTTTGCGTTGTTACTGGCTTACGTGATTCGCTTCTTGCGCATTGGTTACGGACCATTGGCCAGCTCGATGGGGCAAATTAAACCAAGTGTGGTAGAAACCGCTGGAATTTTGGGTGCTGGAAAACGTGAGCGTTTATTCCGCGTGTATATTCCGCTGTTGCGCCCAGGCGTACTGACTGCTTTATTGCTAGTCTTCGTCGAAGTGATGAAGGAAATGCCGGCAACGCTGATATTGCGTACCTATGGCTGGGACACGCTTGCGGTGCGGATCTACGAACTCAGCGCTGAAGGTCAGTGGGAGCTGACTTCGCTCCCAGCCATCATGCTTGTAGCCGTAGGTATTATTCCGGTAATTCTGCTGATTAAGAAGAGTGAGCTTTAAGCTTGTGTAGAGTTTACTTGGCTTTCGGCTAGCTTCTTACCGATGAACTTTCCGATTAGACTAAAAGCCATAAGGCTGAGAAAGCCGGATAGAATATTTCCTGCTAGATAACCAACAGTAAAAGAAACAATCGCAGCAAGTAAGAAAAGTATTTCCTTTCCGATAGATTTTAACAAGTTCAACATTCCCAATCCTTGTGTTTGAAATACGGATGAATTATGGAGATGGCCACCAATCTCTTCAAGCACTTAAGTGTAAGGATATTTTTCTGAATATAATCAAAAGCTATTTGGGATAGTGTTTTACTGGTCTGACTCTACCTTTTCGGGTTCTTTTGTCTTAAGAACCCCTGTATAATCATGCGCCATTATTACCACTCAATTGTTTAAGGAACGGTGTCGTTATGGGTAGCAAAACACCTTTATATCAAGCTCATGTTGATGCTGAGGCACGCATTGTCGATTTTGGCGGCTGGGATATGCCGTTAAACTATGGTTCACAACTTGATGAACATGCTGCAGTGCGTGAAGCGGCGGGTATGTTCGACGTATCGCATATGACCATCGTCGAGATTAAAGGCAGCGAAGCGAAGCCGTATCTACAGTATTTATTAGCAAACGACGTGGCGAAGCTTCAAGAGTCTGGCAAAGCGCTATATACGGGCATGTTACATGAAGATGGTGGCGTGATTGACGATCTTATCGTTTATTACTTGAATGATGCCCATTATCGCGTGGTCGTGAATGCGGCGACTCGCGAGAAAGATCTGGCGTGGTTAGAGAACGTTGCCCAGCAGTTTGATGTCTCCGTGGAGGAGCGTTCAGATTTGGCGATTATTGCTGTTCAAGGGCCTGAAGCGATAGAAAAAGCGCAGGCGACCTTTAGTGATGAACAAAAAGCAGCAGTGTCAGAATTAAAGCCATTCATGGCCGCTTACGCAGGCGATCTGTTCGTTGCTCGTACAGGGTATACCGGCGAAGACGGGTACGAAATTCTAGTTCCAGACAATAAAGCCATTGAATTGTGGAATGCGTTGATTAATGCAGGTGTGAAGCCATGCGGCTTAGCGGCGCGCGATACCTTGCGCCTTGAAGCTGGCATGAACCTGTATGGTCACGATATGGATGAAACGGTGTCGCCGCTTGAAGCAAACATGGGCTGGACCATTGCGTGGGAGCCTGAAGGCCGTGACTTTGTGGGGCGTAAAGCGCTAACAGAGCAGAAAGCCAACGGTGTTGCACGTAAGTTGATTGGCTTGGTACTGGACGGCAAAGGCATTATGCGTGAAGGTCAAGAAGTGGTGCTGAATGATGAGGTTGTTGGCGTTGTTACCTCTGGCACTATGTCGCCAACAACGGGTAAAAGCATTGCGATGGCACGCGTGCAGCGTTCTGTTGATGCCGAAGATGTACTAGTGCAAGTTCGTAAGAAGCAAATTCCAGCAAAAGTGGTCAAGCCAAGCTTTGTGCGTAAAGGTAAGTCATTGATTTAATGTTGGCCGAAAGCTAGGACTTAAAGACCTTTGTTGCCCGAGGATAAACGCTTGGGCAGCGTTTAACTTTGATATACAATACGATTAATTTTTAAACTGATAGCCACCTCAATGGGTGTCGGGGGCTATAGAGGAAGAGACAATGAGCCAAATTCCAGCTGAATTAAAATATGTATCGAGCCATGAGTGGATTCGTGATGAAGGTGACGGCATTGTAACCGTTGGTATTACTGAGCACGCGCAAGAGTTGCTTGGTGATGTGGTGTTTGTAGAAGCGCCAGAAGTGGATAGCGAAGTTGATGTAGAAGACGAAATCGCAGTGGTTGAGTCAGTAAAAGCTGCGTCAGATATCTATGCGCCATTAGCGGGCACAATCACCGAAGTCAACGAAGAGCTGGAAGATTCACCAGAATTAATCAATAGCGATCCCTATGGTGATGGCTGGATGTTCAAGATGAAAATTGATTCGGGTGATTTGGATTCGCTACTGTCGGCAGAGCAGTACGCTGAAGAAATCGCTGACGAATAGAAAAATTATTAAAACGCCATTATGCGTTGTTGAAGCCTTAGCTCAGAAAAGTCATTTACTTATGTAAACTCCTTTTCTTCACTGAAGACTTCGCCTCGCCTAAAGACGTTTTTCTAAATTTTCAGATTTGAAGTTAAATGCTCTGAACGCAATAAAAGTTTAGTTGGTTAGTTTTCTAAAGTTTTAAGATTTGGAGCTAAATGCTCTGAGCTGAGCATTAAATAAATAGGATGGGTTAGCCGAGAGGCGTAACCCATCGGCCACTATATAAGCAGTGGCACGCTTTAAGGGCCTCGAGTTGTTCGAGGCTTTTTCGATTCAACAGTTTATGCAGATCGGCATAAGTGAAATAAGTAGGTCGCGACCAGTATGACTGATAAAACAAGCTTGCAAGAATTACAGCAGTCGGATGATTTTATCCGCCGCCATTTAGGCCCTCGTGAGAACGAGATTCAGGAAATGCTCACTGAGTTGGGCTTGTCGTCGTTAGACGATTTGGTGGAAAAGGCTGTTCCGCACAAAATCCAAGTTAAGGAACCGATTGGCGTTGAAGCGTCACGTTCAGAGCGTGAAACCTTGGATTATTTGCAGTCATTGGCGGATGAAAATATTGTCGCAAAGTCATACATCGGTATGGGCTATTACGACACAGTCACGCCGGCAGTTATTCAGCGCAATGTTTTGGAAAATCCAGCATGGTACACGGCTTACACACCTTACCAGCCTGAGATCGCACAAGGTCGTTTGGAAGCTATTTTAAACTTTCAGCAAATGACGATGGATTTGACCGGAATGGAGCTGGCCAGTGCCTCATTGCTGGATGAAGCGACAGCCGCTGCTGAAGCCATGGGCTTAGCCAAGCGTTCGTCGAAGAATAAAAAGTGCAATACCTTCTTTGTTGACGAAAAAACATTCCCACAAACGATTGATGTGGTAAAGACACGCGCTGAGCATTACGGCTGGGATTTAATCATTGGGCCAATTGAAGACGCTGCTAACCATGATGTGTTTGGTGCTTTATTGTCATACACCAATGTCCATGGCGATATTGTTGACTTAGAAAGTATTATCGCGGCGCTACACGACAAAAAAGCCGTGGCGTGTGTCGCAGCGGATATTATGAGCTTGGTGATGCTGAAATCTCCCGGCGAGATGGGTGCTGATGTGGTATTTGGCTCTGCGCAACGTTTTGGCGTTCCGATGGGTTTTGGTGGCCCGCATGCTGCATTCTTCGCGACACGCGACTCATTCAAGCGCTCGTTGCCTGGCCGTATTATTGGGGTATCAAAAGATACTCGTGGTAATAATGCGTTGCGTATGGCGATGCAAACCCGCGAACAGCACATCCGCCGTGAGAAGGCGACGTCTAATATCTGTACAGCTCAGGTATTACTCGCCAATATTGCCAGTTTTTATGCGGTCTACCATGGCAAAAAAGGCTTAACGACGATTGCTAACCGTATTAATCGTTATGCGTCTATTGCTGCATCAGCGGTGGTCAATGCTGGCTTGGAAGTGGTGAATGATCACTGGTTTGATACAGTCACTTTCCGTGCTTCGGATGTAGAGGCTATTCAAGATCGTGCCAAAGAAGCACTCGTGAACCTGCATTATGATGGTGATTTAATCAGCTTTTCTATCGATGAAGCGAAAAGCCAAGCGGATATTGAGCAATTAATCGAAGTTATTACTGGCGCAGAGTCAGACATATTTGGTTTAGATAATGAAGCTCAGTCATCGATTCCAGAACAGTTAGTTCGCCAGTCGGATTTCCTAACGCACCCAACATTTAACGACTACTATTCTGAAACCGATATGTTGCGTTATATCAAGCGTTTGGAAACTAAAGACTTTTCATTAGTGCACGGCATGATCCCTCTAGGTTCGTGTACCATGAAATTGAATGCGACCAGCGAGATGATGCCAGTAACCTGGCCAAAATTCGCATGCATTCATCCGTTTGCGCCAGAAGACCAAACCTACGGTTACATCAAGATGATCAAGGAACTGGAAGCGGACTTAGTGGAAATTACCGGTTACGACTTTGTATCGATGCAGCCTAACTCAGGTGCACAAGGCGAGTACGCGGGTCTTATCGCGATTAAGAAATACCATGAAAGCCAAGGCGAAGGACACCGTAATATCTGCCTGATCCCAAGCTCCGCGCATGGTACTAATCCCGCTTCAGCGCAAATGGCGGGCATGAAAGTGGTGATTACAAAGTGTGATGACAACGGTAACGTTGATGTTGACGATCTGAAAGCTAAAGCTGAAGAGATGAAAGACAACTTAGCTGCACTGATGGTGACCTATCCTTCGACACACGGCGTTTATGAAGAAGAGATTAAAGACATTTGTGACATCATCCATGACAACGGCGGTCAGGTTTACATGGATGGCGCTAACATGAATGCTCAGGTCGGTATTTCACGTCCGGGCGATATTGGCTCAGACGTCTCACACCTAAACCTACACAAAACGTTCGCCATTCCTCATGGCGGTGGTGGCCCTGGCATGGGGCCTATTGGTGTGAAGTCGCACTTAGCGCCGTTTGTATCAGGCCACTCGGTACGCAAAATCCACAGTGTAGAAGCTCGTGACAATGCGGTATCAGCAGCACCATACGGCAGCGGAATGATTCTTCCAATTTCGTGGGCTTACATCAAAATGCTAGGTCAAGTGGGTTTACGCAAATCAACGGAAGTCGCGTTATTAAATGCTAACTACTTGAAAAATAAGCTTTCGGAGCATTACCCTGTATTGTATGTCGGTCGTAACGATAAAGTCGCTCACGAGTGCATCATTGATTTACGTGACATTAAAAATGAAACGGGTATTAGTGAGGTTGACCTTGCTAAGCGCTTGATGGATTACGGTTTCCATGCGCCTACAATGAGTTTCCCAGTCGCTGGAACCTTTATGATTGAACCGACGGAGAGTGAGTCAAAGTATGAGCTGGATCGTTTTGTAGATGCCATGATCCGCATCCGTCAGGAAGTTAAGAAAGTCGCAAGTGGTGAGTGGGATAAAGACAACAACCCACTGGTTAATGCACCGCACACTCAAGCCGATTTACGTGACTGGGATAAGCCCTACACGATAGCGGAAGCGATTTACCCGTCGGAAGCCACGATTTTAAGTAAATTCTGGCCAACCACAAACCGAATTGATGACGTGTTCGGCGACAGAAACTTAATGTGCAGTTGCCCAGCGACAGAAACGTATGCTGAGTAACTAAGTTGAGAGCCAGTTACTTGACTCAAAAGCCAGCGTTTGCTGGCTTTTTTCGTAATCGTAAGCTATAAATGGAGCGTTTGGCTTGAAGCGCATGTATTTAGGGTAAAGGAACAAGGCTATGTCAAAGAAGAAGTTAGAAGAGTTTGTCATTAAACTTTCAGAAGACCCAAAGCTCAATCAATCTTATGTAGAAAACCCAGAGGCAGTCATGAAAGACTTTGGTTTAGAAGATAAAGAAATTACAGCAGTAATGAAAGGAGATTCAAAAGAGGTGGAGAAACTTTTAGGTACTAAAGCCGTTTGCATTTTTATGGTTACAATGATGAAAAGCGATGATAAAGAATAATGACTAAAGGAACCTATATAGCTGTTAGCACAGGAATACTACTAGCAGGCCACCTTTCTGTAAGAACGAAAAAAATAATAGAGGATGCAGATGTTGTGTTTTCATTAATGCCTCATCCAATAGCTGAGAGCTGGCTTGAAACTGTTAGTAAGGAGCATATAAGTTTGCAACCTTATTATGGTGAAGGAAAATACAGAAAAGAAACATATGAAGAAATGATAGAAGCGATACTTGCAGAAGTACGGAAAGGAAGAAGCGTTTGTGGAGCCTTTTATGGGCATGCAGGGGTATTTTCTTGGGTACCACATGAATCCATAAAAAGAGCAAAAAATGAAGGTTATTTTGCGTATATGGAGCCTGGGATTTCAGCAGAGGCATGTTTGTACTCAGATCTACTCATTGACCCTGGCTCGTGTGGTGTGCAAAGTTATGAAGCTACGCAGTTTCTTTATTATGGTCATAAGCCTAATAAATACAGTTACTTACTATTATGGCAGATTGCATTAGCAGGAGATACCACAGCTAAGACCTTTAAGACAGATCCAGAGAAAGTAAAGCATCTGACTGAGCATTTAAAACAATGGTATGATAGTGAGCATGAAGTAATATTATATGAAGCTGCTTTTCTCCCTATAGATAAAGTCAGGAGTGAGAAAGTAGCTTTGAAAGATGTTCATAAAGTAGAGCTGAAGTTGCATACCACGCTTGTCATACCGCCTGTAGATGCAATAAGTTTTGATAGAGAATTAGCTGAGGAGTTGGCTCAGAAAAGTTCGAAGTAACAAAAGAGTATAGGAGTAATGAAGTTGTTATCGGAAAATTTCAGGAGAGTATTTAGTTGATCAAGCTACTTAATGTTTTTGTTGTTTATAGTCTAGTAGTAAGTTCAGTATTTGCAAATGAAACTACTACTTTCATTGAACTTAAGAAAATCGAAGAAAGCTTAACCAACAATGTATCAGAATCTGCTCAAAAGTTAGAGTCTTTATCTAAAAATAAAAATGAATTTAATAGCGAAGAGATCTATTTCTTTAATTTGTTAAAAGCTCATATCCTTCTTTTGCAAAACAAACCAGATCAAAGTTTAGAGCTATTAGGCCATCTGGATAAGCTGGAAACTAGCAGTGCAGGAAGAGAAGGAATTAAGCATCTTCTAACTGCATCAATAAATCATTATAAAGGGCATAGTGTAGAGGCCTTTGTTTCGCTAGATAAATCGTTAGACCTACTAGATAAAATAAAAAAACAAGAATACAAATCAAGAATCTTAATTAATGCGGTGGGGCTCTATAAAGATGCTGATTTAATTGATTTTTCTTTAGATTATGGGCGTAGAGCTCTAGTTTTAGCAAATCAATTGAAGGACCCTTCTAAAATTTGTGATGCCACTTATGAGTTGGCTTCAATTGAACTGCTGACAAAAAAATATCAAATGGCAGAGAATAGATTGTTAAGCGCCAAGTCGTACTGTGAGAAAGCGCAACATAAAATTTTACTTTTGGGTGTAAGTTACTCAATATTAGAGTTACGAATTGAAACAGGAAAATTAGATAAAGCAAGAGAAATAGCAAACGAGCTACATCCTAAAATGATAGATTATGGGTGGGATGTACTTATTTCAGCATCACACTCAATGCTAGCAAGATTAGAACTAAGTGAAGCAAACTTTAAAAAAGCAGAAGAGCATGCAAAAAAAGCTTATAAGATTGCTAAAAAGACAAATGATAGAAAACGAATGGAAGTTGCAAGTCGTTTATTAGCACAAATATATACAGAATTAGAAAATGATAAAGAAGCTATAAAGTTCTATAAGGAGTATATGGAGTTGAACGATGCGAACAAGACTAGGATAAGACAAAGAAAGATGGCTTTTGATATGGCCAGGCGCGGAAAGTTAGAGTAGGCTCGCTTTGGAGTCAAAAGACATATTAATCATGAAATTAACAGTTTCTCTTTTTATCCTTATATTTTCTAGCGCTCTGTCTGCGAGCTTCTATATACAGCTCAAAAGGATCGAATCCAGCAATCTGAAAAGTCTAGTAGAGCTAAAGCAGTCTCTTACTAAGCTCGGTGAGAAAAGCGAGTCAATGAGTCAAAAAGAGAGAGATCTGTACCAACTTATCAAGGGTCACTTTTATTATATTGAAGGTAAACATAATGAGGCTAAGACTTTATTAAGTGATTTGGCAAAATCAACAAACAACTCGAATATTCAAGCAAGAGCATATTCGATAGCGGCAGCTTCAGCTTGGACTTTAGGGAAAGCCATTGATTCATTTATATACATAAAAAAAGCCAATGAGTTATTACCTAAAGTAAATGATAATGATTACAGGGTTCGGATTCTTCAAAATATTTCATCTATATATAAAGATGCGGAGCTATATGAGTATGCACTTGAAAGTAGCCGCCAATTAAAGCTAGAAGCAGAAAAAACAAGGAAAAATACGGATCGTTGTGTTGCTAATTATGAGCTAGCATCCATTGAGAGGAAGGTTGGGTTTTATGATTTAGCTTTAGATAGATTACTAAAAAGCATAAAGTATTGTGAAAAAGCAAAGATGACGATGTTTTTACTTGGAATAGATGATGAGATTGCAAGAATAGAAGGGGAGCAAGGGAACGTTGCATCAGCTATTGCCAGATTAAGAAATTTGATTCCAAAAGCTGAAGAGTATGGATGGGATATGGGAGCCTATATTGTATACATTAACCTCTCAAAGCAATTACTCAAAACTGAAAGTTACGAGGAGGCCGAGGCGTATGCACTTGAAGGCTTTAATATGTCCTCTTATAGGAAAGATAAAAAGAGATTGCAAAATGCTTCGGGAATTTTGGCTGAAGTTTATTCAGCCCTAGAAGAAAATGATAAAGCCCTAAAGTACTTTCGGATTTATAGACGCTTAAGTAATGAAAGAGAAATAAAGTTACGACAAAGAAAGCTTGCCTTTGATACTGCTAATACGAGGGGCTTGTAATCTATGAATGTTAAAAAACTTATATCTGGTATTGCTTTATATCTGTTGACCAAAGGCTTGATTGGTGCAGGTTATTATAATGATCTCAAAGCAATTGAGAGTCAGAGAATTAAAGACTTGTCAGGTACAAAGCAGTCCTTACAGGAAATATCTAAATACAAGTCTGAGTTTTCGGATAGTGAGAAGCATTTATATTGGCTGCTGATGGCTCACTCTGCCACCATGGAGAGTGATTTCGCTGAAGCAGAGAGGTTACTGCTGAAAATCATTAACAGTGATGCTGATATTGACTATAAAGGCCGGGCTCATTCGGTTTTTGCTGCGGTATTACAGCTTCAAGGGGAGTACGTAAGATCTTATCTGCATTTAGACAAAGCATTAAGACATGTCCCAAGAATGGACAATGAAGAGTATAAGGCGAATATTCTGCAAAATGCTGTAAGTTTTTATAATGACTCAGGCATGTTTGATTATGCGATGGATCATGCAAGACGATTACTGAAGCTTGGAGTCCAAAGAAAAGATTTATCGAATCAGTGCCAAGCCCACTTTGAGATGATGTTTATCGAGTTATCAGCAAATAAATATGAATTAGCAGAAGATAGATTAACTAAAACAGATAATATATGTAACAAAGCGAATGAAACGTTATTTTTATTGCACTTGCCAAATGTAAGGGCTGATTTAGCAATACAGAAAGGCGATACCTCAAGAGCAAGAAAGTTATTAGAAGAAAATTATACTGAAGTCAAAAAGTATGGTTGGAAGATTCTCAGTGCAAGCACTGAAATTAAGTTAGCTAACTTGTACTCTAAAATAGATGAGTTTAAAGAGGCAGAAAAGCTAGCTTTAAAAGCATTGAAAGCTTCAGAGGAGATAGGCGACATCAAGCGTGCCAAAGGTGCTACTGAAATCTTGGCAAATATATATTCTGAACTCGGCGAAAAAGATAAGGCTATCAAATACTTTCTAATGTACATGGAGCTTGAGAAAAGATTAAGCGCTTCAAGCCGTCAAAGAAAGTTATCCTATGACCAGGCGAGACAGTGGCTTAGAGTAGAGCAGTAATCTAAGTTGGACTTAGGTAACTAAACTGTTGTTGTAAGCACTGCTTGGCAAATTGTGGACGTAAGTAAAAAGATTTGCGTAACGTTTTAATAGTGGAACCGTCCGTCCCAATCGCATCCGTTAGTGCTTTTGAGTTTGCAGCTTTAGGTCTTACCTGTAGTATTTCACCAAGCCGAGCATCGACTTGCTCTACATTCCCCATGGAGACCTGATCAAGAACATCCTCAAAGTCCTTTTTTAACGTCTGCTCCTGCTCGAAAGTGGGTTGCCACAGGAAGGGCGTGGCAATTTGTCGTTGTTCAATAGGGAGCTCACGGCTAGCGACGTTGGGCATCCAAAGCACGTGTATTAGCTTATGACTAACCACAGAGTTCGCCCAAGATCGATCCTGCAAAGCTTTGAGCATCTAAAGTACTTTCGGATTTATAGACGCTTAAGTAATGAAAGAGATATAAAGTTACGTCAAAGAAAGCTTGCCTTTGATGTTACTAATACGAGAGACTTGTAATCTATGAATGTTAAAAAACTTATATCTGGTATTGCTTTATGTCTGTTGACCAAAAGCTTGGTTGGGGCCGATTATTATAATGATCTCAAAGCAATTGAGAGTCAGAGAATTAAAGACTTGTCAGGTACAAAGCAGTCCTTACAGGAAATATCTAAATACAAGTCTGAGTTTTCGGATAGTGAGAAGCATTTATATTGGCTGCTGATGGCTCACTCTGCCACCATGGAGAGTGATTTCGCTGAAGCAGAGAGGTTACTGTTGAAAATCATTAACAGCGATGCTGATATTGACTATAAAGGTCGGGCACATTCGATTTTTGCTGCGGTTTCTCAGCTCCAAGGAAAGTACGTACGCTCCTATATGCACTTTGATAAAGCTTTAGGCTTGATACCGAAGATGCAGGACGAAGAATATAAAGCCAATGTGTTGCAGAATGCCGTAAGTTTTTATAATGACTCCGGAATGGTCGATTATGCGATGGATTATGCAAGAAGATTATTACAGCTTTCAATAAAAACAAAGGACTTGGCCAAGCAATGTCAGTCACATTACGAGATGGCATTCATCGAGATCTCTGCGGAAGAATATGCATTAGCGGGTAACCGTCTAAATCAAGCTTATGAGGTTTGCCGAAAAGCTAATGAAGGACTATTCATACTACATTTGCCAAATCTTGAAGCTGATATTGCGATGAGTAGGAAGGAATTTACTAAAGCAAAAAGGTTGTTAGAAAAGAGCTACATCGATGTTAAGAAGTATGGTTGGCCCGTTTTAACGTCGCTTACCGAAATCCGTCTGGCAAACTTATATTTTGAAACGGGTCGCTATGACAAAGCGGAAAAGTTCGCGAGTAAAGCATTCTCAGTGTCAGAAGACGCAGGAGATGTTAAGCGTATGAGAAATGCTACCCAAATATTAGCGAAGACTCACTCTAAGCTAAAGAATAAAGATAAAGCAATTGAATACTATCAGCTGTATATGGAGTTGGAGAAAAAGATCAATACAGCAAGTCGTCAGAGAAAACTGGCCTACGATCAAGCTCGACAGGAATTACGAGCTGAAGCATTAGCTAAACTTGAGTCTCAGTAAAGTACTGCTGTAAACAATGCTTGGTAAACTGTGGGCGTAAGTAAAAACCTCGGGGCAATGTTTTAATGGTTGAGCCATCTGGCCCTATGGCATCAGTCAATGCTTTCGAGTTTGCGGCTTTTGGTCTTACTTGTAATATCTCGCCAAGCCGAGCATCCACTTGTTCAATACCCCCCATTGAGACATGATCAAGGATATCCTCGAAGTCTTGTTTTAATGTCTGCTCTTGTTCAACGCTTGGCTGCCATAGGAAGGGCATTGCAATTTGTCGTTTCTCAATAGGAATTTCCCGACTGGCGACGATGGGCACCCAAAGAACGTGCATGAGCTTGTGTCGGACGACAGAGTTCTCCCAGCATAAGCCTTGGATATCAATCAAAGGAACGACGCTGACGTAGGTTGATTCAAGCGGGCGTCCTTGTTCATCAATCGGCAACGTTTTAAGTTCAACACCAATGTCAGGAAAGTCTGGTTGCGCCAGCGAGCCGGACGTTGCTCCGAGAATCATTTCAATGAATTGGCCGACCCAGCCTTTTTTATGCAATAACTGCTGAGGAACCTGTTCTTTATAGCGCTCACAAAGCTCGCCTAAGGTAGAGCCTGCGAAGCTCTGGGCGTGGTCTAGTAGGGCTTGCGGGTTATCGTATTGCATAATTTGTTATTGTCGAAAGCATCGGTATGTGGAACAATGATATCAAAGTTTTATGATTTGGATGAATAGATGATCGACGCAGACGGCTTTAGGGCCAACGTCGGCATCATCATTTGTAACAACCAAGGCCAGTTACTCTGGACGCGCCGTTTTGGACAGACATCGTGGCAGTTCCCGCAAGGGGGCGTGCACCCGGGCGAAAGTGCAGAGCAAACCATGTACCGAGAACTATACGAAGAAGTCGGCCTTGAAAAAGATGATGTCCGTATTCTAGGGAGTACGCAGCATTGGTACAAGTACCGATTGCCGCAACGACTGATTCGCCAGAACTCCCAACCACTGTGTGTTGGCCAAAAACAGAAGTGGTTTTTGTTACAGCTGGTGAGCGATGAAAGTAAAATTGACTTTGAAGCGACTAACCATCCGGAGTTTGATGGTTTTATCTGGGTTAACTATTGGTACCCGGTACGAAATGTAGTTAATTTCAAAAGGGATGTTTACCGCTCAGCACTATCAGAATTGATGGGGGCTATGTTTCGTTTTCAGATGCAAGGTAAGTCCAGTCATCGTCCAGAAAAGAAGCATAAAAAAGGTGGTGGCTCCCGTCACTCACAACAAGGAAAGCAGGAGCAGGCGCCAGCCGCCGACTCAAATAATAGTCAGCAGCGCCAAGGCAACCGACGTCGAAGACCCCGACATCCTTACCGCAACAACGTGAATAAAGAGTCAGAGAGCAGCTAATTAGCTGCTCTTTTTTTATATGCCAAATAAGCGGTGTGGAATGTTGGAAGAGTACAAAGCACGCATAGTAGCAAGCTTAAGTATGCCGCCATGTTATTAGTTACGAAGAACATCGTCACTATGGTAAAGACAGCTGTTATGAAGTACACAGAAAATAGCCATAGGTATCGAGAAGAGTTGCTGGTATTGAGCATGATGATTCCAAGTGGCAAAAGGAAAAAGCAGCTAAGAATAAGTCCGGAAGAAAATATTAGAGCAAGATTCTCGAGTGTTGGTGAGCTAGATCCTCCGCAGGCGAAAAGAGTAGAGCTAAACGTTGCTAGAAGACAAAAGATAATAAATTTAATAAGCATGAAACCTCCTTTTTTAAGCTTGTATTAGAGCGAACAAAAAAGAGGTTTTTGTGTTTTAAATCTGGCGAATTATGTGACGAGCGTTAGAACGAAGAATTCTTCTGATAAGCCAGCAGCATATTATTGGCGGGCATGTCGTGGCGTTCTACGAGCTGTAGCCCGTTATGCCTAGCGGCACGATTCATGTCGTCATAATCTCTAATACCGCTATCCGGATCCTGCTCCTTAAGAAACTGGTCAAAGTCTTTGTTAGATTCAGAGGTGTAATCGCCATTGACGTTAAAGGGGCCATAAATTAGCAGGTAACCTCCTGGCTTCAGGACACGGTTAGCGCCGTGGAATAGGTCTTTCACGCGATCCCAAGACATGATGTGGCAGGTATTGGCAGTGAAAATGGCATCAACTTGATTGACTGGCCAAACTTTCTGGCCAACATTGAGGCTTCTTGGGCTGCGAATGTTGGGTAAATCACTCGCTTCTAGCCATGCAATTATGGAACCATGATTCTCGCGTAAGTCGCTGGTATGCCACGTTAGATGAGGCATGGCGCCAGCAAACCAGACTGCATGCTGACCGGTGCCTGAGCCCACTTCGAGCACATCGTTACTGTGGGTTAAATAGGGTTTTATAGCATCAAGGATGGGGCCTTGATTGCGTTCGCAGGCTTCGCTAAATCGGCGCATAGTGTCTGTGTTTTGTATGATGATATCAATAATCATACCGTAAGCTGGAACAGCGATAAAGCGACACTAGCTAGGCTTAAGGGGAAGAAAGGCCTTAAATAATAACGGATTTATGCAATAATCAGGACTCTCATAACAATAGAGTTTATCGCTTGGACATACAGTTTTTGTGGCTGCTGGCGTTTGTAGCATTGGGTCTATTTAATGGTGTTTTAGCCGGACTTTTGGGGATTGGTGGAGGCATGGTGATAGTGCCTTCGATGATTTGGTTGGCGCCGCAGCTTGGGGTGCCTGCTGAACACGTGATGCATGTCGCTCTGGGCACTTCAATGGCGACAATTTGCTTTATCGCACTGTCTTCAGCACGCTCACACTACAGACGAGGATCGGTCAGTGTTCCTTTGCTAAAGGTGTTAATTCCGGGAATCGCCATTGGAGGTTTGCTGGGGGCCATTCTTGCTAAGTACATGAATACGGCTTGGCTGGCTTGGACTTTTAGTATTTTTGCCATCCTTGTTGGAATAAAACTGTTATCAGGCGTTAACCCTGAGGCAAAAGGCGAGAAAACCCAAGGCAAACAGCGATTACCCGCAGGAGTGGTGATGGGGGCTGTTTCGTCGCTAGTGGGTATTGGCGGTGGTAGTGTGGTCGTCCCTTATTTGTTGTATCATAAAGAAAAATTAGTGGTTGCCATTGGTACCGCAGCGGCATGTGGCTTACCGTTAGCGATTATGGCGGCGGCAGGCTATATCATAACGGGCTGGGGTACGGATTCACTGCCGGTAAACCATATCGGCTATGTCTACTGGCCTGCGATGATTGCCATTGCGATCGGTTCAATGCTGACGGCACCGTTTGGGGCTTATTTGGCTCATCGATTACCGACCAAAGTGATTAAACGTATATTCGCGGTATTACTGATCGTTGTGGCTATAAAAATCATTATCGACCACCTGTAAGCTAATAAAAGACAATAACTTCTTAGAAAAGAGATATTTATGGATTTCCCGAAAATTGACCCCGTCATGTTTGAGATAGGACCGATAGCACTGCATTGGTACGGCTTTATGTATTTGCTCGGCTTCTTAGCTGCGTGGGGCTTAGGCACCTATCGTGCAAAACAGCCAAATTCAGGTTGGACGGCAGAGCAAGTGTCAGACTTTTTGTTCTTCGGTTTCATTGGCGTCATCATCGGTGGCCGTATTGGGTATGTGCTATTTTATGGATTGGAGTTTTGGGCTCAGGACGCGCTCTACCTATTCAAGATATGGGAAGGTGGTATGTCATTCCACGGTGGTTTGCTGGGGGTGGCTTTGGCGGGTTGGTATTTTGCTCGAAAGAACCAGAAAAGTTTCTTTGAAGTAACTGACTTTGTGGTGCCGTTAGTGCCTTTGGGCTTGATGTTTGGCCGAATAGGGAACTTTATCAATGGAGAGCTGTGGGGCAGAGCCGCAAGTTCGGACTTTTTCTTAGCCATACGTTTCCCACAAGACCCCGACGGTATTTTGCGCCATCCTTCGCAGCTCTATCAGGCGATATTTGAAGGATTGATACTGTTTCTCGTCGTGTGGTTTTATTCAGCAAAGCCTAGACCGAGAAAAGCGGTATCAGGCTTGTTCTTGATTGGTTATGGTGTCTTTAGGTTCGGCGTTGAGTTTTTCCGCGAGCCAGATGCCCATTTAGGTAAAGTGATATCGTGGTTAACCATGGGGCAGGTGCTGTGTGTACCGATGATCGTTATCGGTGTATATTTGTTGGTAAAGGCATATCAGAAGCCTTAAAACGGCCTTTCCCATAGTGGTGTTAAAATACTGTTAGAATATACTCATTTACATAATAGTAAACTCCGTGATTCAAAAAGTATTTTGTCTTACGTGTGAACAAAAATGTCGTTTTAATAAACAAATTGGATGCGTCGTTCCCGCTTCCGCGGGAATGACAGAGTTATAAGGCTGAGCTTATAAAACAGGTATTATGAAACAAGTCCTATGAAAGAATATTTAGATATGATGCGCCATGTTTTAGACAATGGCGAAGATAAAGGTGATAGAACGGGGACTGGAACACGCAGTGTTTTTGGCTACCAGATGCGTTTTGACTTACAAGAAGGCTTTCCTCTTGTCACCACGAAGAAATTACACCTGCGTTCGATTATTTACGAGCTATTGTGGTTCTTGAATGGCGATACTAATATCAAATACTTACAAGATAATGGCGTGAAAATTTGGGACGAGTGGGCTGATGAGAATGGTGACTTGGGCCCAGTTTATGGTGAACAGTGGCGCTCTTGGAAAAAGCCTGACGGCACCACGATTGATCAAATCACTAATGTTCTTGAACAAATAAAAAATAATCCCAACAGCCGTCGCTTGATGGTAGTGGCTTATAATCCTGGAGTCGCCGATGAAATGGCGTTACCGCCTTGTCACTCGTTATTCCAGTTCTACGTCGCTAACGGAAAGTTATCGTGCCAGTTGTACCAGCGCAGCGCCGATATTTTTCTAGGAGTGCCGTTTAATATCGCCTCTTATGCGCTATTGACGCACATGATGGCGGAGCAGGCGGGTTTAGAGGTCGGCGAGTTTATCTGGACCGGCGGTGATACGCACCTTTACAGCAATCATTTCGAGCAAGCCAAAGAGCAACTGTCTCGTGAACCATTACCTTTGCCTAAGCTGAACATTAAGCGTAAGCCGGATTCGTTATTCGATTATGAGTTTGAAGACTTTGAAATCGTGGGTTATGAAAGTCATCCGCACATTAAAGCGCCTGTGGCCGTTTAAAATTTCAGAGAAGAATATGCCTCAACATAAGAAACCGATAATTAGTTTAATCGTCGCCATGGCAAACGATCGGGTTATCGGAAAAGATAACCAAATGCCGTGGCACTTACCTGCTGACTTAAAACATTTCAAAGCCGTGACCTTAGGCAAGCCCGTGATCATGGGGCGTAAAACCCATGAGTCTATCGGCATGGTATTACCGGGACGAAAAAATATTATTATTAGTCGCAACCCCGATTATCGTTCGGATTTTCATAACGAGCACTGCGAAGTGGTGACAAGCTTAGAAGCTGCGCTAGAAGTGGCACAAGATGAAGACGAAATCATGATTATCGGCGGCGCTAATATCTACGGTCAAATGATTGACCAAGCGGACAAACTCTACCTGACGTTTATTGATCTCGATACAAACGGCGATGCACGTTTCCCCGACTGGACCCATCATCACTGGAAAGAAATCTCGCGAGAGAAACACCAGCCAGATGAAAAGAATCAATATCACTATCAGTTTATCGAATTACATAGAACAATGGATTAGCAAAATAACAATACCTATTAGCATTAATATTAATAAAATAACTTGTATTAATCTTTTCATTATTCATTCATGAGCCATTATTTTTAACTTTAACGAGACATGTTGGTTTTTTATTCCAATGAGCGTTATGTTTTGATAGACAGTTATTTTTGATAGGCTGAATATTATGTGATATTTAGTGTTAAAGCAGTTGATTAGATAGAAGGTGAAGAATGAAGGAGATTATTTTAACAACTTTTGATTGGGTGCCGGAGGTTCCCCGTGGGTACGTTCGTGATATCCGTGCTAGTTGGGCGATGGAAGAAGCTGGCTTAGCATATCGTATAGAGGGAGTGCCTTTTAAAAATAGAAATAAAGAGCATCTTGAGAATCAGCCTTTTGGGCAAGTACCATGGTTGAAGGATGGAGAGTTCACGATTTTTGAAAGCGGGGCTATGCTCCTTCATATTGCTGAACGTAGCGAGAACTTAATACCAAACGAACCAATAGGCCGTAGCCAAGTTATTCAGTGGTTATTTGCAGCACTTAACTCAATAGAGATGGCTAGCGTGCCTTGGTCGTTGTTTAAATTTAGTAACGATAATGAAGAAACGCCAGGTCGTGAAAATTTGAATAATTTTTTAGAGTCGCGATTACAACGCATGGAGTCAGTATTGGCTGAGCGTGAATGGCTGGTAAATGATTTCTCCATTGCTGATATTGCTATGTCAGATGTATTGCGTTTAGTGGACCGTTTTGGTGAGTTAAGTGATTATCCAGCCTGTAAGGATTATGTTGAGAGGGCTACTGCCCGTCCTGCTTTTAAAAAAGCATATGCAGATCAGTTAGCGCACTTTGCAATGGCAGACAGATTCAATCAATAATCGGTACTAATCATCTAATGAGCTGGAGATAAATAATGAATATATGATTTAAAGAAGCAAATCAAGAAGAAATAAATAGTTGGAGAAAAGGACTCTCTTGGAGCACATTGGGATCGAGATTAAAATAATAGGGTCAGAGTGAGGGGTATCCCTATTTCGAATAAAACCTTCAATTCTATCTCACCAATAGAATTATAATCCCCACTAATATAAAAATTAACAAGATAATTTGTAATAAGCGCTTCATAAAAAAATCCCTATATAGTCAACATTTATAGTTTAACGTTAAACCAGTGATTTTATTTCTAAAAATACTAATATTTTTAGTGAAGGGGCTGGGTTTGTTAGTATGTGGGCAGTAGAGTACGAATAGTTTTAGTCGTTACTGATCAGTAGCAGGACTATAAAAAGGGGAAAGATGTATTATTTTGCGTACGGTTCAAACATGTCAGTTTCTCGCCTAAGAGCGCGAGTTCCCAGTGCTCAGCCTATGGGCTGCTATATGCTTGATGGGTATGATCTGAGGTTCCATAAATTAAGTGGTGACGGCTCAGGAAAGTGTGACGCTTACTTTACTTCAAACGATGGTGATAGAGTTTATGGTGCCTTGTATAAAATTGACCCGCAGGAAAAACCTGTTTTGGATGAAGCTGAAGCGGGGTACGAAGAGAAGGTGGTGACCGTTGTATCAAGTAACGATGGTTCACCAACGGAAGCGACAATCTATATAGCCATTGGTAAAGAAAGTGGCATACAGCCGTATTCATGGTATTTGAATCATGTGCTAGTGGGAGCCAAGGAAACGCTGTTACCTAAAGACTACATTCTAAGAAAGATTGAGAGAATCCAACCTATTGAGGACGAGAACAAAGACCGGAGCGCGAAAGAGTGGGCAATCCATGATTAAGGTTTAGCGTTCAAATTTGAGGATATATCCCTTAAATTCTGTTGGCAGATAATCGGTATGGCTGGGTTTTAGGTGGGACGAAGTGAACCCAAACTCCATAAATCGCGTGCTGAGCTTAGTTTTCCTACCGCGACCAGGGTCAACAATAATGACGTCACAGTGAGGCTTGGCGTGTGCCTCTATAAAATTCGCCAAGAGTTCAATGTGACTATCTTCATACAGCAGGTCGCTACCAATGATGACATCAAAAAGGCCTAGATGATCATTGTTATCAACCCAGTTTACTTGTTCGTAGGCGATATCTTTATCGCCATTTAGCAAGGTATTTCTCTGTAAGAACTTATGCGTTTCTGGATGGTAGTCAGTTGCCGTAATGTCAGCGGATTGCTTATTCAACAGTAAACTTGATAGTGCCATGCCGCAGCCGACTTCCAAGATTCGTTTAGAGTCAGTGTCATAATCCAACATATAGTGAGCAAGTACTAAACTGGACGGCCAGATCGTACCGAAAATAGGCCAGGATGCTGACGAGATACCGAGATTTTCTGCAATGCCTTCTGGATCATAAAATTCTTGATTGTCGCGCAAAGTGCAGAGGTGTATATCTATTTGTCCAAATTCAACTGTCTGATAACACAGGCGGAGGTTTGTCATTAGGCTGGCTCGGTTGGGGTGTTCAGCAGATTATCGATGATAAAAACTAGACACAGTATCACTACAGGGTATAGCAGTTAGCGTAATAGGCAATCTATTTCAAAGCGTAATGACTTTTAGGCAGTGATGAAATCATGTAAATTGTTGGCTTTAGAGTAGGTTCATCGAGAGTATTGGAGTAAAGCGTGAGCATCTGGTTTAAGAAACCTGACTTAGAAGAAATAAATAGTTGGAGAAAAGGAACTCTCTTGGAGCACATTGGGATCGAGATAACAGAGATTGGTGACGATTATTTAGAAGGCACCATGCCCGCGGATCATCGAACGTTTCAACCTTATAAGTTGGTGCATGGTGGGGCTAATATCGTTTTAGCTGAAACTTTAGGATCGATAGGCGGTATGTTAACCATTGATCCGGATAAATACATTTGTGTTGGGCAAGAGGTGAATGGCAATCACTTGAGAGGCGTTCGTTCGGGCGTGGTTAGAGGCAGAGCTGAGCAGGTACATGGCGGTAGTAAGTCTCAAGTGTGGCAGATCAAGCTGTATGACTCGAATAACAAACTCAGTTGTATCTCCCGGTTAACTTTGGCGGTGGTGAAGAAAAGGTAAGTGCTGCCTAGTGCCGTCTTAGGAGTTATTGCTTAGGGTCGCATGCACTAAATACCGTAATGGCCCACCCGTTTCGAGTGAATTAAAGGGGTAGCAGGTAATTAACGTTAGTTGATTCTCACCACGATCATACAGTACATCTTTCTCGATGTGATGGACTTCTAAGGCTGTGATCTCATACGTCATCGTTACTCCTTTTTTATTCGTCAAGCGTAGCGGCTCACCAACTTTTACATATTGCAGAAATTCAAAGTGAGTATCACGGTGACCACCAAGAACGATATGTCCTTTTTCGGTTAGCGGTGAGCTGGAAAGCACGTGCCCAGGACCAAATGCTAAATTTCGACCGGAAGCTCCTGCTAATACAATCTGCTCAACATTTTGACTGGGGGCTTCAAGCTTGGCCACGGGATAAGTATCCGCCCATGACCAAGGCTTATGAGGCTTACCATCTTTTAAGGTCTGTTCCCAAGCGTTGCTTAATAAATGTTGTGCCAATATAGCTTTGGCCTTAATGTAGCCGGCCTGACCAAAAGCCACAAGGCTGATGGTCAGAAGGGCGACGATGACGCCGTATTTGCGTAAGAGTTTCTTCATTAGTGTTCTATCCAATACTTAGGCGTTACTGTTATGAACTGCTTTACGACGGCGGTTAAACATCATCTGATAAGCAATGGCTAACAGCAGCGTAAGTACACCAACAAATAACGCGATGTTGGCAATGGTGCCGCCTTGTGGGTAGCCATGCTTGCTTTTAAAACCTTTAGGGAGAGGGTTCTTTAGACGGTGTTGCTTGAGAGCTTCACGAACTCTTGCCGGGGTTTTATCGACCGCCACTAAGCTGGTGAAATCACTGACAAGCTGAAACGCTAACGCTGTGTCCGTGATTTTCTCTTTTTTGTCAGCATAACTCAGCTCGAAATTACTGTTGATAGAAGCAATTTTTTGACGTGCCCATAACTTCGCAATACCTTTATCCTTACCGTTGACGACGACGGGAATATTGCTCGACCAGTCGTAAACATCAGACTTTCCGCTGACCTTAAGGCTGACGGCGTGTTCTTTTGGCGTTCGGTAGCTGACGAATAACGGTTCACCCAAATATAAGTCACGCAGTACTTTGGGTTGTAAATCAATACTGGCGGCTGAGGCACCTTTAAGCTGTAGGTCGGTTAATGCGGGATGACGTAATTTTTTAAACAGGTTTTGTAGCTGTGTTTGCACCTCATTAATGCTACCAATGTAAGTGTAAGTACCGCGTCCAAAATTGGCCGCCTTATTCATAAAGTAACTGTTAGGCGCTGACCCAATACCGACGGTAAACAGTCTATTATTGCCAAGTTTACTCTCAATAAGCTGAAATATTTGAGACTCATTGCCGATACTACCATCGGTTAAGAAGACGATTTGTCGAAGACGATCGGATTGAGGCTTATCAAGTGCTAATTGTACCGCTCCAGCAATTTCGGTGCCGCCATCAGCGACCAGCTGGTTAACGAATTCAATGGCACTTTGGCGTGTTTGTTCAGAATTTTCGACCGCGTTGGGAAACAATTTACGAGCGATATGATCGAAGTCGATAATATTGAAAGTGTCATCTGGGCCGAGTTGATTGAGTGCGAATAAAAGCCCTGCTTTAGCCTGTTGCATCGACTCACCGGACATTGAACCTGAGGAATCAATGACGAAGATCATTTCGCGTGGCTGAGTATTTTCAGTGACCAATGTGTGTGTAGGTGGCAGCATCATCAAAACGTGATAGTTATAACCGTCTTGTGCCTCACTGAATAAAGCGACTTTGGGTTCTTGACCAAGTTGAGGTTGCCAGTTAAGAACAAAATCACGATTGGCTTGCGCTGGATTTTCTAGGCTAATCTCATAGTTATCGCCATGCTGCTGGATCTGTGTTTTGTGGTAAGGGCTTTCGAGTAAAGCTAAATCAAAACCTGGATTAAGCAACACACGGATGTTAACCGGTCGGTTAGGTTGTGTTGCGGTATTGAACATGGTCATTTCGTGAGGCAGAGGAGTCACTTGATGTTTATTCTGAGTGACGCTCTGCTCAGAGCTACCTTGAGTTGTGTTTCCCCCCGGTTGATAGCGTGGCGTAATTCCAAGCGGCATGCGAATACTGAAGTGAGTTGAGTCAGCTTTAACTAAGCTCTGAAATTGGATTTCGATAGTGATGCTTTCACCCGGAGCGATATTCGCAAGCTTCGTGGTAAATAGATTGGCGCGTGCTTGATGAACAATGCTTGCACGCTGTCCTTGATTCTTTGCTTGTTGATAAGTGCGCTCGGCTTGTTGTTTTTCCTGAACTTCACCTTCAATGATTCGCTGCCCGATATGCATTTTCAAGGTATCAATAGCGGCATCCTCAGGTAGTGGAAACTGATATATACCTTCTAGCCACTCAGTTGAGTTATTTTTAAAAGTTTGTTTTACGGTGACTCGTGAGACCACACTGTTAACGTGCATTTGGATATCGGTAGACAGTGGAAGCTGTTCAAAAGTTTGATCGCTTTCGAGTGAGCTGTAACGAATCAGTGAGGAATCCTGACTAGCGTATGCAGTAACGTTCAGCAGCGCGAATAAAGCTATAATAATAAGAGTGATGCGTTTCATGGTGTCTCCCTGATGTTTTGCTTGGATGACACCATTACACGCTAAAGAGTTGGCAAGATTTCTATAAAAAAACGATAAGAAGTTACAGATTCTGACATAAAAAAGGCAGCGCCGTATTATCATGCGGGCTGCCTAACTTGATGAGTAGTGTGATTAGAACAGACGCTCACCATTTCTGAGGCCATAAATTTCACGACCGAAAGGCCACAGCGCAAGCTTAACCATTTTGAAGTGCTGTATACCAAACGGAATACCGATAATGGTAATACATAACACCACACCCCAGAATAAATGGTTAATCATGACCCAGATACCACCAAAGATGAGCCAAATAATATTGAGGATCACGTTAAGTAAATCTTGTGTCGCTGGACGCTCTGCCATGCGGGTATCTTGGCCGAATGGAAAGAGTGCAAAAATAGCGAGCTTAAAACATTGGACGCCCCAAGGAATACCGATGATGGTAAAACATAAAGCGATACCGCCAGCGATGTACCCCATTGAGACAAAAAAACCGCCAAAAATAAGCCAGAGAATATTTAACAATAATGACATTCAGTATGTTCCTGTATTAGGTGCTTACTTATTATTTAATAACAAAGTCGGGTTAACAGGGTAGTGAAAAGTCGCAACAAAAGGTCTTCAAGTGTTAATGAATGTGACAGTTAGAAACGTTTCGACATATACTCAGGTTAAAGTGTGGCGGTATAAGGTCACTTCCTCATTTGTATCAGGAATGAGCTGAATACCCTGATCTGAAAAGCCGAGCTTGACTAGCAGGTTAACCGAACTGCTGTTGTCAGGTGAGGTTATGGCGAGAACTTCTGGCAGATGGAGGGTTTTTGCATGCTCCAGTACGGCCAAACTAGACTCATAGGCGAAGCCTTGCCCCCAATACTGCTCAGAGATGGCGAAGCCAATATCCGGTGCATTTAAGTAAGGCCGTTGAACTAGGCCGTTGACACCGAGTGACTCCCCTGACGTTTTATCCTCGACTAAATACAACCAGAAGCCATGCTGCTGATAGTGGCCTTGTGTTTTGGTAATGAAGTCTTTGGCTGATTGTAGGTCGTTAACACCACGGTCGCCAATAAATCGTTTAAATGCTGGTTGATTATAGAGATCAAGAATAAAATCTGCATCGCCTAATGTGATGTGGCGTAAAAGGATGTTGTCGTCGGAATGAATAAGCATAGAACTAATCTTTAGTGGTGTGTATCTTTTATAGCGCTATGCTGGGGAAAGTACAAAGTTTTATTGATGGCAGGCACAAAAAAGCCAGCGGTTAAGCTGGCTTTTCTTGAACGATGACGATTACAGTAAATCAGATACTGTATCGCGCTCTTCTTTTAGTTCAGTCTCTGATTCAACCATTTTACCTTTGATGAAATCAGATACTGCTAAGTCTTGAACGATTTCATAGTCGCCATCTTTGCATACTACTGGGTACGAGTAGATAAGACCTTTTTCAACACCGTAGCTGCCGTCAGATGGAACGGCCATAGAAACCCAGTCACCTGACTCAGAGCCAAGACACCAGTCGCGCATGTGATCCAAAATCGCGTTTGCTGCTGAAGCTGCTGAAGAAGCGCCACGAGCTGCGATAACGGCTGCACCACGTTTGGCTACTGTTGGGATAAACTCTTCCTTTGCCCAAGTCGCGTCAACTTTATCGGCAGCGTTAGCACCGTTGATTTCGGTGAAAGAGATATCAGGAACTTGAGTTACTGAGTGGTTGCCCCAGATAGTCATTTTCTTAACGCTAGCAATGTCAGAACCTGATTTTTCAGCAAGCTGGTAAATCGCACGGTTGTGATCAAGGCGTGTTAGTGCCGTGATGTTACGCTGGTTAATGCTTGGTGCGTTTGCTGCCAAGATAAAAGCGTTGGTGTTTGCTGGGTTACCCACAACACAGATGCGGATGTCTTTGTCAGCTACTTGGTCGATAACTTTACCCAGCGAGCTGAAGATTTTACCGTTATCAGCGATAAGGTCTTTACGCTCCATACCAGGACCACGCGGCTTAGCGCCAACCATAAGACCGATTTTAGCGTCCTTAAAGGCTACTGCCGGGTCGTCTGTCACAACCACATCTTTCACTAGTGGGAATGCGCAGTCGTTTAGCTCCATAGCTACCGCTTCACAAACCTTAAGTGCTGGCGTGATTTCTAAAAGGTTTAAAATAACGGGTTGATCTTTCCCAAGCATTTCGCCGCTGGCAATGCGGAAAAGTAAAGAATAACAAATTTGACCGGCTGCTCCGGTTACCGTAACGCGAACAGGCTCTTTCATTCCTGAATCCTCATCGTTAATGGATGTCTAAAATTTAGGTCGCCAACTTTAACACAAAGTCGCTGTAAATCCCATAACTAGGGTGCTTTGGCGGATATAAGGGAGTATTGTTTTTTGTCATCCCCGCGAAGGTGGGGATCTTTTGAAGCAAGTTTGTTGGAGATCCCCGCCTTCGCGGGGATGACGTAACTTGTTGAGGATTAGTGCGTTTAAACGTCCGCAAAATCTTCGCGTGAGCCGAGCCAGCGCTGACTAATTTTGTGGGCAATATCAGGAGATTCCTGAGTTAACTGTTGTGCAACCTGTTGTAAGTCTTCGACTAACGCCACATCGCGCACGAGATCAGCAAAGCGCAATCCGACATCGCCGGTTTGTCTCGTGCCCAATAACTCTCCAGGCCCGCGAAGTTTGAGATCTTCTTCAGCAATAACAAAGCCGTCATTGGTGTCGCGCATGACTTGAATGCGCGCTTTGGCATTATTCGACAGGGGTTGCTGGTACAGCAGTACGCAATGGCTTTCGACCGAGCCTCGACCGACTCGACCGCGTAGCTGATGGAGTTGCGACAGGCCAAGCCGTTCGGGGTTTTCAATAATCATCAGGCTGGCGTTCGGCACGTCAACACCGACTTCAATAACAGTAGTCGCGACGAGGATGTCCAGTTCGCCTTGCTTAAACTTATCCATGACCATGTGTTTTTGGTCACTTTTAAGTCGGCCGTGAACCAGACCGACCTTGAGCTGAGGCAGCTGTTCCGCGAGCTGACTGGCAGTGGTTTCCGCGGCCTGACATTGAACCTCCTCGGACTCGTCAATTAAAGTACAGACCCAGTAGACTTGGCGCTGTTCCTCTTGGCAGGCCGTGGCGATCCGTTGAATGACTTGCTCGCGACGTTGATCCGAGAGGGCAACGGTTTGCACTGGGGTTCTACCCGGTGGTAATTCATCGATAATTGAAACATCCATATCCGCATAAACCGTCATCGACAATGTTCTCGGGATAGGCGTCGCCGTCATCATCAGCTGGTGTAGCTGAAAACCTTGCGGTGCTTTTTGCTTTAACGCGAGACGCTGATTGACGCCAAAGCGGTGCTGCTCATCAATGATGGCGAATCCTAGCTTGTGGTAACTGACCTCAGTTTGAAACAAGGCATGAGTGCCTATAATTAATGGGCTTTTTCCGGAGGCAATAGCTTCAAGCGCTTCTTTTTTCTGTTTGGCAGGTAACTTGCTGACTAAAAAGGTAGTTTCAATTCCTAGCGCTTCCATCCACCCACTAAAGGACAAGTAGTGTTGCTCTGCCAATATTTCGGTGGGAGCCATGATCGCGACCTGGAAGCCAGCTTCAATCGCTTGCAACGCCGCCATCGCTGCAACTAAGGTTTTGCCTGCACCAACATCACCTTGTAATAGTCGGAGCATCGGCTTGTCTTTAGTCAAGTCGTGACCAATTTCAGCGGATACTCGTGACTGTGCTTGGGTTAAGGAAAAGGGCAGCTGCTGCAACAATCCTTGTTGTAGCTTGTTACTTTTACTCATGACAAAAGCGGTTTGTTGTTGTTGCTTATTGCGTTGCAGCATCATACTCAGCTGATGGGCCAATAATTCCTCACAGATCAAACGCTTTGCTGCGGGAGAGCTAAACTCCTGTAAAGCGTCAGCGCTGGCATCTTTCGGAGGCGTATGAATCCAGCGAAGGGCTTGATTGATATCG